>CBFCZO010000003.1:0-91775 GCA_965602675.1 uncultured bacterium | reverse complement strand
GCGCTCGTAATCCAGTTTTCCAGCCTGGTGCGTGATCATCAGGCCGCGATCCGCCTGCTTCAGATGAGGCAGCGCGTCGATAACGAGGCTGTTGAGGCCGACCGCGCCCTGGCTGCCGCCGATGATTAACAGGCGCAACGGGCCGCTCCCCACCCTGACGGGTTCTCCTCTCACCTCAGACCGCACCGGATTTCCAGTGACTATCGCCGGGCAACTCATCCGTTTGGCGGTCTCCTCAAGTGCGATGAAGCTCAATTTAGCGCGCCGCGCCAGCTTGCGGTTGGTGAAGCCAGGCAGCGAATTAACCTCAAGCAGAGCCAACGGAACCCGCAGCATTGACGCAGCCAGCCCCACGGGACCCGAAGCGTATCCTCCGCCGCCGAGCACCACATGCGGTCCGAATCCGGCGATGGTGAACGCCGAAGCGATGATGGCCCAAGGGAGTTGCACCAGGGTTACTGCCCTGCTGAGCACCGATTTGCCCTTTAGACCGCCGATCTTGAGATAGTTGATCCGGTAGCCGGCCTGCGGCACAAGGCGGCTCTCGATGCCGCGCTTTGTACCGATAAAGAGTATCTCGCTGCCGGGTGCGGCCTCCTCGACCGCGCGCGCCACCGCAAGCATCGGGAATACGTGGCCGCCCGTGCCGCCGCCTGCGATAATCAGCCTGATCTTCGGGGCCACCTTTTTATCTCTTCCTGCAGTATTGCGACACGTTCAGCAGCAAGCCGAGCGCGCCCATGGTCATGATCAACGACGTCCCCCCCGCCGAGATCAGCGGCAGAGGGATGCCCTTCGTCGGCAGCAGTGTCGTCGCCACGCTAATATTCATCAGGGCCTGCCCGACCACCATCGTCGTGATCCCCGCCGCGAGCAGAAAACCGAAGAGATCGCGTGCGGTGAAAGCAATCCGCAGGCCCCGCGAGAACAGCGCGAGGAATAGAGCGAGGATCATCAGCGATCCGAGCAGTCCCCACTCTTCGCCGATCACCGAGAAGATGAAATCCGAGTGCGACGCCGGCAAGTAAAAGAGTTTCTGGCGGCTTTCCATGTAGCCGACACCCGCAAGGCCTCCCGAGCCGAGCGCGATCTCCGACTGGATCGCCTGGAATCCGGAACCGAGAGGATCGGCTGTGGGATCGAGGAAAGCTTGGATGCGCTGCAGCCTGTAGGGGCTGATGCCGATGTAAAGGCCGACACCGATACCGGCGATAACAAACAGCACAATTAGCTTGCGCATGCCGATGCCGCCGGCGAACAGCACCGCCAGTGAGACCACCGCCACCGCGGCCGCGGTGCCGAGGTCGGGCTGAATACCGATGAGGAAGACGATGGGCGTGACGAAAACCGCGAGAGTGAGGAAGAGGAATCCCCATGAGGTCAGCATGCCCCGCCAGCGCGCGGCGATCGCCGCGAGAGCAATAACCAGCGCTACCTTTGCCAGCTCGCTGGGTTGGAACGATACGAACGGCAGCGTGAACCAGCGGTTGGTTCTATTGACCGCCGGCATGAACAACACCAGCACGAGCAGGGAGACCGAGATCAGCAGCACGGTCATGTAAATGCGAGGCTGGGTCAGGATTTTATAATCGAAGGTCAGCATCACGCGCATCAGGGCGAAGCCGATCACGGCAGCCACGATCTGTTTGATCAGGAAATAGAAAGGCGAGAGGCCCTGGTCGAGAGTCGTGGCCGACGAAGCGCTGAAGACCATTGCCAGCCCCGCAACGACCAACGCCACGGTTAGCAGGAACAGCGCCTTGTCGGGCTGCCAGCGCCTGACCTCAGCTCTTACCATTCATCAACCCCCTGACAATTTCCTTGAAATGCCTGCCGCGCTGCTCGAAGTTGTCGTACATATCGAAGCTGGTGCAGGCAGGAGCTAGCAGAACCACGTCTCCGCCGTCCGCCGCTTCGAGGCCCGCCTTGACCGCCTCCTCCATCGATCCAAAGGTCTGAACGGGTACCGTACCCTCGAGCGCCGCCCTGATCTTGGGAGCGGCCTCTCCGATAAGGATCAACCGCTTGACGTTCTGCTCCACGAGCGGGCGCAGCGCTGCGAAATCTCCCGCTTTGTCCCGCCCTCCCATTATCGCGATCACCGGAGAGTCGAAACTCTGCAGAGCCACCGCGGCCGAGTCGACATTCGTGGCCTTGGAATCATTGACGAACAACACTCCGCCGATCTCACCCGCAGGTTCGAGGCGGTGCTCGAGCGGCTCGAATTTGCGTAAGCCTTCCGCCACGGCCTCCGGAGCGGCTCCCAGAATAAAAGCGATGGAAGCCGCAGCCATCGCATTGCCCAGATTGTGCGGGCCGCGGATGCCGATTTCGGCCGCCCCGAGGATAGGCAGCGCCTGCCCTCCCCGCATCAGCACCACCGTACCATCCAGCAGGCAAACACCTTCCATTAGCGGTGACTTCCGGCTGAAGCAGTAGGGAACAGCTTGCGTAGTGGCAGCGATCTCCTTAGCGTGAGGCTCGTCGGCGTCGATCACCACAAAATCGCCCGGCTCCTGGTTTTTCAACAGACGCAGTTTCGCGAGCTTGTATCCCTCCATGCCGTCGTAGCGGTCGAGGTGATCGGGCGTGATGTTGAGGACGGTAGCGACTTGTGGCTGAAACGTATCAATTGTCTCGAGCTGGAAGCTGCTCAGCTCGACCACAAGTATCCGCTCTGGTGAGGTGTTTGCCACCTGCTTGATCAATGGAGAACCGATGTTGCCGCAGGCCACGGCATCGAAACCGGCTGTACGCAGCAGAAAGGCGGTCAACGCCGTGGTCGTGCTCTTGCCGTTGCTGCCGGTGATCCCAACGATCCTGTCATCGAGGAAACGGCTCGCCAGCTCAACTTCCGCGATCACCGGAATCCCTTTCTCTCGGGTCAGCCTGAGTGGCTCGATGGATGCCGGCACACCGGGGCTAAGGACTATCAGGTCCGAGCCTAGAAACACCTCAACAGGATGCCCTCCGAGGTGCCATGTGATCGGCAGTCCCTCGAGACCTTTCAGGTATTCCTCCAGTTTCTTTTTATCCTTGGCGTCGGTCGCCGAGACTCGTGCGCCGCGTTCGACAAGGAAGCGCGCAGCCGCGGCACCGCTCTTGCCCAGCCCGACTACTAGTATCTTTTTGTCCTTAAGTTCCATCAGCGTATCTTGAGAGAGCTCAGCCCAACCATGGCGAAGATCACCGCCATGATCAGGAATCTCGTTATCACCTTCGGCTCGCTCCAACCCTTCAACTCGAAGTGATGGTGCAGCGGTGCCATGCGGAAGATCCGCTTACCGCCGGTCGCCTTAAAATACATAA
Source organism: uncultured bacterium (assembly GCA_965602675.1). GTDB lineage: Bacteria > Acidobacteriota > DATKUA01 > DATKUA01 > DATKUA01 > DATKUA01. Next base: position 88,466 of record CBFCZO010000003.1, on the reverse strand, counting down.
CCTGGAGGATGACGCTTGCTGCCTCCATGACGAACAGGCCGCCGACAATCGCCAGCAGCAATTCCTGTTTTACGACGATGGCTAAGGTGCCGATCGCGCCGCCGAGCGCCAGCGAGCCGACGTCGCCCATGAAGACCGAGGCCGGATAGCAGTTCCACCACATGAATCCGAGACAGGCTCCGACGAGCGCGCCACCGAAAATCGTGGTTTCGTCCACCCCTCTGATGAAGGGAATCAGCAGGTATGTGGCGATGGCGATGTTGCCGGCGAGATAAGCAAGCACCGTGTAGGTGGCGCCTGCTATGCCGGTTGCTCCGATGGCCAGTCCGTCGAGCCCGTCGGTGAGGTTGACGGCATTGGATGCTCCGACTATCACAATCATCACGAACGGGATAAACAGCCAGCCAAGCTCGAGGAAGTTCTCGTCAACCATCTGCCGGCGTGCCTCCCCCTCGCCTTCCCAATTAACATCCATCTGCTTGGTGAAGGGAACGGTCAACGCGGTAGTGTAACCGCCACGCTCGCCGGCATAGGGGCCGGCGTCGGCCATCCAAAAGAGCACGCCCGCGATGGCAAATGCGATCAGGAACTGCAGCGCAAGCTTCTGGCGTGCGCCGAGTCCCTTGTTCTTGCCACGCTTGATCTTCAGTAGATCATCGGCGAATCCGACTGCGCCGAAGGCTGCCGTTGCGCCGACCAGAACCCAGGTATACGGCACAGTGAGGTCGGCCCAGAGCAGCGTCGGAACCAGCACGGCGGCAAGGATCAGCAATCCCCCCATTGTCGGAGTCCCCGCCTTCAACTGGTGCGAGACCGGGCCCTCCTCGCGGATGTTTTGCCCGATCTGCAGCGCTTGCAGGCGTTTCACCAGCCAGGGACCCAGAGCGAAGCAGATTATCATGCCCGAAAATATCGCAAGGGCGGTCCTGAAGTTCACGAACGTGAACACGCGCAGCGGTCCCAGGCTGTCCTGCAACACCGTCATCAGGTGGTAAATCATCTCTCCTTACTTCCTCCCCCGGAGCCCTGCGCGGCTGGATAGCGGCGCGTCAGCTCTTCCACAATTGTCTCCATTTTGACTCCCCGCGATCCCTTGATTAGAACCAGGTCTCCCGGACGTATTTGCCCGTCGAGGGCTTCTAAAGTGGCTTTTTTATCGTCGGCGATTAATATCGAAGCAGAATTCATTCCAGCCTCAATCGCGGCTTCGGCCATGTGCCGCGCCAATGGACCCACAACAATCAGGTGATCTATGCCCATCCCGGCGATCAAACGGCCGGCTTTGATGTGCTCTTCAACCTCGCCGGCACCCAGTTCGAGCATATCGCCGAGGACAGCGATGTGCCGCTCGTAGCCATTGCTGCGTTTAATCGTTTCCAGTGTCAGACGCAGCGCCTGAGGGTTGGAATTGTAGGTGTCGTCGTAAAGCGTCCAGCCGTCGTCGAAGCGGACAAGCCGGGTGCGGGCGGGCGACATATCAAGGTTGTCCAGACCATTCATCATAACTTCCGGGGCGAATCCCAGCGCAACGCAGGTTGCGAACGCGGCGAGCACGTTCTGCAGATTGTGAAGCCCTGGCAATGGGCTGGCAACCGACGGGGCTCGCCCCTCGAGCTTCAGCTCGAATGAAAGGCCGTCGATGCCCCTATCCTCGATCCCGGCTGCCGTCAGATCGGCCTCGTTCTCGACGCCGAAGGTGATGGTGCGCAAGCCGCTCCGGCGGGCAATCCGCATTACCTCCGGATCGTCGGCGTTGGCGACCACTACTCCGCCGGGCGGCACTCCCTCAAGCATCTCAGCCTTGGCCTCGGCAATTTCACGCATGGACTTGAAATTCATCAGATGGACGCCATGGATGTTGGTGAATACGGCGACTTCCGGCCGGGCGATGCTGGTCACTCTGCGCAACTCGCCCGCGTAGCTCATTCCCATCTCGCAAACGTAGATATCGAGCCCGGGTGGGCGGCGAAGCATCCCCAGCGGCAGACCCCAGATGTTGTTGAGGTTACCCTTGTTTTTACCGGTATTCAGGCTGCTGCCAAGCATCGCTGCGGTGATATCCTTAGTGGTCGTCTTGCCGCAACTGCCCGTGATGCCAACCAAACGCAGGCCTTTTTCGTCCCGTGAGTGTGAAGCCAGCGTGTGTAGCGTTTCGAGGGGATCGTCGCAACGCAACAGTCCTCCGTTTTTTTCGTTTGGCAGGCTGAAATCGCGCCTCACCACCACTGCCGACGCGCCCTTCCTCAGAGATTCGGGTGCGAATCTATGACCGTCGTGATTCTCGCCGACAATCGAAAAATAGATATCACCGGGCTGAACGGTGCGTGAATCGATCGACCAGCCGTCAATATCGGTCCCTGGATGGAGCCCTTCGGCCTCCGCCCCGGTGATCCTGCAAATCTCTGCTATCGTGTACTTCATAACTCAGCCAGAGCTTTTAAGACCTCTTCCCTGTCATAAAAATGGAGCCGTTTATCGCCGATAATCTGGTAGTCCTCATGGCCTTTCCCGGATATCAACACCAAATCACGCGGACGCGCCATCCCCACCGCCGCCCTGATGGCTTCGGCGCGGTCGGGGATCATTCTGTACTCAGCTCTGCGCTTCTCAACTTGTGAAATCCCCACCTCGACCTCGCGGATAATGGCCATCGGGTCCTCGGAGCGGGGATTGTCGGATGTGAGGATGGCGATATCGGCGAGAGTGACGGCATGCCTGCCCATCAGGGGGCGCTTGCCGCGGTCGCGGTCGCCGCCGCACCCGAAAAGAACAATCACACGCCCGCCGTCGGGCGTTATTTCCCCTGCCGTCAGCAGCAACCGCCGCAGCGCATCATCGGTGTGAGCGTAATCTACGATCACCTCGAAAGGCTTATCCGACGGCACCCTTTCCAACCGACCGCGGACTGTCTTCATCCCGGCGGATGCCTCAGCGATTGCGCTTCCGTCGAATCCGAGCGCCAAGGCCGTGGCAAACGCTGCGAGCAGGTTTTCGGCGTTCGGCCGACCGATGAGCGCGCTGCGAAGCTCAAATTCCTCTTCTCTCGTAACCACGCTGAGCGAAGTCCCCTCCAGGTCGAGGCGAAGTTTGTCCCCACGAACGTCGGCACCGGGTGAGAAGCCGAAGGATACGTTGTCGAGATCGGTCTCCGCAAGGAGCCTCCGCCCCCACTCGTCATGGGCGTTGACCACCGCGACGGGCGAATATCCATCGCGCTTGAAGAAGATTCTCCGTTTGGCGCGGTAATAATTCTCCATGTCGCCGTGGTAGTCGAGGTGGTCGCGGCTCAAATTCGTAAAAACCACAGCGTCGAACACAATCTCCCCGACACGTTTGCGATCGATGGCGTGGCTGCTGGCCTCCATCGCAGCGGAGCGGCAGCCTACCTCACGCATCTCCCTGAGCATCCTAAAGATATCGGGGGATTCCGGGGTTGTCAGCGGGGCGGCGATTTCATCGCGGCCGGTGTGATAACTGATCGTACCGAGCCTTCCGGCCGGTCCCCACAGCCGCCCGAGTGTCGTCTGCAGCAGGTGAGCCACGCTCGTCTTGCCGTTGGTTCCTGTGATGCCGACCAGTTTCAACTCCTCGTCCGGCGCACCGAACCACCGCTTGGACAAAACCGCCAGGGCCACGCGTGCATCAGGAACCTTAACCCAGGCTGCTTTTATCCCGTCAGGTTTTGTACACTCTGAAAGCACCGCCGCCGCTCCGGCCTCGACCGCAACGCCGACGAATCGGTTGCCGTCCATGATTTCGCCCACGAGCGCTGCAAACAACGAGCCCTGCCCGACCCGCCGGGAGTCGAACTCCAGGCCGGTCACCTCGGCCGCGCCGTCGCCGCTGAGCGACGCGCCCTCGAGGCCTGCAATTAGTTCGTCCAGTCTCATCGATCTACACTTTGAGCAAATCCCGTGCCGCCACAGCGGACAACGGTCTGCCCTCCGATTGGCTCGCCGGGAGAGGGGCTCTGGCCGACGACTCTCCCGCCACCCGAGCCCTCAACCACCGGGATTATCCCCAACTCTGTCAGCCTGGCAATCGCTTCCCGCAGGCTCATCCCACGCAGGTCGGGCATTACCAGGGGCGTTTCCGGTTGACTGAGAACCCGCTTTGTCAAGCCACGCCCCTCAGAACCGCTCGGCGGACCGTTCGGGTTTCGGTGGGTAGCCTCGAGACGGAAATCTGCGAAACGCTGATCGGTCCGCTGAATCTCCAGATGCTCCGCCAGTTTTCTCCCGATCCTCTCGAACAGCGGTGCAGCCACGTCTCCGCCGTAATACTCACCCTGGGGGCGGTCGAGCAGGCAGAGCATGGTGATCCTCGGCTTGTCATAAGGGAAATAGCCGACGAATGAGGAAACGTATGCGCCGGGGATATAACCTCCGCGCGGAGCCGAAACTTCTCCGGTCCCTGTTTTTCCCGCAACGGGGATACCAGCTATCTCGGCAAGGGTGCCGGTGCCGTTGACAACCACCACTCTGGTCAGTTCGCGCAGCAACTCCAACGTCCTGCCGCTAAGAATCTTGCGCTTCTCGGGAGTGGCCCGGTAGACCTCGTGTCCTTCAGCATCAGTTATTCTCTCGACCACATAAGGCTTCACCCAATAACCGTCGTTGGCCACAGCGGCGGCCATCAGGATGATACTAACAGGATTTCCGCTCACTTCCTGTCCGATCGCTATCGAGCCGATGGAACCGGTCGTCCACTTACCGGTCTGGCGCAGCAGGCCTGGATTTTCGGCCGGTAGATCGATGCCCGACGGAGATCCGAAACCGAACTCCACGGCCATCCGATGCAACTGCTCTTCGCCCACTCTGATTCCCACGTTGATGGCGCCGACGTTCGATGACTTGCCGATGACGTCGCGAAAGGGGAGTTCTTCGTAGACATGGTGGTCATGGATTATCCGATTACCAAGTTGGATGTAACCGTTGCCGCAATCGATGATTTCGTCCATGGTGACGACGCCCTGCTCAATCGCCGCTGCTGACGTGACTATTTTGAACGTCGAGCCGGGCTCGTAGGCGTCGACAACGGCCCTGTTCTTTCGTGCGAATGGGCTGGAGCCGCCGTAATTGTTCGGATCGAAGTCGGGGTAGTTGGCCATCGCCAGGATCTCGCCGCTATGATGGTCTATTACCACAACGGTGCCGCTTCTCGACCGGCTTTCCTCTACCGTTGCCCGGAGTTCGCGCTCGACAATGAACTGGGCGGCCGAGTCGATGGTGAGCGTTACATCGAGGCCCCCGGTCGGCGTCTTGACCACCTTGCCGGCGCTGAAGATATAGCCGCGCTTGGCACCGCGGATCCCGAGCATCAGCCCCGGTTTGCCGCGCAGGTAGGAATCGTACTGATACTCGAGTCCGGCGAGACCGTCGTTGTCGATCCCGGCGAAACCCAGGACATGGCATGCCAGCGAGCCCGCAGGATAGAAGCGTTTGCTTTCAGTGACGAAATGGATGCCTTTGATCCCCAAAGCCGCGATTTGGTCTTTAAAATCCGGTTCTATCTTCCGCCTCAACCAGACGAATCCGCTCCGGCGCGTCAGCATCCGCTCGACATCGGAAGAGGATCGGCCCAGCAACGGCGCCAAGGACTGCGCCGCCGCCTCAGGGTCCTCGACATCGTCGGTCATGGCGTAAACGGAGGGCGCGTCCACGTTGATGGCGAGCGTCCTTCCACGGCGGTCGAATATCGTGCCACGTTTAGGAGTCAGGACAACCCTGTGTTGGTACTGCCGCTCCGCGCGCTCCTTCAGATCATCGGACCTGAAGACCTGAAAGGTCGCGAGACGGCTGGCTATCAACCCCGCCCAGGCGAACACGACAATTGCGATCAGAATCAGGCGGACGCGGTGATTCATTGCGTCGCCTCCCCACCATCCTGATCCCTGACATGTATCATCCGGCTTTGTTCGAGCCGGATCATTCCCAGCTCGTCAACGGCCAGCCGGGAAATTCGCGACGGCGCTTTCAGCCGGGAAACCTCGAGCATCAAATGCTTGCGTTGTTCGAGGATATCCTCCTTGTAGGCCTGTAGCTGGTTGGTGAGGACCATAATTTCCCGCTGCTTCCAGCGCACCCAGCCGCTGAAGATCATCCCCAGCACTACAGCGCAGCCGAGAATAAAAACAAAAGTCAGGCGGCGAACCGAACGGACGCTGCGCTTGCGGCGCACGGGGCGATTATCAATCAACTTCCGCGGCATGTATTTCAGCTCGCGCAACTACTCTTCTCCATCAGCCAGGCGTTCCGCCGCTCTGAGGCGAGCGCTCCGGCTACGCGGATTACGCTCGGTTTCGCTCTCCGACGGCCGCACCGGACGCCTTGTTAGAATCCGGACTTGCGGCTGCGTGGGTTCTTCCGGCGGAAGGTACCTCCCACCGCTCGACGCGCCGGACAAATTCCTTAGCGTTGCCTTCACGATCCTGTCTTCGAGCGAATGAAACGAGATTATCACCAGCCTCGCACCGGGTTTGAGCATGAGCACGGTCGCTGAGATGAACTCATCCAACCCATCCAATTCATCGTTCACGGCAATTCGCAGCGCCTGGAAGGTGCGCGTTGCCGGGTCGATCCTCGCGGTTCTTTGTTCCCGGGCTGAAAACGCCGACCTGACCACCCGCGCCAGTTCGTCCGTGCTCTCGATCGGCGAGGTCTCCCTCGTCTTCACGATCGCGCGGGCGATACGCCGAGAGCGGCGTTCCTCGCCGTAGCGCCAAAGCACTTCAGCGAGATCGTCATAAGCAAAGTTATTGACGATATACGCTGCCGTCCGCTCGCTGCGTTTGTCCATCCGCATATCGAGCGGTCCGGAGAACCTGAAAGAGAATCCCGCCTCGGGATCGTCGAACTGCAGCGAAGAAACGCCCAGGTCGGCCACCGCCCCGTCAAGCTCGATTTCCCCCAGGATATCCGGCGCCCTGCGGAAATCTTCATTGTGAAAGCTCACCCTCTCTCCGAGTTCGGCAAGGTTTATTTGGGCGGCTTCAATCGCCCGGGCGTCGCGGTCAAAGGCAATCACCCGGCTGTCGGGAGGCGCAGCCTCGAGCAGCAACCGGCTGTGGCCACCTGCGCCCAGCGTGGCATCGAGGTAAACGCATCCGGGTTTCGGATCCAGGAACTCGAGCACCTCGTCTGCCATGACAGGTATATGAGTCGAAACCGTTGATTTCTCCGCTTTCAATTCGACCGACCCAATATTGCGTTCCGGATCCACATCCGGAGTAGAGGAGGTTTTTTTACCGGCAATACCGCCGAATAATACCATAACTAGGGGGCAATCGTCAAGGCCATAATCGGCACAAAGACTTTAAAATCAATATTTTACGGCACATTACCGTCAATTACGGTCATACCGGCCCTTATTTCCACCGGCGGCAAAAGTTGCCCGGTGGCGGACAGCCGTCGCGCCCGATACGAAATCCTCAACCAGTGTGGCTGCAACAAGTTACTCAGTTCACCCACTCCACCCGGCAAATGGCACGATCCGTGCTTGTGATTAAGCTGAATAGTATTGCATCGGCGGAGAGACAAATGATTGCAGACATTATGAACATCACACCAGCTGCCGACACCGGCCAGGCCGGCTCGTCGCAGACTCTGGGCCAGAGCGATTTCCTTCAGTTGCTGGTGATGCAGCTACAAAACCAGGATCCGATGGATCCTGTAAAGAATGCGGATTTCGTGGCACAGCTGGCCACCTTCAGCTCTCTCGAGCAGTTGGTGGGCATAAACAGTGCCCTGGAAGAGCTAAGCCTGCTCGAAAGCTCAATCAACAACAGCCAGGCGGTCAATTTGATCGGCAAGCAGATCACCGTTCTGGGTGATTCCATCAAGTTGAGCGGCGGCACTGCCACGCGCGCCAGCTTCGTTCTCGACGGTACGGCTGAGTCGGTGACTGTGACGATAAATGATAAAAACGGCACGGCAGTACGCACTATCGAACTCGGCGTGAAAGAGGCGGGGCAGCACGAGGTTTACTGGGACGGCCTCGACGACGCCGGGCAGGAGATGAGCGACGGCGCCTACACCTTCTCGGTGACAGCGAAGGGCGAGGAGGATGCTGTGTTGACGACAACCCTCCTCGCGGACGTTTTAGTCGAAGGAATAACCTTCAGCGACGGGTATGTTTACCTGGTTTCTGGAGACCATAAGTACCTGTTATCGGACGTCGCTGAAGTGCGAATGGGAATATAATCGCCTGGGACCGTTTTATCCCCGGCCCGGCTTCTGCAAGCCGGGCCAAATTTTCCGTACGCGGGCGCATGAATCCTCAAATAAGGATTCTTCTATCCTGTATCCGATTTTAACTCTGGAGAGTTTTACTTGCTCGGGGTGGGGCTGTAGCGACGCATCTCGTCGAAGCTGAACTCCCAGCGCTCGAGCGAGCCGCCGTTTTCGCCGATATCGTTGCGCGCCATGATCGACGCGCCCCAGATCACGTAAATCCTGCCATCCATCTGCAGCCAGCAGTCACGCCTGGCTTCGGCGTCAGCTGCGAGGCGGGATTGCTCGTACCAGCGGTCCAGCGCGATTGCATCGATGCCCTTCTCGCCGGCGAGACGCTCGGCCGAGAAGGTATGGTTCTCGTCATCCAGACCTGCGACAGAAATGAAGTAGATGTCGGGCAGGTCAAACGTCCTAAGCAACACTTTCTGCTTTTGCTGTTCGTCACTCATGATGTCACCGCCTATCTCCGCGACGCACATGCGTCGTAACTACAATCAATAAACGAGCAACATTCGTGCCAAATTCCCTTTTTATTAATTCGAATCTAAACCTTGATGGTACAGATTGTTAGCAGGAATGTGATCGCCGGCACACTTGTAGCCGGAGTTAGACGATTGTCCAGCTTGCTGGACGATGGCAAGGCTCCTGTTGTGGGGGCTCGCTGCAGTGTGCTAGCATCTGCGGTATGACACTGATAGTAAAAGCCTTGGCGCTGATGATCGCTCTGTTACCGGCGCCCGACACAGATGACAACGCCTACCAGCATTACCTGCGCGCAGGATATTATCTACGCACCGCCCGGCCCCAACAGGCGGTCACGGAATTGCGCAAGGTGATCGAGGCCGATCCCGATGCCGCAGCGCCGCGCGTGACTCTCGGACGCTTGTTGCTAGGTCTTAACCGCTTCGACGAGGCACTCTCCGAGCTCGAGATGGCCGAGCAACTCTCTCCCGAGGATGCCGCGATCCCACGCCTGATCGGGCGTATTTCACTTCAGATCGCCGCATCAGGCGGCGGAAAGTCCTTTGCCGACAAGGCTGAGGAAGCCTTTAATCGGGCGTTGGAGCTGGATTCCGAGGAGCAGGAGAGCCTCTTTTTCCTGGCGATGCTCTACGAGCAGACGGGCCGGCTGGACGACGCGATCACGGCAAAGAAGCGGTTGCTTGAGCTGAGCCCCTCGCTGCGCGACGTCTGGCTGAGCCTTGCAAACAGCTTGAGAGAGAAAGGCCAGCGGGCGGAGGAACTTGACGCCTTGGAACGCGCCATAGGTCTGGATCCCGGCAGCCATGAACTGCTCCAGCGCGCGGGCGAGACTGCCCAATCTCAAAGGGAGTTCACCAAGGCCAATGATTACTTCGACCATGCAATTGAACTGATCTCCGAGCAGTTGAAGGAAAATCCCGGCGACCCGATGCTATTGCTGCAGCGCGCAAACATCTATTTGTGGAACACCGGGCAGTACGATCGCACCGTCGAGGACTGCGACTCTGTTATCAAGTCGAACGAAAACGGCGAAGCCAGCCGGGCCCAGCGAATCGAAGCGCTTATCTCCAAAGCGTCGGCGCTGCAATTGATGGCCGACTACGAACCGGCCGCCGAAATTTTCGAGCAGTACGAAGAGATCGTCCTGAGCCAGCTCACGCGGTCCTTTGAGGACACGGTCTTTTCTTATGCGCAGACCGGGCGTGTCGATAAGGCTCTCAACTTGTTGCAACAGCTGGAATCTAGCGGGCGTTATCCGGGCCAGACTAACTACTTCGCCAGGCTCAAAACCCAGATCCTCGAAAACGGAGGACGCGCGGCGGAAGCCGAAGAGATACTGGAAGGCCTGATCAGCACCCAGCCTGCTGATCCCCAGAACTATCTCCTGCTTTGCCAGTTCAAGGTCAACGGCAACGATCCCGACGCGGCTGAGGAAATTCTGGCCCGGGGAGTGGAAAAGGCCGGGGAGCAGCGGGGATTTACTTTCATGCGCGGCGTTGTGGCGGAGAGGCGCGGCGATTTCTCCACCGCTGCAAACGCCTTCCGCGAATTGACGGAAGCCGATCCCACGGACCACCTTGCCTTGAATTATCTCGGCTACATGATGGCCGACAGGGAAATTAATCTTCCCCAGGCAAAGGAACTGATCGAGCGCGCACTGAAAGTGCAACCGCACAACGGCAGTTATCTCGACAGCCTCGGCTGGACCTATTTCAAGCTCGGGAACCTGGAGAAAGCGGAAGAGCACATCAAGGCCTCAATGCGCACACAGTACCGCTCCGCGGAAGTCCGCGAGCACCTCGGCCGGCTGAACCTCGCTCTCGACCGCCCGCAGGAGGCCCTTTCGGAGTTGCGTGCGTCTCTGGAGCTCGGATTGTACAGATTAAAACCGACCGAGGAGGTAGAAGATCTGATTGCTGAACTCGAACGCAAGCTCGGCAAGGATGGCAACGAAGTCAGGCAATAAAATGAAGAGGATTCTTTCGCTCGCGATAGTTGTAGTTTTCGCGCTTGGGCTGACTACTTCGTGCGCCGAACGGCGACCCGAAGGCTACCGCCCGCTTATCACTGGGGATCCTTGGGCGGCGTACGAGGCAAACTGGTCGGAATTCGGCCTGATCAGCGGCGCTTACCGGGTTCTCTTTCAATACAGCGACGGCCAGCGGGTAAAGCTCACAGCCAACATGGTGGTGGAAAAGGGCGACCGCAGCAGAATCGACCTCAGCAGCGACCGGGGCGCCGAGGCGATCGTGATTCTCAAACCGGAGATAATCAACCTGGTCAATCAGCGCGACCGGTATTATCTGGACGAGGCCAACACGCCGGAAAATGCGGACAGGATGGTCGGGCTTTACCTCCCGCCTGCCGAAGTGTCAGCCTTGCTCTCCGGCATCGGGATCCAGCCCGGGAGCTACTCCCAGCTCTACACCGATCCGGCGGACGGCGGAGGCCTGTTGGTCAGCGGCTTCCACGCGAGCGCCGACTTACGCTTAAACGCCTACGTAGACGCCTACGGGCGGTTGCGCAGCCTGCGTTTCGTCGATTCGGTCACCGACGAGCCGGTGGTGGCCGCGCGCTACCTTGGCTTCAGGCTTGACCGCAGAACCGGCGTTGTCTGGCCGGGAATAGTGGAAATCGATCTGCAGCGGCACGGTGAATCGGTTCGCTTCACTGCCTCCGACGTCGATCTTAATCCCGAAGGGCTGGATCTAAAGTTCATCTTCACCACCAGGGCTCACCGCGACCGTGTACGACTCGACGACGTTCCGCCCGGCCCTCCCCTCCTCTACCGCTCAGCCAAGGAATATGTTAAATAGCCTTTCCGTCCGCTGTTTCGCCAAGATTAACCTGGCACTATACGTCCTGGGACGGCGCGCTGATGGATTCCACGAGATCGAGACGCTTTTCCAGAGCATAGACCTTCATGACACCCTGTCCCTCACGTGGCGCGATGAGCAGGACAACATCAAGCTTGTCTGCGATGATCCTCAGTTGCCCCTCGACAAATCCAATCTCGCACTCAGGGCCGCACGCGAGTTCGCGCGGCGATCGGGAATCAGGCTCGGATTGGAAATCAGGCTGAAAAAGAGAATCCCCGTCGCCGCCGGCCTGGGCGGCGGAAGCAGCGATGCCGCCGCCGGATTACGCGCACTCAACATAATGACCGGTGAGCCGCTCTCCGATGATGAGTTGTTCTCCGCCGCCGCGGAGCTTGGATCCGACGTCCCATTCTTCCTTCTGGGCGGGACCGCTGTCGGCAGGGGCCGCGGCGAGGAACTCACGAGCCTGGAGGATGCCCCGCCAATGAATCTGGTTCTGCTCGTACCGAAATTTTCAGTCAGTGCTGCGTCCGCCTACGAGCAATATAATTTGACATTTGGGCAGCAAATCAGCGATAGTACGCAACGCTTGTCGCTCGGGGAATCCATATCGTCCGGGATGAGTTGGCAAAACGATCTGGAGAGGAGCGTTTTTCGCACCCACCCAGAGCTGGCAATCCTCAAGGACGGGTTACTTGAGGCCGGAGCGATCGAGACAGCAATGAGTGGCAGCGGGCCGGTGGTAGTCGGAAAGTTCGATGATCGGATCACCACCGAGCTGGCAGCCGAGCAGTTCCGGGCACGAGGAGTCGGAGCCATCACATGCAGCTCTTTGACGAAAAGGGATTTCCGCAGACAGTTCGTCATCGCGCGGAAACGGGAGGCATGAGACTCCTGTAATCCCCTGCTGCACAGCCAGGGCGAGAGGGAGAGAGGGGGTAGAGTTATGGAGATCACCGAGATTCGCGTTTTCCCGGTTGAAGAGGACAAACTTAAGGCATTCGTATCCGTCGTTTTTGACGACTGTTTTATCGTAAGTGACATCAAGATCATTAATGGCAATAACGGATTGTTCCTCTCCATGCCTTCGAAGAAAGGCAAGAACGGCAAGTTCCGCGACATCGCCCACCCGCTCAACAGCGAGATGCGAGGCAAGATGGAGCGAGCGATCATTGACGAGTACAACAATGTCCTGGAGACGGAGCCCAGCGGCGCGCCCGCAGATATTCCCGTGGAGCAGGGAAATGCAGCCGAAGAGGAAGGACTTAGCGCGGGCTGACCGTATTAACTATCGGCAATTGAAAACGGGTCACGAAGGCCTTCCATAGACCCGACTATTCGTTTCCGGCGATCTACGGTTGGGGCGTGGCCAAGAGGTAAGGCACGGGACTTTGGATCCTGCATCGGAGGTTCGAATCCTCCCGCCCCAGCCAAGCAGTATTGATAGAAAAGCCAACGGAGATTGGAGGTTATGAGCAACGGCAAGCTGAAGGTCTTCTCGGGCAGCGCCAATCCGGAGCTGGCTGCAGCAATTTGCGAACACCTGGCCATCCCCCAGGGCGATATTCTGCTGACTACTTTCAGCGACGGCGAGGTCCACTGCCAGATCCTTGAGAACGTCCGCGGTCGGGACGTCTTCATCGTGCAACCGACTTGCCATCCGGTAAACACTACCCTGATGGAGCTGCTGATCATGATCGACGCCTTCAAGCGGGCGTCGGCGAAACGCGTCACGACGGTTATGCCCTACTTCGGCTACGCGCGGCAGGATCGCAAAGACCGCCCCAGAGTGCCGATAAGCTCCAAGATGGTGTCCAATCTTCTCGAGGCGACCGGTGCTGACAGAATTCTCACAATGGATTTGCACGCTCCTCAGATTCAGGGATTCTTCGACATCCCGGTGGACCACCTGTTCGCATCCCCCGTACTGGTACGTCACATACAGGAACTCAATATCCCCAGCATGGTGATTGTTTCACCCGACAGCGGCGGAGTTGAGAGGGCAAGGGCGATCGCTAAACGACTCGATTCCTCCCTGGCGATCATCGACAAGCGGCGCAGCAGCCCGAACGTGGCCGATATCATGCACGTGATCGGCGAAGTGCGGGGCAGGCGAGCTATTATCGTAGACGATATGATCGACACCGCCGGTACGCTCACCAAGGTTGCCAAAGCGCTCGTCGAGGAGGGTGCGGACAGCGTGATGGCGGCTGCCGCGCATCCCGTACTCAGCGGTAACGCGATAGAGCGCATCGAGAATTCCAAAATCGAGAAGGTGATCGTCAGCAATTCGATCCCGCTGAACGAAGCCGCGCGCAAGTGCGAAAAGATCGAACAGCTTTCGGTGGCTGAGTTGCTGGGCGATGCGATAAAGAGCATTCACGAGGAAACTTCCGTCAGTTCCCTGTTTATATAAACGGAGCTGCTTCACGGCGGACAAATAAACTGCATTAGGATGGAATAGCAGCGATGGCACAAGAAATCACAATGAAAGCGCTACTGCGCGAGGAAACCGGCAAGAACAAGATGCGGAGGCTGCGTAGCAGCGGCCTCTTGCCCGGTATCATCTTCGGGCGCAGCGGAGAGACCACCCCGGTAAGCTTCTCAAACAAGGAACTCGAGAAGGTTATCCACTCGGAATCGGGATTCAACACGATCTTCAACATCGATATCGAGGGTGAGGAACAAAAACCTCTGGTAATGATCAAGGAGTACCAGCTCGACCCGGTGACGCACGACTTCCTGCACATCAGTTTCTTCCGCGTGCATGCGGACAGGCTGGTTGAGGTAAACGTGGCCATCACCACCGAGGGTGTTGCGCCAGGCGTAAAGGACCAGGGTGGAACGCTCGACTTCGTCATGCGGGAAATCAAGGTTGAGTGCCTGCCCGGCGATATTCCGGAGTCGATACCTGTCGATATCTCTGATATGGTGATCGGCGAACACGTTCGCGTCGAAGACCTTATTATTCCCGATAAGGTGACCATGCTTGAGGAATCCGAGGCGGTTGTTCTGCACCTCGCACCTCCGCGTAAGATCGAGGAGGAACTTGTCGAGGAAGAAGCCGCTGAGGAAGCCGCCGAGGCGCCTGCAGAGGGTGCTGAAGAAGCTGAGGCGGAATCGGAAGAGAGCCCGACGGAGTAACAACCGCACCGCAGGCTGCATCATGATCTTCACCGCGGGCCCGGCTTGCCGGGTCCGCGTTTCCATCTAATTAGTGCGGGGGAGTTATGCACGCTTTTGTTGCCCTCGGCAATCCGGGACCCAAGTACGAGTTCACCCGCCACAACTACGGATGGCTCGTGGCGGATCAGGTGGAAGACCGCGTGAGGGTCCGGGGGCGCTCTGCAACCCCGTCGTACGAGTTGGTTATAGCCTCCCACAGAGGCAATGATTTCCTTCTCTGCCGTCCGCTGACTTACATGAATCACAGCGGGATAGCCGTAGCGAATCTGATGAAATCGCAAAAGCTGGAGGTCGACGACTTGGTGGTGCTACACGACGATCTGGACATTCCTTTCGGTCGAATCAAGCTCAAGGTGGCCGGGGGCCACGCCGGACACAAGGGGTTGATATCAATTATCCGGGAGCTGGGCGGGAGCGATTTCGTGCGGCTGCGGCTCGGCATCGGGCACGATCCCAAGCCGCCGGATAGCGTGGCGTACGTTCTCCAACCATTCGACGAAGAAGAAATGCAGACCTTGGAACAAACCATCGAAGAAGCTGTGATCGCCGTAATGGATCTTGTTACCAGCGACACAAAACTGGTGATGAACAGAGTCAATCGCAAGTTGGCAGACTGACAGCTCCTCCCGCCCGATATCAATAATCGATTTTGCCGTAAAAACAAATGTATACATGTGGAGATTCTGTGTACACCTTCCGCCGTATCAAACGTCCTATCTGCAGCCACTTGTATAACACGCCGGCGCACGTACGCGGGGATTGCAGCACCGGCGGTATCCCTCACGAGGAGGTAGGAGATGCGCTCAAGAGTTTTGTTAATCCTTCTGGCCGTCGCCGGCCTGGCCGTCACAGGCGCGTGGGTGTTCCACCAGGCCGTCCTGGCCCAGGAGGAAGAGGACAAGGAAGAGGCAAGGGCGGAGCTTGGCGTCTTCGCCCTGGATGTAACCAAGAATACTGCTGAAAGGCTCGACCTGCCGGCGACCGAAGGAGCCTACATCGCCGGGGTGAGCGGCAGGAGCGCCGCTTATGACGCCGGAATCCGCAACGGCGACGTGATCGTGGAAATCGACGGCAAGGCCGTAAAATCCACCGACGAACTAGCTGAAATAATCAAAAGCCACAAACCCGACGACAAGATTGCGGTAACATTCTACCGTAATGGCGAGCGCCAGACGCTTACCGTTACCCTCAAAAAGAAAAAGACATACCTGAAATATTCAGCCTTCCTTAAGGCCCGTCCGCATGTAGATCAGCGCGTTATCGTTCGGCCCCAGATCGCAGCGTTGTTAAAACGGCCCTGGATCGGCATCAACTACCAGGATCTCAATAAACAGCTCGGAGAATACTTCGGTGTCGAGAGCGGCAAAGGCGTTCTGATTACCGAAGTTTTCGAAGACAGCGGGGCCGAGAAGGCAGGTCTTATGGCCGGCGATGTGATCGTCAGCATCGACGGCAGATCAATCGATAATGGCTCCGACTTGCGAGAAGCGATCTGGAAGTTCAAGGGCGAGGAGGGAGAAACAATCGCAGTAGAAGTTGTCCGTAAAAGCCAGCGAATGACATTCAACGTCGCACCTCAGAAGAAGGATTCGGGGAGCTGGGATGTAGTTGTGCCCAGAATCCACGAGCGCCTGGCCCCGGCTCTCGAGGGTCTGGACATGAGAATGGACGCCTTGAGTATGAAGCTGGAAAGGTTAGAGGACATCGACATCAATATCCACGACTTCGACTACCACATTGATTTCGACATTCCCGATTTTGATATCCTTATTCCCGAACACCCCGTACCTCCCTTCATGATCGACATTGATCCGCTTGGTGAAACGTTCAGGTTCCACCTGAGGATCGATCCCGACGGTAAGGTTATCTTCAATGACAAGGAGTTTGACTCCGTTGAGGAATTCGAGACCTACATCGACAGCGATGAATACGAAGCCTACCAGAAGGAGCAGCGGGAGAAGCTCAAGAGTAAAATCGAGGAGAAGCTGGAGAAGGTGAAAAAGTTAAAATCCGACCGCGTCCGCGTGGTCATCTGATTCACAATACCCTCTCATTTTGACCCCGGGCTCCGCCCGGGGTTTTTTCTGTTCGGTCGACTTACACACTTCGGCAAGCCAACGGTAAAACATGGTAGGATAGAATCAAGGGAACTCAAATGTCCGACAGGCTAACAAATCGCGGAAAGGGGGCTATCAATGAGACCGGCGGTAGTTGCGGCAATCGTTTTGTTTTTACTCGGTTGTCTTGTGTTCGGCTATATATACATAAGCAGATCGTTCGAGGAGAGCGAAACAAGCCGGGCGGAATCGGATATGATCCCCGCCCAGGCGGAACCGGTTGCTGAGAGAGAGGTAATCGGCGGATCATCCTCCGGCAGGCCGTTCAGCCCGGCCGTCAAGGTCGGCAACACACTTTATGTTTCCGGGCAGATTGCGAACGACCCCGACGGCAACGAGGTGCGCGACAGCATCGAGGCCGAGACCGCACAGGTCCTGGATAACATTAAGCGCCTGGTCGAGGAAGCCGGCTTCGAAATGACCGACGTAGTAAGGGCAACAGTATTCCTGGCCGACATGGCCGATTACGACGCGATGAACCGGGTTTATGTCAGTTACTTCCATGAGAATCCCCCTGCGCGTGCGTGCGTTGCGGTCAAGGCCCTGGCAAGAGATTTTCGAATCGAGATCAGCTGTATTGCGATGAAATAGAATCCTCATGATTTTGTGACCAATCGCATGGTCTCCCCCGGCTGCCCGGGACTACTCTTTCATTTGCACGTCTCGGAGGGGCGGCAATGTCCCTAAAAAAGGCATTCATACGTAAAGAGAGGAAATGCCCAGCTTGCGGCGGGCACCATGCCATACGCTATCCCGATCCCAAATTCTACACCGCGGTGGCGCGCGAATCCGACCTTCACGTCACCACCTACCGCTGGTCTCAGGCCGTGCTCGAAGGGATCGTGCCGCACTACTACGCGGTGTGGCAGTGCCCCGAATGCCTCTTTGCCGATTTCACCGAGAAGATCGAGAGCCCCGAAGGTAGCTTTAAGGAAGAGTATCTTGTCGACGCATTCAAGAATATCTCCGGTGAAAAGCTAAAAATACTGAATAAACTGCGTGAGCTGGTCCCGCAGGGAGAGACTGATTACAAGGGGGCTGTGGCGTTGCATCTGGCAGCCCTATGGGTCGCTTCCCTCCCCGACACGGAACGCATCGACCACTACAGGCTCGGCCGGCTGGCGCTGAGGCTGGCCTGGCTTTTCCGCGAGCGCGCCGGAGGCAGGGAGACAGAACATTCCGAGAGCGGTCCGCTATCGAGGCTCCACGAGAGTACCGCCTTGCTGGAAAACCGCATCGCAACGCTCACGGAGGCTGTCATCGAAGCCCGCGCGGCGGCCGTCGACCGTTCGGCAGAACTGGGGATCCCCGCAGAGGGCGGAGAGAATCCTTACGCTCCCGTGGTGGCATCTCTTTCGGACAAACTCGAGGAACTCGATATCCTGCTCATCATGTTTCAGAGCGCCGTGGCGCAGGATGACCGAGGTGATTTCAGCCTGCCACCGCAGCCCTCGGAGGAACCACCCACAGACCTCGACGGATTCCTAAAATCGATAAAGCAACTCTGGCCCGAAATCCCCCTGCGCGAGGGACTCTGCCTGAGGATGGCCGTCGACGCATTCGAGTACTGTTTCAACCACGAAACCTCTTTCCAGAGCATCGAGAAAAGCATGGTCATCCTTGGCCTGATCATCGAAATGCTGATGCGCATCAATCAGTACGAGCGGGCGCTACGCTTCATCGCTGAGATCTATAAAAGCGGGCTGGAAAACAAGCAGGAATTGCAACGCCGCATCGGCGACAGCCGCCGTTCGCGCAGCCTCAGGACACACGACGAGCAGATGCTCTACCGCAAGATAGCTACGATCAACATGGCGATCCGGCAAGCGGGAAAGAACAAGCGCAGGATCATTGAAGTGCTCCTGGAAAAACACAAGCAGGTTATCGAAAAAGTCCTCGCCGAGAAGAAGCGGGATGATGTCCACGTTAAAGCTCGGGCATTGTTGCAGGCGGGTGTGCCCGATGCGGTAGTGCAGGAACTAAAGACCCGTAAAAAAATCTCCTGACTGTTTTGCCTTCAAGGGTTTTCACCCTGGACGGCGATTCAGCGCGTTCCCGATTTGGAACATGGCGCATTTAGTAATGGTGGGAAGCTATGGCAAAAAGGAACATTTTTTTAGATAAGCAGATCGAGTGCTCTGTATGCAAAAGCAGAGTGCCGCTGCGTTTCGTCAATCCCAAGCTCTTTGTCGCTGCCAGCCGCGAGAGCGACATGCATGTCGTCTCTTACCGCTGGGCCGAGGATGTTTCTGATCCCGTGCCGCCGCACTACTACGCGGTTTGGCAGTGTCCTCGCTGCCTGTTCGCCGACCTGGCCGATAACATCGAGAATCCCAGCGGCAGCCGCAAGGACGACTATCTGCACGAAGCCTACCTCAAGAGCGACAAAGAAAAACGGGCGGTTCTGGTGGAGTTGCGAAAGCTGGTCCCGGAAGGAGAGTTAGAATTCAACGGTGCCGCGGCGCAGCATCTGGCGGCGCTTATGATAGCCGGCATGCCGGAAACCGATAACGTTAATCACGACCGGATCGGCCGCATCGCGCTACGCCTCGGATGGCTCTTCCGCGAGCAAGGCGGAGGAGTAAAAGCAATCGACCTCGGCGAGGGTTCGCTGGCCCGGATGCAGGAGGACGTTGAAAAACTTCAAAGCCTGCTGGGGGAGGCCGGCTCGGTTCTCGCCGACTTGCGCAGAAAAACCGAGGAGCAGGCAGGCGGTGAGGAAGCCGACACCTCCTACTCCGGCATGGCCGGTTCGATGCGCGACAAGCTGGAGGACCTGCGGACGCTGCTCTCAACGATCCAGGGAGCCATCCTCCATGATCTCGACGGCTCGGCGGGAGGATCCCCGGACTTATCCGGCGCCGGACCGGCATCGCTGAGCAAACTCCTCTACACGCTGCGGTCGCGCTGGGCGGAGTTGCCGCGCAACGAAGAAGAGTGCCTGCGCATGGCGGTTAAAGCGTACGATTACAGCTACAGCAAAGAGACGGCATTCAAGAGCATCGAACAGGGAATGAAGGCTGTGATGCTGATCATCGATCTGCTCTGCCGCGTAGGCGAGCAGGAAGAGGCTCTCAGCTACATATCCGAGGTCTACAAGAGCGGCATGCGAAGCATCAATGATCTAAGCAAACGCATCCGCGACGGCAAGAAAAACAAGGCCATGACGCCCCACGACGAGCGCATGCTGCGGCGCAAAATCGGCAACATCCAGTTCTCCATCCGCCAGGCAGGCGAGATCCGGCATAACTTGCTCGAGGAACTCAACGAGCGTTACAGGTTGACCATCGACAAGGTGCTGAAGCAGGTATCCGAGAAGCCAGTGAAAGCTCAAGAACAAGCCCTGCTCGACGCCGGCATCCCCGAGGAGATGATCGGCGACCTCAAGGCGCGCAAGGTCATCAAGGAGCCGAAGAAGAAGGGACTGTTCGGATAAGCAGTCAGAGGAATTCCAGCGTCCGATCTCAGTGCGCTTCGAGCCAGTTGGCGCCGTTGCCGGTGTCAACCACAACGGGTACGATCAATTCCACGGCGCCCTCCATCCGTTTCACTGCTATTTCGCGCACCCTCTCCAGCTCGCCGGGGGCGATCTCGAACACAAGCTCGTCATGCACCTGCAAAACCATGCGGCTGTACAGACCTTCGCGCTCGATGTCGGCCTGGATGTCAATCATCGCGCGCTTAATGATGTCGGCTGCGGAACCCTGGATCGGTGTGTTGACGGCCATGTTCTCGGCATGGCTGCGGATGCCGGGGTTGGGCGAATCCAGCTCCGGAAGGTAGCGGCGCCGCCCAAGCATCGTGGTGACGTAGCCCTGCCGCCGTGCCTCGTCGAGCGTCCGTTCGATGTAGTCCCTGATGCCGGAGAAGGTGGCGAGATAGTCCTCGATGAAACGCTTGGCTTCCTTGAAGCTGACTCCGGTCTCTTTGGAGAACAGTGCCGGTCCCATGCCGTAGAGGATGCCGAAGTTGATCCGCTTGGCGAAATCGCGCTGCTCGCGGGTGACCATTTCGGGGAAGATATTGAAGACCTTGGCGGCGGTCTCGCGGTGGATGTCCTTGCCGGACTTGAAGGCGTTGACGAGTTCGGAGTCGCCGCTGAAGTGGGCGGCGATGCGCAGTTCTATCTGCGAGTAGTCGGCCGACATCAGGCACTCGAAGCCCTCGCCTGGGATAAAGGCGCGGCGGATCTCGCGGCCCATCTCGGTGCGCACGGGGATGTTCTGCAGGTTGGGATCGGATGAGCTGAGGCGGCCGGTGGCGGCGATCGCCTGGTTGAACGAGGTGTGCAGGCGACCGGTTTTGGAGTTGACCAACTTCGGCAGGGCGTCGATGTAGGTGCCCTTGAGCTTGGAGAGCTGGCGCCAGTCGAGGATCATCGCCGGCAACGGGTGTCCCTGCAGCGACTTCAGCACGTCGATATCGGTGCGCCACTGCCCCGTCGGCGTTTTCTTCGGCTTGTACCTCAACTCCCTATGCACTTCGAGCTTGTCGAAGAGTATCTCGCCGAGCTGCTGCGGGGAGTTGATGTTGAAGGGGGTGCCGGCGGCGTTGTGGATCTGCCCTTCGAGTTCCTCGAGCCGCTTCTGAAACTCGCCGCTCAATTTCCCAAGCAGGCCTGTGTCGAGCCCGATGCCAACGTACTCCATCTCCTCCAGCACGAGCGAAAGCGGCATCTCCAGCTCGCGAAAAAGTTCTTCAGCCTCCGCTTCCTTCATTTGAGGCTCGAAGATCTGCCTCAGGCGCATCGTATAGTCGGCGTCCTCGCAGGCGTACTCGGCGATCCGCTCCAGATCGACCTCGGCCATCGTGATCTGCTTGCGGCCGGAGCCGATCAGTTCCTTCGTCGGGATCTTCTTGTAGTCGAGGTGGCGCAGGGAGAGGATGTCGAGACCATGGCCGCGCGCGCCGGGATCGAGCACGTAGCTGGCGATCATCGTGTCGAACTCGATGCCGCGCAGCCGCACGCCGGAGTTGCGCATGGCCAGCGCGTCGTACTTGATGTTCTGACCCGTCTTGGCCAGCCCCTCGTCCTCCAGCAGCGGCCGCAGCCGCTCCAACACTTCCGCGCTCCCGAGATTCTCGAAGTGGTTCAGGGAGACGTAGAAGGCCTTCCCCTCTTCGACCGAGAAGCTGAGCCCGACAAGCTCGGCCTCCAGCGGAAATTCCGATGTCGTCTCGGTGTCGACGCAGAACGAGCCGATCTTCTTCAGCATCTCGATCAGGTCGCCCAGCGCAGCCGCGGTGGTGACGGCGCGGTAATCGTGCTCCGGCTTCTCTTTTGCGCCGGCCTCGGCCAGCTCGGTTACCTGCCCCAGCAGCGTCTGGAACTCCAGTTCCTTGAGCAACTCCGCCGCCTTCTGGGGAAATCCGGCTTCCCAGCGCAACTTGTCGAGATTACCGAAATCGATTTCGGTGCGCAGCCGGATCAGGCCGCGGCTGAGCTCGGCGTCCTCCCTGCCCTCGGCCAGACGCTTCGCCACTGCCTTGCCGCCGAGATCGTCGAGGTGCTCGTAGACCCCCTCGAGGCTGCCGTACTTCTGCAGCAGGTCGGCAGCGGTCTTCTGGCCGACGCCGCGCACGCCCGGGATGTTGTCCGAGCTGTCGCCCATCAGCGAGAGCAGGTCGAGCATCTGCTCGGGGCGCACGCCGAACTTCTCCTCGATTGCCTCGGCGTCGATGATTTCAACGCCGGTCTCCCGCGCCCGCAGGTTGAACATCCTGATATGCGGGCCGACGATCTGGCCGAAGTCCTTGTCTGCGGTCACCAGGAAAACCTCGATACCCTGCTCCTCCGCTTTCTTCGCGACGCTGGCCATGATGTCGTCGGCCTCGAAGCCCTCGATCTGCAGCGTCGGCACGCCAAACGCCTCGACCAGCTCGAAGATGCGCGGGATCTGTGTGCGCATCTCGTCGGGCATCTTCTGCCGCGTCGCCTTGTACTGCGCGTACTGCTCGTGGCGGAAGGTCGGGCCCTTGGGATCGAAGGCGACCGCCAGGTATTCGGGCTGCTGGTCGCGGATAATGCTCATCAGCGTTGTGGCGAAGCCGAACACGGCGCGCACGTCCTCCCCGCGCGAGGTGCTCATCGGCTGCTTGATCAAGGCGTAGAAGGAGCGGTAGGCCAGCGCGTGGCCGTCGATTATAAACAAGCGTTCGGGATCGGGCATGGGCTCTCCGTAATCGATTTTCGAGAGTTTGATTATATTGCCGCATGCCGGCTGTGTCACGAAGGATGGTCGCAGACGCGGTGTATGAAGGTAAATAGAAAACTATAGACTTCTATTTATGATAATTTACGAAGTATTACTTATAGAGTAAGGACAACACGACTTATGCAGTGGCTTTCCTGATTACGATATTTCCAAGCGTAGCTGTGCCCAGCCCGATGCGTGCGGCGTGGTTGAATGTGTCGTCAGTGACCGCGACCTCGAATGGATCGTAGCATTCGGCCAGCACACCGGCGGCGACGCGGTCGGCGGCCAGGGGATCGCCGCTGATGATTACGCGGTTAGCTTCGCGCGGAATTCCGCCCCAATGGACGGAATGCGTCTTGCCGATCACGGTGCGCGCGTCGATGATCGTCAGGTCAGGACTGACGGCGTGGGCGATCTCGGCGACGGCCAATCGTCCGTGGTGCAACCGCATCTCAGGCGCGACATCGTCGTCATCTTGCATGTGCATATCGGCGCAGCTCTTCTGGTCGACCGCGCCCATTATGTTTTTCAGTGCGCAGGTGAACTTCGTGAATTGGTGCTCCTTGATCGTCGGCATGTCGATAATCAGCGGAGCCTCGTAGATCCGCCGGAAAACCCCCACTCTCTGCATCGCGACCCAACGCCCGTCCCGAACCTCAACAACCTCATCATCGTCGAGCGGATCGATCCTGAAGCCGCCCGCGGCTGCCTTTTCATTGAAACCGTATAAATCGAATGACCTCCCCACGCCGCCCGAGCCAGGATGCTCAGTGACCAACTCCGCGACTGTGACGTCGCCGAATCCTTCCCGCCGCAGCGTTTCAATGACCGCCAGAATGGATTCCCCGTCGGTGCTCGTGGGATAGGATCTTTCCCAAACGAAGTTCGGTTTGATGATCACCTGCTTGTCGCTGCCGAAGCGTGCGAATCCGCCCAGCAGTTCCATGCCCTTGGCGAGCATCGACTTAAATTCCGCCCCGCGAACCACGGCTACTATCGGCTTGCCGTTTTCGGTGTAGGGATTCGGCAGGCGCACGCGGCAACCGGCCGCCATACCGGAAGCCGCAACCCCGCCGCCATCGACCATTCCCTTGCATCCGGCAGGCAGGGCAGCGCAGAAGCCTGCCACTCCCCAAAGAAACGCTCGCCGACTGAAATAGTTCATGCTCATGAGCTGACCTCGCTTTGGCAATGTGCGATTATAGTCACGTGTGACAAATGTCGCACATCATCCGGCGCGTGTCAACCCGAAGATATGGCGAGGTAATGATTGATTTCGATGGTAATTAGCGTCCGGGCGGGAATCCAGCGTCTATTGAAGCACTCGAATAAAAGAATCCACCCTGACCACGATGCTATTTCAATATCTTCGCTGGCAGCGGCTCAGTCGGGCAGCAATAGCTTTCCCTCGATCACGATTACCGATGTGCCAACGACGCGGATGCGCACGATTTCGGCGCCCTCGGCGGTGACCTCGACGCCGATCGTACTGGGCCGCCCGATTTCGGCGCCTTGGGAGATCTGGAAGGCGACCGTCGGACGCGGATGGATGACGTCGTGCTTTGCCAGGTAGGCCCCGAGACAGCCGGAAGCAGAGCCGGTGGCGGGGTCTTCGGCCACACCCACATCGGGGAAGAATCCCCTGGCGCGCACGAGGGCGACCTCCTTGGGCGCGTCGCGGGTGAAAGCGTAAATCCCCGTGCATTTATGCTCTGTTGTCAGGTTGCTGAACTCAGAGGTGTTGATCTGTATCTCCTGCAGGTCCTTCAGCGACGCCAAAGGCGCGATCATTATCGGCAGGCCGGTGGAAACGACGCGTGGCGGCATCCCGCTCCGCCTTATCTGATCGCCCTTGAGCCCGAGAGCCGATGCGACGAGGTCGACGTCCTGTATCTCGTCGCCGAATACCGGCGGAACCTGATCCATCGCCACACCCGTGACCTCGCCGTCGGAGCGGTAGACCGTCACCGGCAAGACACCGGCCGCCAGCTCGTGGTTGAACGTGATCTTCTCGATTCCGTCAGCCATCTCCAGCGTTGCCATGCCGCTGTGCAGCACTTCGTCAAGGTCGACGACCCCCCTCGAGGCGAGCAGGAACCACGTCCCGACAACCGGGTGCCCGGCAAGCGGTATTTCCTTTAAGGGCGTAAAGATCCTCAGTCGCCGCAAGGCGGTCTTATCAGTAGGATCCTCGACGAAAACGGTTTCGCTGAGATTCAACTCGCGAGCCACCTGCTGCAGTTCTTCTTCCCGGATCTCGGTGCGATCGGGAAACACGGCAAGCGGATTGCCAGCAAGTGGCTTATCGGTAAAAACATCTACGATATAATAAGTTACTCGCCGCATAACTACCTCCGATGTGGGCAGATTATGAACACCATAACATATTAGCTAATATTTTATTCACAAGTGAGTCGTATTCCCTGCTCCCTGGCAGAATACCAGCGCTCCACTGACGATTCCACCGGGATTATCGATTGGCACTTGACTGTTTTTGCCAATGGTGAAAGAATTCTCGATTACAGGTCGTATGCACTTGGGAATTAACTATGCAACGTAATTGTGCTTATAATCTCCTGCAACTCTTTTCCAAATGAATCTTTAGGAACAATTGAGGAGTTTTGACGATGAAGATTCGTGACGAGGATGCGCTCCTTTATCACGCTGAACCGCGGCCCGGTAAACTGGAGGTGAACGCCTCCAAGCCGTGCATGACGCAGCGTGACCTGTCGATCGCCTACACCCCGGGAGTGGCGGTCCCGTGCCTGCGCATCGAGAAAAATCCCGAGGACGCCTATCTTTACACCGGCAAATCGAACCTGGTGGCCGTGATCTCCAATGGCACGGCCGTGCTGGGGCTCGGCAATATCGGTGCACTGGCCGGGAAACCGGTTATGGAAGGGAAAGGGGTTCTCTTCAAACGGTTCGCCAACGTCGATGTGTTCGACATCGAGCTGGACACCGAAGATCCCGACGAGATCATCCGCGCCTGCCAACTGCTCGAGCCGACGTTCGGCGGCATCAACCTCGAGGACATCAAGGCCCCCGAGTGCTTCTACATTGAAGAGAAACTGAAGGAAACGATGAACATCCCGGTGTTCCACGACGACCAGCACGGCACCGCAATCATCAGCGGCGCGGGCCTGCTCAACGCCCTCGAGATCACCGGAAAGGACATCGCCAAGGCAAGAATGGTGGTGCTGGGTGCCGGCGCTGCCGGAATCGCCTGCGCCAAGATCTTCGAGGCGCTCGGCATCACTCATGAAAACATCATCATGGTCGACACCAAGGGGGTCATCTACAAGGGCCGCGAGAAAGGGATGAATCCCTACAAGGAGTTGTTCGCCACCGAAGAGAGCTGCCGCACGCTCGAGGAGGCGATGGTCGGCGCCGAGGTCTTCGTCGGCGTCAGCGGGCCCGATCTGCTGACCAACGAAATGCTCAAGAGCATGGGACCCGACCCGATCATCTTCGCGATGGCCAATCCCGATCCGGAGGTCACTCCCGAGCGCGCGCGCGAGGTACGCCCAGACGCCATCGTCGCCACCGGCCGCAGCGACTACCCCAACCAGGTCAACAATGTGCTCGGCTTCCCGTTCATCTTCCGCGGCGCGCTCGACGTGCGCGCTACAGCAATCAACGAGGAGATGAAGATCGCCGCCTGCCACGCGCTCGCCAAGCTGGCCAAGGAGGACGTGCCCGACGAGGTGCTCGCCGCCTACGGCGGAGAGACGTTCCACTTCGGCCGCGAGTACATCATTCCCAAGCCGTTCGATCCGCGCGTGCTGCTATGGGAGGCGCCTGCAGTAGCCCAGGCCGCGATCGACACCGGCGTGGCGCAGAAGCCTTTCGACGACGTCGAGGAATATGTGCGCACGCTGGAAGGCATGCTCGGCCGCAGCCGCGAGGTGATGCGGATCGCTTTCGACAAGGCACGCTCGCTGAAGAAGAAAAAGAAGATCGTCTTCCCCGAGGGCGAAGAAGACAAGATTCTGCGCGCTTGCCAGGAGATTGTCGACCGCAAGATCGCAACACCGCTGCTTCTTGGCAACGAAGACGTGATCATGGCCAAGATCAAGGAACTCAGTTTGCATCTCAAGCGCGACCAGCTCGATATCGTCAGCCCACTGACATCCGACAAGCGCGAGGAATACGCCAAGCTCTTCTACAATCTCCGCCAGCGCAAGGGAGTGACGCCGCTTGTCGCGGCCAGGCGGGTAATGGAGCCGCACATTTTCGGCATGCTCTGCCTCAAGAACGGCGACGCCGACGGTCTCGTTTGCGGCCTCAACTATTCCTACCCCGAGATGATCAGCCGCGCGCTCAAAATCATTGGCATCAAGGAAGGCATGCATCGCGTCATCGGCCTCTACATGATGGTTTTCAAGGACAAGACGATCTTCTTCGCCGATACCACGGTCAACATCGTGCCCGATTCCTACACGCTCGCTGAGACGGCAATGCTGGCAGCTGAGACGGCAATCTCGTTCAACATGGAGCCGCGTGTAGCCATGCTGTCGTTTTCCAACTTCGGCGATCTGCGCGATCCTCTCTCCGACAAGGTCGCCGAAGCGGTGAAGCTCGTGAAGGAGAAGATGCCGGATCTGGCGATCGACGGCGAGATGATGGCCGACGCGGCGCTCAATCCCGAGATTGCCATGGAGCAATTCCCTCACAGCGCCATCAAGGGCAACGCCAACGTGCTGATCTTCCCGAACCTGGCGGCGGGAAACATCGCCTACAAGCTGCTTAACCACCTGGCCGGCGCCTCTGCCATAGGCCCGATCCTGATGGGCACGGACAAGCCGCTCAACGTGCTGAATTACCACAGCAGCGTAACTGACATCGTCCATCTGACAGCTATCACGACGATCAGCTGCAACGAGGGCAATTGCTGACAGACTGAAAACGCAGCGGATTGAGGTAAGAATCACAGACGGCGGGGCACAGGATGCCCCGCCGTTTTCGTGTGAGCGGCGTTGTTGTAGAGCCAGCGGCGCTGGCATATATTAGGCCCATGGACAAAGGGCACCTCTACGCTGAGCTGAGCGCGGCAGGGCTGGGGTTCGTCGCAGCTATCCTTATCGGCTTGTGGGTGGGAAACTGGCTCGACGATATCTTCGGCACGGCTCCCTTGCTCACCTTGTCTTTGATGGCACTCGGCCTTGCGGGGGCCGTGGTCAATCTGCTAAGAACATTGAAACGCCTGGAGAAAAGCGGCTGAAATGAACCTCTTTCCCGAGGAGACCGACCGCACGCTCCAGCGCACCTATATCGCGGCACTGGCGTTGCTGCCGATTGTGACCGGCGGAGCGGCGTTCTGGGGGCTCGGGCACGCAGCCAGCGCGCTGACCGGCGGCCTGCTGATGCTGCTCTGCGGCTTGTGGACCCACGGCGCGGTCAAGGGCGTTTACGCCATCAGTCAGAAGCGCATGCGGCGCAGGCTGTGGTGGCGTGTGTCCTGGAGATTCGTATTGCTCGCGGTTACCCTCTATGCTATTCTCCAGGCACCTTGGCTCCACCTGGAGCCTTTTATTGCGGGCTTATCAATTTTCCTGCCCGCGATCGTTGTGGAACTGGTCTTGGAGTTTTTTGCCCTGAGGGCTTAGAGAACCAAGAGCACATAGATGAAACACGAGCTATCTTTGCCGTACCTGCTGCTCAAGCCAATCCTGGACGGGCTTCCGCAGGAAGTGCAGTTTCTTAACAGCGACCACGTGGTGATGGTTACCCTGATCACCCTTATCCTGGTGATCGCGTTGCCACTGATCGGCCGCCGCCTGCATCCCGACAACCGCGGATCCTTCCAGCAAATGCTGGAAGCCGTCTACACGGCGATCAGGGGAATGGTAACCAGCAACGTGCCCGTGAAACCGCACTACCATTTTGCGGTCATCGGAGGATTCTCAGTCACCATCGTGACGTTCAACGCTATCGGCGTGGTGCCCTTACTGACCTCGCCGACGCCGTACCTGAGCACCACACTTGCGTTTGCGATCTCGTCGTTCATCTATTACAACGCCCAGGGTATCAGGCAGCACGGTCCCATCGGCTACGCGCGAACGTTCATGGGACCGCTCGCAGCGCTTGCGCCGTTGATGCTGATCTCGGAGATGATCAGCCACCTGGCGCGCCTGCTCTCCCTGAGTTTACGTCTTTCGGGAAGTATGAGTGCCGACCACGTAGTGGTGGGCGCTTTCACCCAGCTTTTTCCATTAGTGCTTCCGGCACCGATGGTTGCGCTCGGCCTGCTGATGGCGGTTCTGCAGACGTTCATCTTCACGATGCTATCGACCATATACATCAGCGGCGCTGTTGCAGAGGAGCACTGACATTGAGGGTGTAGCGAGGAGGAAAACCGTGAATAAAGCATTTCTCTTTCCCATCACACTGCTGGCACTATTGATGATCGCAGCACCAGCGCTTGCTCAAGAAGAGGAAACGGTCGAGGCTGGCCACGCGGACGGCGCCGCCCAGGTTTGGCTGTTCATATCGTCGGCGTTTGGCATGGCTATAGTTTCGTCGTTCGCGGCCATCGCCATGGCAATCTCCGTCAAGAGCTTCTGCGAGGGAGTCAGCCGTAATCCCAGCGCTGCCGGCAGGTTGCAGACTGCGTTCATTCTCACGCTGGTACTAATCGAGACGCTCGCGCTCTACGTGCTTGCCGTCATCTTCGTCAAGGTCGCCCTGTAGGGCGGAACCGGCAACAAATCGCTTAACAGGCGGGGGAAGGCGTGTGCGCCTTCCCCTTTTGTCCATGTCCTTACTATTGCTTTTTATCGACGGCCTCGGCCTCGGAGCGCGCCGGGGCAATCCGTTACAAACGGCCGATGT
Organism: uncultured bacterium; assembly: GCA_965602675.1. Classification (GTDB taxonomy): domain Bacteria; phylum Acidobacteriota; class DATKUA01; order DATKUA01; family DATKUA01; genus DATKUA01. The sequence continues at coordinate 58,596 of CBFCZO010000003.1, read as the reverse complement.
GCGTGCCCTGGCCTTCTACAAGGATTCCATCGACAGCTACGATTACCAGGGAGGTCTATTGCGCAGCGCCGACACCACCATGGGCGTCGACGGCAAGCCGCAAAGCGCCACGGGCCAGACTGCTATTTTCACGGGAGTCAACACGGCCGAATTAGTGGGAGCTCACCTGAGCGGTTGGCCGAACAGAAAGCTGCGCGGGCTACTCAGGGAAGACAGCATCTTCATTCGTCTGACGCGAGCCGGGCTGAGAGCTACTTTCGCCAACGCTTTCTCACCGGCTTACTTCCTCCGGCCGGTCAGCAGAATGAGCGCGACCACCCTGCATATGCTTTACGCGGGCATGAAACCGCGCTGGATATGGCAGATTCCTTCCGGCGAGGCCGTCTATCAGGATTTCACGAATCGCGTGCTGGTTCATTCAGGCTTCGATGTTCCGGAGCAAAATCCGGTAGTTTCGGCGGAGAGCCTTGCGGCAATGCTCAACGATTACGATTTCATCCTCTACGAATATTTCCTCACCGATGCCGCCGCGCACAAGAGAATAAACCGCTCGCCCGAAGAAGTTTTAACTTCTCTGGACAGTATGATCGCCGCACTGCTCGCCGAAGCAGACCTTGATCGCCACTGCATCGCCCTTTGCAGCGACCACGGGAATATCGAGGACGAATCCTCACGCTCGCATACGAACAACGATGTGCCTCTGGCTGCCTGGGGCGACGGCGCAGAACGGCTTTTCGATGGAATCTCCTCAATCACGGGGATTGCAGCTGCAGTCTGCCGACACTTCGGGATACGAGTAAAGATCCATTAACATGGGCTGAATGCGCGGTCGGGGTCTCCAGGTATCCCTGGCTAGTCGACTTTAATCTTCAGCGTCCGCAGGAAATCCTTGTCTTCTTCGCTCAACTCGAACAAGAAGGGCTTCTTTTGCTGAGCGGCGGTCTTCTGTGGTTCCGGGCGGAGAGGGAGCGGAACTATCGGCGTGGGATTCAACTTGCCGGAATTCTCCTCGGTCGCTTCAAGGATCAGATAGATCTCGTATCCGCTTTTCTGCAGCACATCCAGGCGGGCCAGATTCTCCGGTGTGGAAAGGGAACGGCTGATGGCGGAGGAGAGCTCTCGCAGCAAAACCTTCAACTTCTCTTCGACGTTCATAATTATGTAATGATCTCCTCGTCTACTCGCCAAAACAGGAACAAACAGATTCAATAACTATATAGCACACCGATCAAGGCTAGGCAAACCATATATTCTTATCGGCATCCTGCAGGTCCTCATAAATCACACATATGAATGAATTTATGATATAGTTGGAAAAAATGATCAGTGGAGTCCCCGCATGTGCGCGACCGGTATTGCGAGTGACCGCTGGGATTTCATCGTCATCGGCAGCGGAGTGGCCGGCCTGAGGGCGGCGATCGAAGTATCGCAAGCGGGCAGCGTAGCCGTCCTCTCCAAGGATGCACTCCACGAATCGAGCAGCGAGCAGGCCCAGGGAGGCGTGGCTGTCGCCCTCGGCGATGAAGACCGCATCGGACTGCACCAGGAAGATACGATCGCGGCCGGCGACGGGCTCTGCGACGAAGTGGCAGTGAGGACAATGGTCCGAGAGGGGCCTGCTTATATACTTGAACTGATTGATTGGGGCGCGGAATTCGATCGGGAGGGCGGCAGACTTTCCTTCACGCGCGAGGCCGCCCACAGCACCCGGCGGGTGCTACACTCCCGCGGCGATTCCACGGGCCGCGAGATAGTGCGTGCGCTTGGCTCCAAGGCAAAAACGATTCCTCAGATCAAGCTGCTTGACTATCTATTCACTGTCGACCTGCTTGTAGACGACAACGGCCGCTGTGCGGGCGTTTGGGTGCTGGATACTAATACCAGCAGGTTTTTTCCACTGCTCGCGGGACGCGTAATGCTCGCTACCGGCGGATGCGGCCGCCTCTACCGAATCACTTCCAATCCCCCGTTCGCGACATGCGACGGCGTCGCCATCGCCGCCCGTGCCGGTGCGGAGTTGATGGACATGGAGTTCATCCAATTCCACCCCACAACTCTGAACCTGCCGGGAGCGCCAAACTTTCTCCTGACCGAGGCGATACGCGGCGAGGGGGGCGTGCTGCGCAACGGCGAGGGAAATAGATTCATGAAGGACTATCACCCCGACGCCGAGATGGCGCCGCGTGACGTGGTGGCCCGTTCGATCATGGCCGAGGTGCGCAAACAGGGGGACGAGCGAATATATCTCGATCTCAGTGCACTCGATCCCGACTTCGCCCGGCAGCGCTTCCCGATGATCTTCGAAACGCTTCAGGAATACCGACTGGACCTCGCCACCGATCAGATTCCGGTCCTTCCCGCGGCTCACTACAGCATGGGAGGCGTGCGCACCGACCGTTGGGGGAGAACAGCGATACCCGGCCTTTACGCCGCGGGCGAGGTTGCCTGCACCGGAGTGCACGGCGCCAACAGGTTGGCCTCTAATTCCCTGTTGGAAGGCCTGGTATTCGGCGGACGCTGCGGAGAGGCGATGCTGGAAGATACCCTTGAGCAACCGGGCAACGCGCCTCCCGCGCCGAAAATCGCTGATCGGCCTGCCGACAAGGACAAAGATTGGCTTGAGAAAACCCGGTCCAAGATGGGCGACCTGATGCTGCGGCGTGTCGGCATAGAGCGCTGCGGAACGACTCTCGAGGAAGCGCGGGAATGGCTCAAGCCCCTTCGGGCGGATACCGACCTGCTCGTGCCCGATCGTGAATGGTTGGAGATGAGAAATATGGCCATGGTGGGAGACATCATCGCCTCGTTCGCCATCCGTAGAACGGAAAGTCGCGGAGCCCACTTTCGCACTGATTTCCCGAAAAAGGACGACCGTAACTGGCGCCGCCACCAGTTCCACACCATCGTGGACATCTGATTCAGCGTCAGCGTCCAGGCTGGTGCCTTTCACTCTTGAATATTAGGAAGACAGTGATTCAGTGCCGTCCGCTTCGGTCTCAACACCTCCGCCACCCTCCAACAGACGGCGCCAGATGAAGGTGATTATCAAGCCCAGGAAGACGGCGAACCAGAGTGTCGCCAGGCGAGTGATCAACGTGGAAGCAACCGCGACCGCGGTCGGTATGTGAAGCAGAACCATCAGGCCGGTCATCGTACCCTCAGTGATTCCCAAGCCGCCGGGTAGCATTGTTACAGCGCCGACTATCGTGGCGAAGGCATAGATGAAGAGGGCGTCGGTGTAGCTGAGTGATACCTCGGGAAAGGCGTTTATAACCAGATAGAATCCGATGCTCTCGCAACCCCATGCCAGGATCGACATGAGCGTCGAAATAAACAGCGGCGCTGGGCGCAGCAGCGCGGAGATGTTCTTGTAGGCTTCCTCCAATTTGTCAGCAACTTTTCCCACGATCGGGATCTTCGCGGCAAGAGCCAGCAAGCCGAGGCAAAGCTTACGGGAAGATACAACGGCAAGAGAAATGACAATTAAGCCAAGCACCACGAAGAAGATGACCTCGCCGTAATTGAGGCGGAAGATTCCGAAAGACACCAGCACCAGCACTCCGATCAGATCCGTGAGCCGCTCAGCCAGGACCACCGGGCCGGTGCGGCGGCGGGCCGTGCCGTTGATATTCTTGACGTACTGGCTCTTTAGCAGCTCGCCGAACTTGCCGGGCGTAATCGACATCACCAGGCCTGCGAAAAAGACGATTGCGCTTTCGCGTCCGCCAAGTGAAATGTCGAGCTTCCTGAGGTAATAATTCCAGCGGAAGAGCCGCACGATGTAATTGCCCACCGACAGCAGGCAAATTACTGGGAAGATGATCCAGGGAAAGGTCCCGCCGGCGCGCAGGAGCTCGTCAAGGTCGAAGAAGAATGCGAACGCGGCATAGACCAGGAATCCAAGCGCCAGCCCGATAATCAATTTTTTCTTGAGGGAACCGGACATTGCCCTGCCTCCTGAATTTCGGGTATGTTACGGGAGCCCAGGCCAGCGGGCAAGGGCCGGAGGAAAAGGAATTGAGCAAGCCAATCAGGCGAATCGAGAGTGTCGAGCAACGATGAAAGGGATGATCCTTGCCGCAGGCCTCGGAAAGCGGATGGGGCCGATCAGCCGTTACATGGCCAAGCCTGCTGTGCCCTTCCTCGGCGCGCCGATGATTGAGCACAGCGTTGAGGTCCTGTGCAGCGCGGGTGTCATGGAGATAGTCGTCAATACGCACCACCTGCCCGAGACGGTCCGCGCCGTCCTCGGAGACGGTTCCCGCCTGGGAGTCAAGATCAGCTATTCGCATGAGGACCCGATCCTAGGCACGGGAGGAGGCATCGGCAAAGTGCGCGATTTCTTCGGCGAGGAAACATTCGTCGTCATCAACTCCGATGTTGTCATCGGCATCGATGCGCGAGAAGCGATAGAATTTCACAATCGAAACGGAGCTGCCGCCACGCTGGTGCTCCGCCCCGACCTGGAAAATCGTTATGGCAAGGTGCTGATCGATATCGAAAACAGAATCCGCCAGATTGAGGGCTCGCCCGCAGAAATCTGCGATGTCCCCACCGATTGGCGGGCGGATCTGATGTTCGCAGGCCTGCACGTCATCGAGCCGCGTTGGTTCGACTTCGCACCGTCACGGCAAATATACGACTCGGTCCGCGACGTCTACTCGGCGATGATCGCGGCGGGAGAGAAACTCTGCGGTTTCGTTTTCCAGGGCCGCTGGATCGACATCGGCTCGGCCAGGCGTCTGCTCGCGGCCACAATGAGGTTGCTTCCCGAATCCGGCGGTAATATTATCCCCGATCCCGGAGCGGTTGTGGGCAGCACCGCCGAACACTGCGTCCTGCACGAAGGCGTCCGGGTAGGGAGGAACTGTCGCCTCCGCGATGTTGTCTTTTTAGGAGAGGCGGATGTCGGCGAAAACTGCACTATTACGTCTTGTATTGTGTGCCCCGGAGCACGTATTGGACAGGATTCCGATGTCAGCGAAGCAATTATTGCCGGAGATGACGTCCACCAACTCTCTGATATGCGAGATTAACGCGAAAAACCCTCCTTCGTGCTAGAATTATAGAGATGAAACTCTCGACAACGGTGAAGATACTGCTGGCGCTCTTCCTCGGAGCGTTCCTGTGGTATGTCTTCATCAACATCCAGGCGCCGCGCACGCGCTCCGAGACCGACACGCCCGCGCCAGAGCTGAGAAGCGAACTGCTCAGCCGGATGGAAGACGTCTTCCTTGAGATCGGCTCGGTGAGTGTCACAGCCGCCGTGCAGGAAAACTTCAAGAACGGCGAGGTGCATTTCCGCGACTTCAGGATGGTGCAAACGACCGAGGATCGCACAGTCGAGATCACCGGCAAGGTCGCTCAGACCCGCTTTGCCGGCAGCGATGTGGAATTCATGGAGATGCAGGGGGACGAGTTTCAGGATGTGCATGTCGTCTCCTCCGACGGCCTGGATTTGACCAGCAAGACCCTCAACTACGTCGACAACAAGAGGCGGATATTCACTCAGACACCAGTGAATTTCATGCTGAAAAACCTTTCCGGCCAAGCCGACGAATTTAGTTACAACACCGACACTCAACTGCTCGAGCTACAGGGTAACGTCGAAGCCCTCTACACCCCTGACGTTGATAATCCGGCACCTGCTAAAGAGAATGACGATCCAGGACAAGACATCGATGCGGAGGCGCCGTCGCCTGACGAAGAAGAGCCCGAAACCGTGGAAACCGGGAGCGAGGAAGAGCCTGAAGGCGGCGAAGAAGTTGAGGACGACGACCTTGAGGTTGAGGAAGACGTCACCCTGCCTTTGGAGCAGCGGCCGACGGAGATATATTGCCAGCGGCTGGTATACGACCAGAGCCGACACAACGTCCTGCTCCAAAAGAAAGTAAGGCTCAACCAGCAGGGAGGTATGCTGAGAGCGGAGCGTATAGATGCGACCCTGACTGACGACAACACACAGTTCGCCAGCATGATTGCCAGGGGTGTTCGCAGCCGCCTGCGGGACAATCAGCCCGATGGAGAAGCGACAGAGAGCCTGTCACAGGACGACGAACCTGCTTCACTCTCTCAAAGAGCGGCTGGCATCAAATCGCTCACCAGCAACAGGCTGACCCTCAACTTCACCACGGGCGAAAGCAATGAACTCAGCGGCCTGGTGGCTGAGGGCAAGGCTGTGCTGAAGCTGGAGCCCACGCGCGAGCAGCGGGCATCCGGCGAAGCCAACAGCAAGAAGCTCAGTGCGGATACGATCGAAGCAGTCATAGGGCCGGGCGGAACAGGACTCACCAACTTGCGTGCGTCGAGCCGTAAAAAGCCTTCAGAGATGGTGGTCCGGCCGATCGAGCCCAAGGCCGGTCGAAACCAAGAAATCGAGCAGCGTCCGACAAAAACTATGCTCGCACCGGATATTAACGCCGAGATCAATCCCGAAACCGGCGACTTCGGCATTGTGCTGATGAGCGGCGGCGTCGAGCTGACACAGGACGACACCGTTGTGACGGGCTCGACCTCGCGCTACAACGGTGAGACGGATGAGTTGCAGGTCGACGGCAACCCGATGCTCAAGGACAAAGGCAAACAGGTAAAGGCCGAGCACATGCTTGTGACGTTGGGGATCGGCGACCTCGCCGCGGAAGGCTCGGTGCGCAGCACGTTCTATCCGCCCGAAAACGATGAACAGCCTTACGTCTTCGCCATCGGAGAGGAAGTGTTGGAGACGAGCATAGCCGCCGGCAGCCTGAATCTCGACTACCACAACAACGTCTTGCGCTACACCAAGGGAGTGCGGGTGCTGCAGGGCGACAGCGCAATCGACAGCGATTCGCTCACCATCTACATGATCGAGAGCCGGATGATCGCCACCGGTAAGGTGCGCGCCAATCTCGTCGTCCCCAAGGCAGAAGAGGCGGGTGCCGCCGGTCAAGGTAATCAGGAGGAGCTAGGAGAGGAGCCTGCCGCCGGGAAAGCGAAGGGCAGGCAGCGGAGGAGCCGCCGGGAGTCGGTTGTAGATGTCGAGACTGGAAAGGCGCTGTTGCGCCTCCAGTCCGGACTGCTGGAGTTCGACAAGGAGAATGGCGTACTGCGTCTGGTCAACAACGTGCAGGCCGACGAAGGCGACATGCAGATAACCTGCCAGCGGCTGCGTTACGAACTTGGCGGGGAAGGACGCATCCGGCGCTCCTATTCCCAGGGCGCAGTGCGCGTAACCATCGGCCCGAAGGTCATCAGCGGAGACAAGGCGGAATACTACGTGGCAGAGCAAGTGCTTGTGGTACAAGGAAAAAACGTGAAGCTGGAGGAGAGCGGAAGCCTCGAGGCGAATCACCACAAATTGACTTTCGATATCGCCAATGATACACTCAGATTTGACGCCCGCGCCGACCAGTTATTGAAAACGAGAATAACGACCAACTAACCAGATGAACGGCAACGGCAAGCATCATCTCCAGACAGAAAAGCTCGTAAAAACTTACGGCGGAAGAAGAGTCGTAAATGAAATCTCGCTGTATGTTGAGCCGGGCGAAATTGTGGGGCTATTAGGGCCCAACGGAGCAGGCAAAACTACTACATTCTATATGGTTGTGGGCGAAACGAAACCTACGAAAGGACGTATTTACCTCAGCGGTGAGGACATCACGAATCTGCCCCATTTCCTGAGGGCACGTAAGGGCATCAGCTACCTGCCTCAGGAGCCTTCGGTGTTCCGGCGCCTCACCGTCGAGGAAAACCTCCTATGCATACTCCAGACTCTCAATATCAGCACCGCGCGCAGGCGCGAGAGGCTGCGCCAACTCCTCACCGAGCTGGGAATTATGCACCTCGCAAAAAGCAAAGCCTTCACGCTCAGCGGAGGCGAGCGGCGCAGAGCCGAGATCGCACGGGCGCTAGTGATCTCGCCGTCCTTCATCCTGCTGGACGAGCCATTCGCCGGTATCGACCCGATCGCCGTAGCCGACATCCAGAAACTGATCAAACAACTCAGAGAAAAAGGCATCGGAATCCTCATTACCGACCACAACGTCCGGGAGACCTTCCACATCACCGATCGCGCGTACATAATCAGCGACGGAAGAATTCTCCGTGCCGGCACGCCCGCCGAGCTGGAGAAAGACCGGCAGGTACGCGAGGTCTTCCTGGGCAAAGACTTCAGGATGAACTGAGACGACCAATATGAATATCCGCCAACAGCTCAATCTCAGGCTGAGCCAGAACCTGGTGATGACGCAGAGCCTGCAGCAGGCGATCAAGCTTCTGCAGCTTTCCAAGGTAGAACTTGAGCAGCTCATCCAGGAAGAACTGAGCACGAATCCTGTTCTCGAGGAGGTATCCAACGAGACCGAAGTGACCAAGGAGGAGCGGGAGGACGCCGCCCTCGAGGACGTCACCAACCGCGTCGACAGCGACCCCGAGGCGCTGCTCAAGGAAATAGACCAGGATTATTTCTTCGCCGACTACATCGAGTATCAGCACCGGCGCACGATGCGCGAGGAACGCGAGCTACCGGCCTTCGACGCAACGTTGAGCAAGCCCACCAGCCTTACTGACCACCTGAGCTGGCAACTGCAATTCAGTGCCCAGGACGAACGGACCCGCGAGATTGGAGAGGCCATTATCGGCAACCTCAACAGCGACGGCTATCTGCGCGCCTCCGCAGTGGAGATCGCCGCGTTGGTTTCCGCCGCAGAAGAAGAGGTAGAGGAAGTGCTGCGAATGGTGCAGCAGTTCGATCCGGTGGGGGTGGCATCGCACGACCTGCGCGAAAGCCTGTTGATCCAGCTCGATTATCTCGAGCCGGAAAGCGACTTGCCTCACAGGATCGTGAGCGACTACCTCGGCCACCTGCAACGCCACGCCTACGACGAGCTCGGCAAGGAGCTCGGCTGCTCGCTCGAGGAGATCCAGGAGGCACTGGAAATCATCCGCAGCCTCGATCCCAAACCGGGAAGCAAATACAACGCCACCGAAAACACATTTGTCGAACCGGATGTCTTTATCGTCCGCGACGACGACGATTACCGCATCATCCTTAACGAGGAGGACTTGCCGAAACTCAGAATCAACAGAAACTACCAGAGACTTCTCGCGAAGGATTCCGGGGAGAAAGAGAACACGCGAAACTTCGTGCGGGAGCGGCTCAACAGTGCCAAATGGCTGCTGAAGAGCTTCGTGCAGCGTCAGAGGACCATCTATAAAGTGGTCGAGAGCATTGTCAAAAAACAAAGAGAATTCCTCGACCACGGCATCGACTACCTCAAACCGATGATCCTCAGCGACGTCGCTTACGACATCGGCATGCACGAGAGCACGGTCAGCCGGGTCGTGACGAACAAGTATGTTCACACCCCGCGCGGAGTCTACGAGCTGAAGTTCTTCTTCAGCTCGGGAATCAGAAGCGAGACTGGAGAGGACGTCTCCAGCCTGGCGGTTAAGCGCCGCATAAGACAGATTGTGGAAAATGAAGATCCTCGCAAGCCGCTCAGCGACAGCAAGATCATGGCCCTCCTCAACAAGGAGGGGCTAAAGATCGCTCGCCGCACGGTGGCCAAATACCGCGAGGAGATGCGAATACCCCCGTCTAAGCTGCGCAAATCGGTTTTCTAGGCGCGGCAGCAGCTCCCTGAGTTCCGGCTGGGGGCGAAAGGAGTATCGATGGAGACTGTCATCGGAGGAAAAGGTATCGATATCACACCGGCACTTCGTTCCTTCACGGAGAACAAGCTGAAGAAGCTCGAAAGGGTGTTTGAAAGCGTGATGGATGTTCACGTGACCCTCAGCGTACAGAAGTATCTCCAGATAGCCGACCTCTCGGTCAAGACGCGCCAGGGCGGATTCAGCGCCACGGCGCAAACCACTGATATGTATGCCTCGATCAACGATGCCATTGACAACCTCGTGAAACAGGCTCGGCGGCAGGGCCGGCGCGTGAAAAGCCGCAAAGGTCAGCGGCGCCCACCCCACAGCAAGGTCTGGGAGGACTCGACGCTCGAGGAGGAGGAAGCGCCTTCCGCCGGCAAGCCGGAGTTGATTGTGGAGCGCCTGTCCGTGAAGCCGATGAGTGTTGAAGAAGCCATGCTCCAGGTGCGCGCATCCGACAACGGTTTTATCGTTTTCAGTAACTCGACAACCGAAGAGCTTAACGTCATCTACCTCCGGGGGGACGGCGACATCGGGCTAATTGAACCCAGATGACCTGACAACCTGGTGGCAGATGCGAATTTCCGATGAACTCAAGCCCGCCGCGGTTCAGACTAACCTGTCGGGCAGTAGTGTCGAGGAGATAATCAGCGAATTATCGGAGCTGGTGGCCGATGATTCGGCAAACCTCGACTCTAATCATTTGCGCGAAAGTCTCCTACGCAGAGAGCGTCTGTTGAGCACTGCCATGGGGGCGGGAATCGCGTTCCCGCATTGCACGTCAGACCGTATCAGCGCGCCCCGCTTTGCTTTAGGTATCTCGCGCAGCGGCGTGGAGGCCGACGCGCCCGATAACAAACCCGTGAATATATTCTTCGTGGTAATTTCTCCGGAGAGCGATCCCAATGTTCACCTCGATGCCCTGGCGGCGGCAGCTCGGATTTTTATCAATCCGGCCTCGCGGGAAAGCGTGCTTGCCGCCAAGAGCGCGGAGGAAGCCATCTCGGTCCTGGCGGAAGCTGAAGGGAGCTGACCATGTCGGAAGAGGAAGTGAGCGCCGGCTCGATCACCGTGCGACATTTCTACGAGTTCGGCGCACATCGGCTGAAAATGAAACTCGAGGCTGGAGCGGACGGGCTACGTCGGCCGATAACGAACGCCCGTGTGCAGAAAACAGGCCTGGCATTGGCGAACTTCGTCGAGTGCACCACCCGCGACAGGGTCCAGCTCATGGGCCGTACCGAGATGACCTACCTGGAAACGCTCAAGCCCGGACCGCGGATGAAAATGCTCGACAACCTTTTCTCCTGCGAGCCGGCCTGTTTTGTCCTTACCGCCGGAATGGCAGTCCCCGATTACCTCCGCGAGGTAGCCGACCGCCGCCGCACGCCGCTTTTCACGTCACCGCATGAGAGCATCGACGCGATTGACCTGATAACTCACTTCCTGGATGTCCAGCTCGCTCCCAGAATGTCGATCCATGGCAACCTGCTGGATATCTTTGGCCTCGGCGTTCTGCTTATCGGCGAGAGCGGTGTCGGCAAGAGCGAGTGCGCTCTCGAGCTTATCGCCCGCGGCCACAGGCTGGTGGCCGACGATAACGTGGAGATCAAACTGGTCGAAAACGAGGTGCTGCTTGGCTCCTGCCCTGAGGAGATACGCTATCTGATGGAGTTGAGGGGCATCGGCCTGATCGACGTCAAGGACCTTTTCGGAGTGGGCAGTGTCAGGGATAGCAAAAAAATCGAGTTGGTGATCAGGCTGGAGCACTGGCGGGATGGAATAGAATACCCACGGCTGGGAGTGGAGGATCAATACCACAGCTTTATCGGCATTAATATACCCTATGTTATTATGCCTGTGGCCCCGGGCCGCAACCTGGCGATTCTCGTTGAAGTGGCGGCGCGCAACCAGCTTCTCAAGATCAAGGGCGTGAATGTGGCCAAGAGGGTAACCCGGCGGCTCGACAGGAAGTTGCGCCGCTCAAAAGAAGCGAAGGACTTTAAAACGACAATCGGAGAAGGAGCGGGGCTGTTCGAGTAAAGGCCGGCCTCGGCGCTCTGAAAATGTTTGGAATCCTGATTATAACTCACGGCCTGCTGGCGAGCGAGCTCGTCAAGGCCGCAAAGACAATCGTGGGAGCCTCGATGGAGAAAATCATGCCCGTCTCCATCGGCTGGAACCAGGATATGGAAAAGGCCAGGCGGAAGATCGAGTCGGCGATCGAGGAGCTTTCGGACGAGGAGGGAGTCATCATCCTCACCGACATGTTCGGAGGCACGCCCACAAACATCAGCCTCACGTTCCTTGAGGAAGATCAAGTCGAAGTGCTCACCGGGGTGAACCTGCCGATGGTGATAAAGCTGATAACCCTGCAGGACGAGGGTGCTGATCCCACCTCGGCGGCGCGACTGGCGCGCGACCGCGGCCAGCAATCGATCTTCGTGGCAAGCGAAATCCTCAACGCCAAGGACTCCGCCGAGCAAGAATGAAAGAAGGCGACATCGAGATCAATAATGAGCGGGGCCTGCATGCGCGCGCTGCGTCGAAATTCGTTCACCTTGCGAGCAAGTACGCCTCGACTGTCAAGCTACGCAAGGACGGAGTCACCGTCGACGGCAAGAGCATCCTGGGGATCCTCTTGCTGCAGGCCAGCAAGGGAAGCCGAATTCGCCTGACGGTGGACGGCGAAGACGAAGAAAATGCTTTCGATACGTTGAGTGAGATGATAAGCGGACGCTTCGGTGAGAAGAAATAATTTATCCGACCATGAGTGAAAAACAGTTTCAAGGAATAGGCATCTCCGGCGGCATAGCCATCGGACCGGCCTATGTTCTGGAATCGGCCGACCCGGTAGTGTGGATGCACCGCGTGCCCGAGGGAATGATAGAGGATGAGTTGCAGCGCTTCTCGGATGCCAAAGACGCCACGAGGAACAGCCTTCTCAGCCTCAAGGGAGAGATCGGCAGGAAGATGGGCACCGAGCATGCCTACATCTTCGATGCACACCTGCTGATGCTCGACGATCCCATTCTCGTGAAGGGAGTCGAGAAGAAGGTCCGTGAGGACCGGGTGAACGTCGAGTTCGCCCTCCAGCAGATCATCAGCGAGTTAAGCCGTACGTTCCGATCTTTTGAGGACAGCTACATGCGGGATCGCGGCGTCGACGTGCTGGACGTCGGCAACCGCATCCAGAGAAACCTCTGCCGCCCGGCTGTGTACCCTGAGGAGCTACCCAAAGAACCGAGCATACTCGTTGCTCACGAAGTCGTACCTTCGAAATTCGCTGCGATCGACAGCACCATGCTCCTAGGTATGGGTATGGACGTCGGGGGGCAGACAACTCACACCGGCCTGCTCGCACGCTCGCTAAATCTTCCCGCGGTCGTCGGCCTCCGCGACCTGAGCGTCCAGGTTAAGAGAGGCGAGACGATCATCATCGACGGCAGCGAAGGGCTGGTGATCGTCAATCCGAAGCAGGAAACCCTCCAGCGCTACCGCAATATCAAGCAGCTCTTCGAACAGCAGCAAGCCGATCTGCTGGCGACTCGGGAGATCTCGGCATCGACTGCCGACGGCGTAGATATCGCAATGACGGCCAACGTTGAGATGCCGGAAGAGCTTCGCTCCGCAATTCAGCACGGAGCCACGGGCATCGGACTTTACCGCAGCGAATTCGTTTTCCTCAGCAATCCCAAGCTGCTGCCGACTGAAGACGATCACGAATCGATGTATCGCACGATAGCGGAAGCCGCGGGTGATCTCTTCGTCAACGTTAGAACTCTGGATCTGGGCGGCGAGAAGGGGTTGGCGAGCCTCGGCATGGAAGATGAACCGAATCCGGCGCTCGGGCTCAGGGCTGTTCGCTACAGCCTGCGGGAGCCCTCGCTGTTCAAGACACAGGTGCGCGGGATCCTGCGAGCCAGCACTGCCGGCAACCTGCGTATCCTGATTCCAATGCTGACAGGAGTGCCCGAGTTGCGCCGGGTGAAGGAAATCGTGGAGAAATGCAAGCGCGAACTTCGCGAGGACGGCATACCATTCGACGAGAACATCAAACTGGGCGCCATGATCGAGGTGCCGAGCGCGGCCTTAATCGCCGACCTGTTGGCCGCGGAATCCGACTTCGTCTCCGTCGGCACCAATGATCTGATCCAGTACATCTTGGCGATCGACCGCTCGAACGCTTCGGTCGCTTACCTTTACGATCCGTTCCATCCCGCGGTCTTACGCGTGCTCGCAGAGATACCGGACAAGGTTCACTCGCAGGGCAAGCAGGTTTCGATGTGTGGCGAGATGGCCGCCGATCCCTTCGTTACACCGTTACTGATTGGCTTCGGCTACGACGAGTTGAGCATGAACGCCGCCTCGATCCCTACGGTCAAGAACGTAATTCTTAGCATCGAAGCCGAACATTGCCGTGAGATCGCCGAGAAGACGCTGAACCTCAGCTCGGCAGATGATGTGCGTGAATTTCTTGCCGCGAGTATGGAAAAGTACTACCCATCCCTATTCAAATGCGATTTGCCCAACGGCGAGGAAGAGAATGAGTAACGAGGTAATGATAGAAAAGCCCTGGGGATACGAACTAATCTGGGCCCGTACCGATAAATACGTCGGCAAGATCCTGCATATAGTCGAAGGGACGCAGCTGAGCCTGCAGTATCACAAGGTCAAAGACGAAACCATCTATCTTCAGTCCGGCGAGATGGAACTGGTCATCGAGGAAAGCGGCCGGCGCAATTCCCTATTACTAAACCCCGGCGATGCCCGACATATCCCGCCCGGCACGATCCACAGAATGATCGCGCGGACAACCTGCGATGTGCTCGAGGTCTCAACGACTGAGCTCGACGACGTCGTCCGCCTGGAAGACGACTTCGGCCGCGCCGATTCCGAGGGGGGCAGCAAATGAAACGAACGGCGATAATTCTGTCGTTTTTGCTGGTTTTTTTGCTGACCGGGTGCGCCGGCGAAGCACGGTACGACAACGCCGAGGACTTCCTGCGGGCATTTGTGGCTACCCTGGCAAGAGGCGACCTTCAAAGCTGTGAGCCGTTCTATCTCCACACCGGCGACTTCGACTCCTCCATCCCGGGGGCGAAGCCGGCGATCGGCCGCTTCGACACCACGATCAGGCAGAGATTCCTCAACGCATGCCGCGGTGCGATCGAACTGCTGAAAGGCAAGCAGGCGGAGGTCATCTCAATCGAGCTTAGAACGGGCGAAGCCCGCGTCGCCTCCTTCCTCAAGAACATCGAAGAGCACTATTCGGGAGTTACCGTTAGGATTGCCGGCGATATGCCGATCAGCCTTCTGATCGAAGAAGTTATGAAGACTGACGGCAACTGGAGGCTGACCACCTTCTCGACACTCGTCGACACCGGCACTGAACAGCTACCCGACATCGAGATACGCCCCTCAACCGAAGAGAGAGACACTGAGGATCTCTTTGAGGAAGACGAGGAAGGCGACTCTCAGCCCAGCACTTCGCGGTAAAGCTCAACCGTCGAATCGACCATAGCACCCACGCTGAAGCGTTCGCGCACCCATTCGGCCGCGCCGTCCGTCATGGCCTTCTTTGCCGCTTCATCCCTTAAGATCGCAACCACACGGTCTGCAAGCGCGCGCGCATCTCCAGGCGGCACCAAGGCGCCGTAACGGCCGTTGTCGAGAGCTTCAGGGATCCCTCCGGCATCGCTGGCGACTATCGGTACCCCGCGTAACAACACATCGAACAAGGTGGTGCAGAGCCCTTCCAGAACCGACGGCAGCACGAACAGATCCAGGCTCCAGATCAGGTCGGAAGCATCTTCCCGGAAGCCGGTGAACAGCACGTGATCAGCAATGCCCAGGTCGCTGGCCTGGCGCTCGAGAGTCTCGCGCAACTCGCCGTCGCCGATAATCGCCAGCCTCAGGCTGGGCTCCTTGGCGATGATCGCTGGTAAAGCATCCAACAGAAAACGATGACCCTTATGGTCGGCCAGGTGCCCGATCGTTCCGATTAGCACAGGTGCGTATTCCGCTAGTTCTTTCCTCGATTCCTCAAGGTTAGGCGGGGTGCTGACATCGATTTGGATCCCGGATGGAACAATCCTGATGCGCTCCGTATCTACTCCGCCTTCCACCAGCACATCCTTGATCTTGCCACTTATCGCGGCTATCAGGTGCATGCGGTTGTATTTCCAGGCACTCTTCACGGGAAAATCGACGCGCCTGGAGGCGACGAGCCGGGCCTTCAGGCCGAAAAGCCGCGCAATTACCGCGAGCGATGCAGCGTGTGCTGTCTGAAGATGGATTATCTCCGCTCCGAAGCGACGAGCAATACGCGCGAGCTTGAACGCCGTTATGGGATTCGCGCCGCTGCGCATTTTCAGGGGAAATACCTCAACGCCCTCGCCCTCCGCCGCTTCTGCGAGACGGCCGCCGCGTCGCGCCGCCAGAGCCACCTCCACCCCGCGCGATGACAGGCCTTTGAGTGTCAACAAGGTCTGCCTTTCACCGCCGCGCCAACCCCGCTCGGTATTTACGTGGAGAACTCGCATTATTATCCGTTTACGGTTTGCGGTTGATCATTCACTCACTGCCGTGCGCCCGGGTCCTTCCCTCCACGCTGAAGCTCCCATAGCTTCGCTTTCTTGAGAAAGGCGTAGTGCGCCCCCATTGCGGAAACAACGAGGCCGGGCAGTCCGTCTAGAATACCGCCCCTGAGTATATAAAGCCTTAAAAAATGCCAGGGCGCAGCGAACAACATACCCAGCAGGCCGGCCTTCTCACCTCTCTCCAGCTTATCCAGCGCGATCAGTTCGGAGTAGCGGTTCATCCGCTCAAGATGTCCGGCGATCGAGGTGTAGCTGAAGTGGTTCAGCGCCGCTTTCAAGTGCCCGGCAGGGCCGTCGACCTCAACGCGCTCGTGCACCCGGCCGCCCACCCAGCTACCCCGGCCGCGCCGCCAAAGCCTGAGCTGGTAGTCTGGATACCAGCCGCAGTGCCTGATCCAGCGCCCGAGGTAATTGTTTTTCCTGGGCACGAAAAAGCCGACGCTCTCGCCGGGCAAGGCGATAACTCGTTCTACCTCTTCCCGTAACTCCGGGGGCACCTGCTCGTCGGCGTCGATGCTGAGTATCCATTCGCACGAGGCAAGCTCCGAGGCGGCATTCTTTTGCTCCACAAAGCCGCCCCATTCCTTCACTTCGACCCGCGCTCCAGCCTCGCGGCAGATCTCCACCGTGCGGTCGTTGCTCTCGCCGTCGAGCACGATCACTTCGTCCGCAAACGAGACGGAGTGCAGAGCGCGCTTTATGTTCGCCTCTTCGTTCTTGGTAATCAGAACCGCGGATATCGTCTCGCCCGCCATATGTCTGAACTCTGAATCTCTCCCCGATTGGCAGATATACTAGCACATCGCGCCCGGCCAACCCATCCGGCATGTTTTTCAATACAGATTCGTAGATAGAAGTGCTTCACAGCGTTGATTGACTTCGGAGGACACGATGAACCAGGAACTTGACGATAACAAATTGAGGATCGGCGACGGGGCGCCCGATTTCAGGTTGCCCGGCGTCGACGGCAGCACCTACAGCCTCGAAAGCTTCACTGACGCCGAAATTATGGTTGTAATGTTCACCTGCAACCATTGCCCCTATGTCCAGGCCTACGAAGACCGCCTGATCGCTATCCAGCGCGACTATGCCGACCGTGACGTCCACCTTGTGGCGATCAACAGCAACGACGAGCGCGGATATCCCGAGGACGGTTTTGGACAAATGGTCGAGCGCGCCCGCAAAATCGGCTTCAATTTTCCATACCTGCGCGATGAATCCCAGAAGGCGGCCAGGGCCTACGGCGCCCAGTGTACGCCCGAGATTTTTGTCTTCGATAAAGAAAGAATATTGCGCTACCACGGCCGGGTGGATGACAATTGGAGGTCCCCTGAGGACGCCAGGCAACATGACCTTCGGGACGCAATTGACGCCCTTCTCGCCGGCAAGCCGGTGGCGAAGCCGGAAAACCAGGCGATCGGCTGCAGCCTGAAATGGGCTTTATAGAGTACTTCAGGGCTTAACCCTTCGGATACTCCGGTGTCTATCTGTTTTAGGGGAGGTATAGAAATAATGCTAGGAACGCTGATCAGAACACAGATTCTCGAAAACGTCTATGGGATCAAATTCGTTGTCACTTTCATCGTCTGCACGTTGTTGGTCATCGCCGCGACAATCACCGGCATCGGCCGCTATGAAGCCCAGTTGTCTGAAGAACAGAAGATCATCAGTATCAACAGGGGCAATCTCCAGGAAGCCGGGAGTTGGCACGACGCTGCCCGCAGCGGCATTAAGGTGATCAAGCCCACGACGGCGCTGGGCATCTTCTCCTCGGGCCTGGAAGAATCGGTCGGCCGCACCGCCACGGTGAAGGAGGGCGACTTCCCTCACATGGAAGACAGCATTTATTCCACGGCTCCGATTTTCGCTATCTTCGGTGACCTCGATCTGACGTTCATCATCAAGATTGTCATCTCGCTCTTCGCGATTCTTTTCACCTACGACATAATCAGCGGCGAGAAAGAAAGCGGCACACTCAAGCTCTGCCTCAGCAACCCGGTACCGCGCAACACCTATCTGCTCGGAAAATCGATCGGCTCCTTCATCAGCCTGCTCATCCCGCTGCTGATCCCGCTTCTGGTCGGGCTGCTGCTGATCATGACCTTGGGCAACGTCAGCTTCAGCGGGGACGACTGGGCGAGGCTCAGCATGCTTATTCTGAGCTATGTCCTCTATATGCTCGCCTTCTTCAGCGCCGGGATATTCGTTTCGTCTCTCACCAGAAAGTCTGCCATAAGCTTCCTCATTCTGCTGTTCGTCTGGGTGCTGTTCGTGTTGGTCATCCCCAAAGCCTCGATGATGATCGCCGACGAGGTCTATCCCATCCCGGGCATAAATGAGGTGCGAGCCCAGCAGTTCCAGCTTCAGCGCGATTTCTGGCAACAGACATGGGAGAGAACCAGCGAAGAATTCCAGAAGGTCCAGGGTACTGTTTCTCGCGACGAGCGCTGGCGAAGAATGCGCGAGATTCGCAATACCATTCGTCAGGAATTGGAACCAATATATCTCCAGCAGAACGAAAAGCTTTATTCCGACTTCAAACAGCAGCAGGCGAACCTCACCAATCTGGCGATGTCGATCAGTCGCGTTTCCCCCGCGTCTGCACTGACATACGTCGGTCTCAACATGGCAGGCACGGGTTTTCACAACCAGGAGAACTTCCTCTCGCAATTGACCAACTACCGCGAGCGCTATACTGAATATGTCGAGGAGCAGGAAGAGAAAGAAGAACGGCAAGGCGGTGGATTCAGGCACGGCCCTTCGGCGCAGGGACAACTCGACATTACCAGCATACCGGAATTCCATTTCGTGAATATGTCGCTGGGTGAAAGCATCAACCTGGCGCTGATTGATCTGATGATGATGGTCATCGTCTCAATCATCTTCTACACGCTCGGTTTCGTGCTTTTCATCCGCTACGACGTACGTTGACTCCCGGCAGCGATTGCTTGTCACGCCTGCGGGTAGAAAAATCCAAATAACAGGTTGCATCCCACTCATCACTCGGCGGAACATATCTTGATTTCAGGAAGCTGATGCCGTTTTGAATCGTAATCATTACTGCAGAAGCAGGAGCACGCTGATGGAAGACAAAGATCTGCGCAAAAAGATAGATGAACTGCTGTCGCAACAGCACGTGATAACCCTCTCCACCAGCGATTCCGGCGGACCGTGGGCCGCTCCGGTCTATTACGCACAGGAAGGCAACGATCTTTATTTCGTCACCAATCCCTCGTCACGGCACGGCAGGGCGATAGACGCGGACGGCGAGCTCGCCGGTGCCATCCATGCCAGCTCATCCGATTGGAACGAAATCAAGGGCCTGCAGATGATCGGAAAAGCGGAGATTTTAGCCGACGGCCCAGACCTGGAAAAGGCCCAAAAGCGCTACTTCTCGCGCTACCCGTTCACGGAAGTTTTTTTCAGGCAGGAACTGCAATTGGATCCGGAAATGCAGGAAAAGGTCTCCTCGGTGCGCTTCTACCGCTTTAGGCCGAGCAGGATCGTCCTGGTCGATAACTCGGTCCGATTCGGATTCCACGGCGAGTTGAAGTTGTAATATCGCCTCCCTCCGACATCTCCCCCGATATTACTCCGTGCTTGAGCGCCGCCTCAGCCTGTGTTAGAGTCTCCCAGTCTCAGAATAATTCAGCTTCTGGGGGGGGGGGGGGATATAATGACTGGTTTAGCTGTGTTCGCAATAGCCCTGGCTCTAACCGTTCCGCTCGGCGACGAGGACACGGTCACGGAACCGACAACCAAAACAACATTTTCCAAGACATGGGGCGACCCGCCGGTAAAGCTGTACGGCGTCGCAGCGAGAAAGAAACTCTGGTTTAAGGTTTACGGCGTTGGCGTTTACGCCGATAAGCAGGCGGTCGATGCCAAACTAGCCGAACTGGGAGGCGGCTCATCAATTGACAGGCTGTCGGAGGCTGTCATCTCCTGCGAAGGTAACAGAGTAATCGTGCTCAAGTTCGTCCGCGACGTGAGCAAGGGCAGGATGCAGGGAGCCATCCGCGAAGGCGTCGAGAAAACGATCAAGTTAAGCGACGAGCGGATCGCCGCCGACGCCAAGAGCTTCCTCGATGCGATGCAGGACATTAAAAAAGGCGATGTCGCCGAGATGATCCTCGAGGCGGACGGCACGATCAAGCTGACCGGCAACGATGAGGAATTGCTGAACATCAACAACCGCATCCTGGGCGACGCGCTGCTGGCAATATACATCGGCAAGAAGCCGATTTCCAAAGACATGAAAGAAAAACTCCTGAGTCTGGCGGGAACCGATTGAATCACCTGTGTAAAGAACGAGTAAAAAACGTTTTACAGCATAATTAAAGCGCCGCTATACTTGGCAATCAAATACTAATGGATGTTGTTCATCTAAACTATCGTCCCGCAGGGGGGCGAAAAGGGAGTCTGAGAGGTTTACGCATGCGAAACAGGTATATCATCACTCTTTCCCTGGCGATAGCGCTGCTGGTGCCGGCTTCGTTATTCGCGTCGGGATTCGGTTACTACGAGCATGGCGCCAAGGCGACCGCAATGGCCGGAGCTTTTGTCGGGCGTGCCGATGACGTAACGGCTGTCTTCTATAATCCGGCTGGTATTGCCTTCCTTGAGGGCACGCATATTCACATCGGTATGCACCCGGTGAGCGCCAGTACCACCGCTAAAATCATGGGCACCAGTATTGATGGCACAACCGATACGCTTTTTCCAGCGACCGTATTTTTATCGAAGAAACTGACGGACAAGATAGCTGTCGGATTCGGCTTCTTTGTACCGTTCGGCCTAAGCAGCGACTGGTCAGCTGGCTGGATCGGAAATCAGCTCTCCTACCACACGGCAATACGCTCCTACTATTTCCAGCCGACCATCGCCTACAAGGTGAACGATCAACTCTCGATCGGAGCCGGCATTGATATCGTCCGCAGTAAGGTCGAGTTGTCACGCAACTCCTTGGCTGTGATACCGATCTCGCCTCTTCTGCCGCCGCTGGCAGTCGGCGTCGACACTGTATTGGATGCTACAGGCAGTGGCTACGGCGTCAACCTGGGCTTGCTCTATAAATTCAGCCCGAAATTCAACATCGGCTTCTCCTACAAATCGGAGATCAGCATCGACTACGAGGGCGACGTCGACTTCACGCCTGTGAGAACCGGCATCGCGCTGGTCGATGGCACTATCGACGCGATCTTTTACGATCAGACTGCCCGCACGACGATCAAGATGCCGCAGATCTTCGTCGTTGGCACTGCGTTCAAGCCCGCGGAGAGATTCAAAATGCAGGTCGACCTTCAGTGGACCGGCTGGAGCAGCTTCGAGACGCTAGAGTTCGATCTCGACAACGATATGCTGGACGCGGTCGACCCGAGCGACTGGGAAGACGCCTTTACGTTCAGGGTAGGCGGCGAGTACATGCTCGATCCGTTCTGGGCGTTGCGCGCAGGTTACATCTACGATCAGGGTGCGATCCCCGATGCCACGCTCAAGCCGTTGCTGCCCGACGCAGACCGCAACGAACTCACTTTCGGTATCGGTTACGATACGGTTGAATCTTGCTGCTGGGGGCGGGTCGCTTTCGACTTCGCGCTGCAATACCTCATGTTCAACGACCACACATCGACATTTTCGCTGTTCCCGGCGACCTACGAATCGCATGCCCTCATCATCGGCATGGGATTCACTTACAGCTTCTAGAATCTCCCTAGCGAGACAGAGGCGGCGCTCCGTCAGGGGCGCCGCCTATTTATCTATTCGCTACACCATAAATATGGTAATTGACAGGAAGGAAAACATAGCTCTCACGCTCGCTTCTCCGGCAGTAGGACCTCGACAACCGTGCCCCCGCCTTCCTCGCTTTCGACAGAGATTCGTCCACGATGTTGCTCGGCGATCCGCTGCGCGATTACAAGCCCCAAGCCTGTTCCCTCCGGCTTTGTCGTGAAATAGGGTGCGAAGATAGACCGGCGTACGCTCTCGCTCATCCCGGAACCGCTATCCGCCACCAGCATCCGGACCCAACGCCCCCGGCGGGCGCGCTGCCTCGCCCACTCCAGCTTTAACATCAACCTGCCACCACCCTCCATGGCCTCAATCGCGTTGAGCACCAGGTTGGTTAACAGGCCGGCGATCTGATCCTCGTCCACGCTGATGGGGGGAAGGGATTCGAACTGCTTTTCCACCTCAATACCGCCCATCCGCGGGGTAAGCAGGCGCAAGACCTTCTCGAACACTTCGCGCAGATCAGTGGGCCGGAATTCGGGTTCCGGCATGCGTGCAAAATCGGAGAACTCCTGTACGATGCGGCGGATTTTTTCCACCTCTTCGAGGATGGTCTCCGTGGACTCGCTGAATATGGACTCGAACTCGGGATGGCGTCGCTCGCGTGCTTTCTGCAGTGTCTCAATCGATAGTTGGATCGGCGAGAGCGGATTCTTGATCTCGTGTGCGACCTTGCGCGCTACCTCCTGCCACGCAGCCACCCTTTCGGTACGCATCAGCCGCTCGCGCAGCTCGGCCAGGTCCTCCGCCATGCCGTTGAATTCCTCGAACAGGCCTGCAATCTCGTCGCGCCTGCGGCCACGCCGCAACCGCACCGAAAAGTCGCCCAATGCCACAAGCTCAAAACCATTAATCAGCTGCCTCAACGGCTTGGCCACGTTCCGAGAAACGAGGAAGCCCAGTATCAGCGCGAGGCCGACACCCACTGCCGCGGCCAGACTGAATGTGGTGAGCAAGCCCGCTACGGCCTCGTCCAGCTCTCCCGTAGGGTAGAGAAAGAGCACTGCGCCGACCGCCTCGCCCCTGCCTTGAGCGAGCGGAACCGCGCCAACGAAATACTCGCCCGAGGAGAGCGACCAGCGTCCCTTAGGGGCCTCTCCTCCGAGCACCGCGCTGTCGGAAGCTATACGGCGAGCCAATTCCCCGGCCATGCGCCGCTCGCTGTCCGTCAGGCCTTCGCTCAGCACTCTGTCGTTCACCCTGTCTATCAGGTAGACGAGACCCCGCGCGCCGGTGTAGAAGCGGGAGAGCAGCTTCTGATTGACCTCCACCCCGCCGACCACAGTTATCCCGCTGCGGCGATGGACGACACGCAATGCAAGCCTGTCGCGTTCGCCGACGCGCACCGGGCCGACAATCACTCCGCCGTCACGCGCCCCAGTGATTTGACCCCAGTACAAATCCCTGTGCCCGGCAAATTCTTTCCACTGAAGACTGCTCAGGACCGTGCCGTCATCGCGTATAAAATCCAGGAAATCCAATCCCAATCCGAGCTCCGAATTGATCTCCTGAGCTGCAAGAAAGAGATTCGGGACTTGCTCGCCGGCTCCGTTCACCTCAAGTAAGAATTGTTCGACGATCGGGCTGTCGACCGCCCGCTCGAGCGTACCGGCAATCTCGTCACCGAACTGCCCCAATTCGCGCTCACCGCTCTCTTGCGCCTGTCTCAATTCTTCGATAGCCCGGCTGCGGAAACGCCTGCCGGCTTCGCTAACGGAGAAAAGCACCAGGATGACCGCGGGCAGCAACGCCGCGACGGTGAACCAGAGCGACAGCCTGGTGCGGATAGTCAACGGCGTGCCTCCCTTGAGCTCTCGGGTTCCTCCGAAATCCAGGCGTTTTCATAGTCCAGGGTGCCGTCGGGACGAAAGCGCAAGCCTCGGATTTGCGGATCCGCCCAGACGAAATGCGCCGTGTGGTACAGAGGTAAGAACATGGCTTCGGAAAGCAATGATTGCTCCAAATCAACCAGCCAGGAGACATCGTCTCCGGCAGGCCTGCGCAGCCAGACTTCGTCGCCGGTCTGCGATGACAGCTCGCACAGTAGGCACCAGAACGAATAAGCTGCGCTGCCGTCGGGGATCAACGCCTCCACCAAGAGCAAATCGCAGTTGCCTGCGTTGTCGCCGCTGTAGGGAATTACATCGGCACTAATACCTGAAACAAGAAGATCCACCCGCACCCTGCCCGCGACGAGTTCCAGCTCTTCAGATCCGTAAGGAAAACCGATCACCAGCCTTCCCAACGGTTTAATCCCGTTACCGGGTCTTGCCTGCCAGCCGAACGCCCCTCCGGGCAGCGCCCCCGGCGGAACGACGTGTTCCAGCAGCTCGGCCTTGGTGCCCAGGAAAATGCTTACAAGACTCTCCGCATCCACCTCGCTGAGAGTATCCGACCGCGCGTCCAGCAGCCTTAAAGGTCCGCTTGAGCCGCGGCGGTTCACGGCGAGATAAACGCACCGCCGGCCGGGGTAGTCGATCCTGGTTGCGTCATCAGAGACATCCGTCGGTCGATAGCCCACCCGCGTCAAAACGCGGCGGCGCCAGTCGTCGCCGATTTTAGGGCTGCCGCCGATGAACAAGTGATCAAGAAAGGGCCGCCCCCTCACAAAGCTCAAATCAGGTTCATAGCGGCCTGCTTCGGTGATTATGAAGGGACCCCATCCCGAACTCTCATTAAGCCGGTGGGCGGGGGCCAGATTGATATCAGCGAGAGCATACAGCAGGAGCGGCTGGGGGCGGGCAAGTAAAAGGGACATGTTGGAAGCATCCTCAACCGCAACGCCGCTGATCATCTCCGAATCACCACTGACGTAGTCCTCCACGCCCTCGATGTCCAGAAGCAAGCCTGCCGCAGGTGAGCCGTGGTTCTCGCGCAGAAGCCGATGCAACGACTCGGCCATTTTCCCAGCCGTCAGGGCTTTTCCCGAAATGTCGCGTATATCAGTCCTGAGTCGAAGGCTTAGAGTAAGCCGGCTTTCCGAATAACTCCAGCTCTCCAGAGCTTCCGGCTTCAAGTTACCATCGCCGTCCAGTTCAAGCAGGCGGATGTGATCAAGAGCAGCGATCTCGCGCTCGAGCACTGTCCGGACCAAAGTGAGGGCAACGGGATTGGCTGTGGATTTCGCTATTCTAAGAATGGCACCGCCATAGAGGGGCCTATCGTCCAACGCGGGATCTAAGAAGCCTGATCCCGCCAGCAATATCAGAACTGCAGACAATGTGCCCAGCGCACGCATGGGGGCAATCACTCCTCCCCGGGCTTGACAATCCGATGGTCCGAACCGCCGTGCTGTGCTTTCTTCTGTTCTTCTTGTAACGCATGCAATGTGCCGACGATGGATCGGAGCATGAATTGACGCAGGAACTCATGCGGCTTGAGGAAGCTGCTGCCGGATACGTCGATCGCCAACGCTGCCAGAATCCGTGCCTCTTTGGTTTTGCCCTGGAGCGAAAGCAAATATCCCGTCTCCTCAAGGCGCCTGGCCATCAAACCCAGTCGACCGTTCTCCTCGCTAAAATATTCCGCAGTGAAATCCGTCAGAGCATCCTCTAGGCGCGCCTGCCTCTGCTGCCCGTTGATCACGAGTTTGCTCTCGGCCATTTCCACATAGCGGCGGGCAAATGGAATCAGCGCTTCCTTGTCGATCATCCAAATGGCCACTTCGGGAACGGAGAATATCTCCTCTAACCTGGCAGTCACGCGCCGAATATCATCCTCACTTACGTCCACGAGCTTGCGGATGAACACTCCAGGATCGTACTGCTCCGGCGCCTTCAGACGGTAACGGAGGCTTTTATAACTTTCGGGGATAAGAGTACCGGTCTTCCGGGCGCGCAAATATGCCTGTTCCAGCAACCAGCGGCAGTGGCAGGGATCTATCTCGACCAGCGATGAATATCTGTCAGACTCTATCTGCCCTCGCAATTCTTTAAGAAAGGTGCGGCAGGCCTTGCGCTGCATCTCCGCTGCCGAGAAGCGTAACAATCCGCGGTCTTCCTCAACCGAACCCTGGCACACCAGGATCTCCCTCAATCCCGTTACCGTAAGCAACAGCAGGCGGGATCCAAACGTGTCGATATTGCTGGCAAAAGCCTGCTCGCCGGCTTCCGTCCATGGAGTTTCCGGCTCATCGGTTCCCTCGGCGATTGTCACCAGACCTTTCTGGCGAAGCTTGTAGAGCGCCTTGCGCGCCGTCTTCGCAGCTTCCTTGGTCCCGTTTTCCGCAATGTGGTTCAGCGCCTCTATCGCCTCTGGGCTCTCTGCAGCGCCAATGATCTCGAGGACTAGTTGATCGACCTCAGGATCACCACATGCAAGAGCTGAGGCAAACGGAATCGCATTCTCACTCCATTCGTCTCTTACCTGGCGAAGAAACGACAGCTTGAGACCGAGCGGCATCGCCATCAGGTCGTCGGCCAGCGACAAGCTGTGCTCCACGGCTTCCTCACCGCCCTTGCCGAGATGAGTGCCGAGCTGATAGTAAATCTCTTCCACTTCCTGGAGTTGCTGCAGAAGCCCGCTTTCGAGCGAGAATCCCAGATCCGTCATAACCTCGAAACACTTGAGTTTCATCGCCAACGGAACGGCCCTTTTCTCTATGACCTCCAGCAAGCCTTCTTCAATTTCTGGATTATCGAGCTGGGCCGCCACGGCGAGGATCTGACAAAGCTCTTCCGGCGGGGCACTCTTCAATTTATCTATGATGAGCTGATAGGCCTCCAGACCGAATTCGCGTATCTTTTGAGCAGCTTCCTTGGCCTCATCAGGACTGACCTCGCGGTCGCCAAGAGACTTGCGCCATTGTGCATATGCGGCCGCGACTCCGTTGTTTTTCTTCTTTTTTTTGCTCATGTAAGCCTTTCCTCAGCCGGTGCAACGGCCGAAGTGCTGATAGTAGCGCCACAGGCAAAGCCGGGCAAGTGCCCCCGTTCTCTCTCGGTGGTTTCCTCATGATATACTTTGATATCGCGGCACGTAAACGGCGGGAGCCTAGGAACGAATGGAATCGCGCGAGTTCAGAGGCTATTATTGCAGTCGCTGCCACACCTACACGCGCCTTTATCGCGACTCGAAGCATGGCGGATTCGGGGGCAAATGCCCGAAATGCGGCGTCGAGCTTTTTCTTGACGAGGCGTCAGCCGATGAACAGTTATTTTTCACGGGCGGAGAAAAGATTAAGCCGCTAAATCTCTGGGACAGCTACTACAAGCGGAAGATTGTCGGAACCGTTGAGGCGGGGACACCGGCCAAGGTTCTTGGCACAGCCATTTACAACGGAGTCACTTGGTACAAAGTAAAGGGGGGCGGAGTGGAGGGCTGGATCAGCGGCTCGTTTATCCGCCACCTGCGCTGAGCCGTCACCTGAAATCTTTCCCGAGCAGATCCTTCTTCATTCCAGGGAAATCATCGCGTGCGCGCTCATAATCCTCCCCCCGGCCGATATCAAGCCAATAGCCGTCGAAAGAAAAGTATCTGACCTCTTCTTCCGCTGCCAGCAAGCGCAGGACCAGATCGGGAAAGTCCAACCGGACGCCGGGCTGGATATATTCCAGAACCTTGCGGCTGAAGGCATAGATCCCCATCGAGACCCGGTAACGCAAGGTCGGCTTTTCCACATATCCGGTAACATCCTGATCGCTGCCTTCGATAATGCCGAACTCCACGGGGATAGCGCGCTCGTGCGCGGCGATGGTTAGCAACGGCTTGCTGCGGAGATGGTCTTTGAAGAGCAGGCTGAAATCCAGCGTTGTCAGCAAGTCGCCGTTAAGAACCAGGAAATGATCGGCCAGGCCCTCGATGCCGCCCAGCGGCCCCGCAGTCCCCAGCGGCGAATTCTCCTCTGAATAGATCAGCTCCAGACCCAGGCGGCTGCCGTCGGAGAAATTGGCGCGAATGAGATGCGCCTCGTAACCGATGGTGATAACGATCCGTTTGAAACCGAAGCGGGCGAGTTGACGCAGGACGATCTCGAGTATCGGGAGTCCTTCTAGCGTCACCAGCGGCTTTGGAATGTGCTCGGCGTAGGGACGAAGCCGCGTTCCCTCGCCACCGGCGAGGATAACTGCGTCGATGCCGCTTTTTGCGTCAGACATTGTAGAGACCGGATTTGTACTTATCGAGATGGTCCCTGATCCAGTCGAGCGTCTCGACGAGTCCCTCCTCCAGAGTATACTTCGGCTCCCACCCCAGCAGTTCCTCTGCCAACGCATAATTGCATGACAGCCGTGGAATCTCGCTGCGCGCCGGCCGCACGCGCTGAGGATCCTCTATCACCTCGAGCGGCTTGCCCAGCAGGTTGGCCACGAGGCCGACCAGGTCGCCGACACTGACATCTCCGCCGGTCCCGATGTTGATCACCTTGCCGACGGCGCTGTCATGCGAGGCGACAACGTTGAATCCGGCTGCCGTGTCCTTGACGAAGAGAAGATCGCGTGACGGCTCGAGCGAACCCAGGCTGACTTTCTCTCCCGAGAGCGCTTGGGTGATAATCGTCGGCACGATGGCACGCGCGCTCTGCCGAGGGCCGAAGGTGTTGAACGGCCGGATTACAGCCACCGGCAGATCGTAGCTGAGGAAGAAACTCTCGGCGAGCTTGTCCGCGGCGATCTTGCTGGCTGCGTACGGGCTCTGGCCCTGAGGCGGGTGCTTTTCGTCGATCGGCAGGTAGAGCGGCGTGCCGTAAATCTCGGATGTTGAGGTGACGACTATCCGCTCCGTACCGTGGTCGCGAGCGGCTTCGAGGACATTCAGCGTGCCCCCGACATTGGTGTCATAAACATCCCTGGGGCTGAGGTAGGAATAAGGGATGCCCACGAGCGCGCCGAGATGCATCACGAGCCGGCAGCCCTCGACGGCTCGCCGGACGGTGCCGCTGTCGCGTAGGTCGCCACTTACCAGCTCGATCCCGCCAAGGCGATCCCCGAGGTACTCCAGGCAGCCGTAGTCATTGCGAGAGTTGTAGTGGACGAACGCTCGGACGTCACAGCCCTTGAGCAGCAGTTCCTCGACAAGGTGGCTGCCGATGAATCCCCCCGCACCGGTGACCAGAATCTTTCCCGACTTGATATCCATAAGTAAAGCCCGCGGTGATTATAGGTCAGCCCCGGAGTTCGGCGCAATCAAAGCGGCGCTTTGTCTTGACGCTTTCCGTTGCCCGGCAATAGAATCCCGCGATGCCAAAACCAACTCCAGAAACGGCGATAGCGGTTCTGGCCGTGGTTATCGCTTACCTCCTGATTGTCTTCGTTCTCGGCTTGCTCTCCCGCCGCAAAGGTGACGATGAAGCCGATTTCTACTTGGCAGGACGTTCTCTTGGTCCGCTGGCTGCCACCTCAACTCTCGCGGCGACCGCCATCGGCGGTTCGGCGACAATCATCGTTGTCGGCCAGGTTTATGCGCGTGGCCTGCCTGCGATCTGGATCGATTTCGCAGGCGGTCTCGGACTGCTTCTGTTGGGTTTCTTCCTTGCCGCGCGCGTGCGGCGGCTGGGATTGTTCTCGTTGCCGGAGATCGCCGGGGAATTCTACGGCGACGCGGTCAGAAAGATCGCTGCGATTCTTGTTCTGCTAGCTCAGATCGGCTGGCTGGCGCTGCTGCTTCGCTCCTGTGTAGCCTTGCTGCAACCGATCATTGGAGCCGACACTGTTTTGTTATTGCTGCCGGTCGGAGGAGTCTTCATCATCTACACGGTAGTGGGCGGGCAGCTTGCAGTGGCGCGAACAGACATCTTTCAGCTCTTGCTCATGGCTGTCGGTATCATTCTCGTGGCCGCGCCGGTGCTGGGTTACGCCGCCGCGTGGGAATCGTTGCCCTCCGCACGAACGGCCTTTCCAGTGGGACCTGACATGCCTGTGGGGATGGTTCTGCCTCTGATCGCCGTGACGGCGTTGCCACATCTGGTCGGCTCGGATATCTACTCGAAACTGCTCAGCGCAAGAGACGAAAAGACCGCGGGAACCGCCTCGCTCGTAGCGGGTGCCATTAAGATAGTCTTCGGGATCGCCATCGGCCTGATCGGCCTCGCTGCCGTAACGATCCTTCCCGGCGGGATCGCCGCCGATTCAGTGCTCTCAGAGCTGGCCCTCGAGGTCCTGCCCGCTCCAGTAACCGCCCTGGTAATAGTCGCCCTGTTGGCTACACTGATGTCTTCGGCCGACTCGGTACTGCTGACGGCGGGAACTGTGCTGACCCGCGATATCCTCAACCGTCGGAATCCAATGGAGGGGCGAATCGCCACAGCTGTCATCGGGCTGATGGGTATTGTTACCGCAACGTTGTTCGCAAACCTGCTCGATATTTTCCTTTTCGCATATGCTTTCTTCAGCGCAGGGCTCACCCTGCCCGTGCTGTTCGGCTTCTGGCGCGAGCGTCTCGGGCTGAACACGGCCGGAGCTGCGGCTTCGATGGCGGGCGGAGCAATCGCTGTTATTCTGGGGAGGGTATCTGGTTTGAGCTCCGAATTGGTTTCTGCAGGTGGACTGGCTACGAGTTTGATCTTATTATTTGCCGTCAGCTATCTTTGGCGGATTCTCCAAAGGAACCGATGAGTAATTTTATAACTTTTGAGGGGATAGAGGGGAGTGGCAAGACCGGCCTGATGATAAACGTCGGCCGGGAGCTTGCACGGCGCGGAATCGAATGTCTCAAAACGCGCGAGCCAGGCGGCACCGCGATAGGCGATTCCATCCGCGAGACCCTGCTCAATCCGGCATTCACGATGATGGCTCCGGATGTGGAGTTGATGCTCTACCTGGCCAGTCGCCGCCAACACATCGAAGAGGTGATCAAACCGGCGCTTGCAGAGGGCAAGACCGTGCTCTGCGACCGCTTCGAGGATTCATCTTTGGCTTACCAGGGGCACGCGCGGGGGATTGGCATCGACAAAGTCCGGCGGATGAGCCGTGCAGTAGGCATCGAGCTGATTCCTGCGCTGACAATCCTGCTCGACCTGCCGGCGGAGATCGGTCTGGAGCGCGCCCGCGGCAGGCCCTCAGAGGGTGATACCCGCTTCGAGAACGAGAGACTGGAGTTCCACAAACTGGTGCGGGAGGGTTATCTGCTCCTGGCCCGTCAGGAACCGGAGAGGATCAAGGTGGTCGATTCAAGCCGCGAGCTTGAAGCGGTAACCAGAGATGTCCTGGAGTTGGTACTTAAGAGACTTGGAATCGTTCAGAAGAAATGAAGTTCACTGATTTCATCGGCAACGAGTTAATACGGGACGCCGTCCTATCAGCAATTCTCTCCGGGAGGCTCGCCAACGCTTACCTTTTTGCCGGCCCGCCAGCCGTCGGCAAGCGCACTCTGGCGCTGACCGCCGCGACCGCTCTCCTGTGCGAAAGCTTTGAAAAGGAGCCTTGCGGCAAGTGCGATTCCTGCCGACGGATCGAGACGCTTCTTGAAGGCGAGGGTTTTCACCCCGATCTCGGAATCATCGAGCCCGACGGCAAATTCATCAAGGTGGACCAGGTCCGCCGAAACCTGGTTGCCGCCACTCAGTTACGCCCCTACAGCAGCAGCAGGCAGGTCTTTATTATCGATCCCGCCGAGGCGATGCACCCCAGCGCGGCCAACGCCTTTCTCAAGACACTGGAGGAAGCGCCGGGAGGCGCCGTGTTCTTCCTGATCAGCGCAAGCCCCGCCTCGTTGCTCCCGACCGTCCTGAGCCGCTGCCAGCGCTTCAACTTCCAGCCTGTAGCCAGGGACCTGCTTGCCGATGAGCTGATCCGCCGCGGTCTTTTCGAAGCCGACGGCGCCTTGACCGTGGCCGGTCTCAGCCGCGGTGCAGTCGGCATGGCGCTGGGATTTGATCTCGATCGCCATCTGGAGGAGCGCTCTTCAGCGTTGAAGTTCATCCACCTGGCGCTGGGAGAGCGGAGCACTGCCGAGATCTTCAGTCTCGCCGCGAAGTTTGGTAAAGAGAGTGAGCGATTCGACTCGCGTCTCGAGCTGATCTCCGCCCTGATCCGCGACCTCATGCTGATCGCCTCCGCCGGCTCCGGAGCGGAGACCATCAACGAGGATATCAAGGAAGAGTTGGTTGATATGGCACGCGGGCGTCCGGCACGCAAGCTGGCCCGCCTGCTCTCACTGGTTGCGGAAATGCGCGAGCCGATGGTGCGCAACGTGAGAGTCGACTCAATCTGTGAGCGTGTGATGCTTGGTGGCAGGGAAATGTTCGTCAGCCCCGCCGCCAAGTGATTTCGAGCCGAGCCTTACTGCCCCGGGGTCGGCATGATACACTGGGTCCATAAAGAAAGGACTTCAATGTGGGAAACGTGATTCTAAATGGAGCGGATGTGGAGGTTGAGGAGCAGCCGCAGTCGTTGCTGGAACTGGTTGCCGCTATTGAGCAGAAACACCTCACGAAAGAGTGGGTCATCGTAGAAGTCAAGGTGGACGAAGATAAAATTGAGAGTTTCACCTACACCGACGGCTCGCTCCTGGCCTACGATCCCGAAAAGACCGTCAATATCACTGCAAAAAAATCCTCGAATATACTGGTCGAAATCCTAGTTCGCTTCGAAAGCTACCTGGGGCGGATGATCCCCGGCGTCGAGCAAATCGTCGAGCTTTTTCGTTCGGGCGAAACGGAAGAGGGTAACAGGAACTACCACGACGTAATCGAGGGCATGAGGGTGCTCATAGAGCTGATTCAGAACATTCGCCAGACCGGCATGGTCGGAGAGGAGCCGGTTAGCCCTGATGGCAAGGGACTGGGCGACTTGGCAAACGACCTAAAGGAAACGCTGGTAGAGCTCGTAAGCGCTCAGGGCGAAGAAGACAGTGAACGAATCGCCGACGCCCTCGAGTTCGAGCTGGTTACGCAGCTTAAAAACTGGCAGGGATCGCTGCCCGAGCTTAGGCGCATCGTGGAGGCTCAGCACGGCTGATTTACGATTACCTGCCGCGCCCCCCTGCAGCCGGACCTGAATCACAATCCTGAGACAAAAATCATTTTGAACAAGAAAACAGTTCTCAGCGTTCAGTGACCGCACGGCTGCCACGTGCAAACTCGCTCTTCCGGGCTCTCGGATCGAGTCTTTCCTGCAGGCCGTCACCGAGGAAATTGAGAGCGAGCACCGTGATCGCGATCGCCGCTCCGGGGAAGATCGTGAGATGCGGCGCGACAAGCAGGTATGCCAGACCGTCGTTGAGCATCGCTCCCCAGCTCGGGGCGTCGATTTCGCCTCCGAGCCCGAGGAAACTCAGCGTCGACTCGGTGATGATCACACCGGCCATCCCGATTGTTGCCTGAACGAGCAGAGGCGCGGAGATGTTGGGCAGAATATGCGCCTTCAGAATCCGAGGCGATGAGAGACCGCTGACGCGCGCTGCGGCGACGTAATCCACCTCCCTTGCTCTCAACGTCAGGCTGCGCGCCAGTCGCGCGTAACCCACCCAACCCATCACGCATAACGCAATAACCAGATTGAAAAAACTGGGCCCCAAAACCGCGATTACGCCGATCGCCAGCAGCAAGCCCGGCACAGCCAGGGCCACGTCGAAGAGCCAGTTCATCAGCAAGTCAGTCAAGCCTCCGCGATATCCGGCGTACATTCCCAGAGCGGTGCCGACGACGAGAGACACAAGTGTGACCAGCAGGCCGATGGAGAGCGAAACCTGAGCGCCGTGAATCACGCGCGAGAGGATGTCGCGCCCGAGTTGGTCGCAGCCGAAGGGATGTTCCAGGGAAGGCCCCTGCAGCCTGCTTGGCAGGTTGATTTCGAGAGGCGAAACGGGCAGCAGCAGAGGTCCGGCCAAAGCGGCAAGCACAACCAGGGCGAGCACCGCCGCCCCCGCTTGAGCCAATCTGTTCCCGCCGAAACTCACTTCCCGTACCTCACGCGCGGATCTATGACCGAGTACATCAGATCGGTGGCCAGGTTAACGGCGATGTAGCAGGCGGCGATCACCAGTATCGTCCCCTGCACAAGCGGATAATCGCGCCGCCCGATAGCATCGATCAGGATGAAGCCGATACCCTGGATTGAAAAGATGCGCTCCGTGACCACCGCGCCGGCCAGCAACGCCCCGAATTGCAGGCCTGCGATGGAGACAACCGGAATCAGGCTGTTGCGCAGAGCGTGCACCCCGACGACGCGCCACTCAGGCAGGCCCTTTGCGCGTGCGGTGCGGATGTAGTCCTGCGAGAGCTCCTCGGTCATCGCAGCCCGCACCATGCGCGTAAGCGCGGCGGCGAGCGAAGCCCCGAGAGTCAGGGCGGGCAGTACAAGGCTCCGGGGATCCTCGAGCCCGGAAACCGGCAGCCACCCGAGCTGGATCGAGAAGAGCAATATCAGCAGAGGGCCGAGCCAGAAGTTGGGGATCGAAATGCCCAGAAGCGCCCCGGTGCTGACAGCGTAATCGGTAAGCGTGTTTTTGCGCGCGGCCGAGATCGTGCCAGCCGGTAAAGCGATCACCAGCGCCACCGCCATAGCGGCTAAAGCGAGAATCATTGTTGTTGGAAACGCCTCGGCGATCACCTGTGCGACCTTTGGCCTTCCTTCCAGCGCGACCGAGCGGCCGAGATCGCCGGTCACCAAGCCACCAAGAAAGCCCAGGTACTGTTCGTGCAGAGGTTTGTCCAGCCCGAGCTGGCTGCGCAATTCTTCGCGGGCGGAGGGCGCGGCGTATTCGCCGAGCATCGCTTCCACCGGATCGCCGGGCACAAGATGTATCATCAGGAAAATCAGAGTGGCAACACCGAGCAGCGTCGGGACGGCGCCGAGCACACGGCGGAGAGCGTAGTTGAGCACCGCCTCAGGTCTCCTCTCTCGCGGAGAGGGTCACCCGCGCCTTCTCGCACATCTCGTGAAGGACACTCGCTGCATCACCATACTGTGGAAACTTCGGCAGGTTGACTTCAAGATAATCCAGCGTCCTCGGAACGAAGCGGAGAAAATCGGTGCGCCCCACCGAGGCCTGGTAACCGAAGGTGCCGAGGTGCTTAAGGTGACGCTGTAGCGACATCAGGTCGAATTGATGGGCGAGGGCGTTCGCGTCCTTGTGAGTGAACTCCGGATGGCGCTCGATATAGTAGAGTAGCAGTCTGGCGCGCAACGCATCGCTCAGCTCGACATACGAGTCGCGCAGCAGCGAAACCAGGTCGTAGACGTGGGGGCCGAGGCGGGCATCCTGGAAGTCGGTGATGTAAAGAGTGTCGCGCCGCGGCACCAGGTTCTGGCTATGATAATCACGGTGGCAGAGCACGCGGGGCAGCGAAGCGAGAAGAGTACAAACATCCTTGAAGAACACGTCGAGGATCTTCCTCTCGCGGCGGCCGGGTTTGTAATCCAATAGCGAGCCGGCGAAATGCTTCATCGTGAAACCCAGCTCCCAGCCGAGCTTGCGTTCGTCGAAGGCGCGCTCGAACGCGGCTACGCCCTCGCTGTAACGACCGGCGCGCGTCTGCAACAAAACCAGCGAATCAATCGCCTTGCGGTAGAATTCCTCAAGCGTTTCCTCGTCGTCACCAAGATCGTTTGCCAGGTCATAGAGAGTCGTAGTTCCGAGATCCTCAAGCAGCATCGCGCCGTCGCTATTATAGCTCTCATAGATTGCCGCAATGGGAAGGTTGAGCTTCCGCATCAGTTCGCTGATCTGGTAGTAGTCTGTCCTCTCGACCCGGAAGCGTTTACCGAGCAGCATCAGCACGACCGACACGGCACCCGCTTTGGTGAAGAAGATTCGGAAGAAGCGCTTGCTCGATGCACCCTCGGCCATCGGCTCGAGGATGTAGTCACCCTCGGAGACGCCGAGCCTGCGCCTGATAATTCTGTGCGCATGCTCTTCGGCTCGCGCTTTTTCTTTCTCTTCTTTAGGCATCGTAATCTGATAACAAAGCATTGAGCACAAGGCAAGTGTTATACCCTTCACGCTTGCATATTTCATGCTTTTTTGGTATTATAAGTGCCTGTTATTGATGGTGTTACGAGATTTTCCCTCTCAAGTGAGGGGGGGCGGCCCTCTTCCGAACCAGGGGGTAAGTGTGAGCACGAGCGACTGGAAAGCGGAGCTTCGGCGCCGCATAGAAGTCATCAGGGATAAAAAAGAAAGCGAGCGGGAAATCCGCCAGCGGACGGCCGTAGCCGCCGCTGTTTTGCCCGTCGAGGAACACGAGGAAGAGCCGCTCGCGGAAATCCGTGCGCTCGAGGTGGTGCAGAGCCGGGAGGTCGAGGAGTTACCGGCAGAATCGGTATCAGATGAGTGGGAGAACGAGTCCGCCGCTCCGGCGGAAGGGGAAGAGTTCTCCGACGAGTCCGCCTTCGAAGAAGATGAAGACCCCGTGGAAGCGGAAACCGAAACGCCGGAACTCTCCGACGAAGAAGAAGAACCGACGCTGTTTCCAATTCAAACGGTGGTAAAAGAACAGGAACGGATTGTCGAACCCGTAGCTGCCGTTGAGGATCGGAAGCAGCCGGAAGTCAAATCGGCGGCCCCTGCTGCTTCCGATCTCGACGTGGCCCTGGATAGCTATACCCCGCTGGACCATAACCCAGCTACGGAAGTTGACGAAGAGCCGGAAGCGGCTGCGCCGGCCCCCACGGCCGCGCAGGACCCGCCGATTCCGCATGAGCTGAACATTAGGCGCTTGCTGGCCGCAGCCTTCGATGCCACTGTCCTGCTGGCATCTGAAGCACTGATAATTCTCGTAGCCGGCGCGCTGATGGAGCGCGGCGCACTCGATATCCTCGGCACCTCCCTGGTTCCGCTGGCCATCATGTTCGGGTGCCTGCACTTCCTCTACTACGTAATCTTCACCTCGCTGACCGGCCAGACTCCGGGCAAGTTGGTACTCGGAATTCAAGTATCGCGTCAGAAATCAACCGATCAGAATGGTATCGGACTCGGCAGGGCTGTCCTGCGCTGGTTTGCGCTAATCGCTGCAATTATCCCACTCGGCATCGGCTATTTCTGGATCTACTCGAAACCTTACGGCTGCGGTTGGCATGATATCCTGCTGCGTATGCGAGTGGATAAGTAAGGACAGTTCTCAGTTTTTCTTTCGCAATCCCCCAAACCTGAATGCCGAAGATCATGTAGAATAGGCACAAGAATAATTCACAACAATAAGGAACCGTCCCTATTTTATGGCCAAGAAACCAAGCCTGCTCAGCACCGCAGAAGCCGCCTTTACTGACAGCAAAATAGTAGAAGCCTCTCGTATATTGGCAGAATGGCTCTGCGAATCCAGGGGCGAGCGTTGCCCTCAGACGCGCATCAGGGCACACCTGCTCGCCACAAACATGGCGCTGCTAGCCGGCAGGCGACTTAAAGCTCGGCGTCACCTTCAAGCACTTGAGACGAGAATTCCCGCCGCCGTTTTGTTACCGCTCAAAGCCCGGCTGTTGTTGTTGAACGGCAAGGCCGGCGAGGCGACAGAGTTATGCGACTCCGCGCTTGAATCCCTTGATCACGACGGCAACATCGCCATAAGAGCTTCGTTGTTGCGCCAGCGTGGTCTCATCCGGCTGGAAGCTGCGGAGATCGCTCAGGCTTTCGCCGACCTGTATGAGTCGCTTCGTCTGTCAAGGATAGCCGGTGATGATGAATCAGCCGTGGAGACGCGCCTGGATATCGCAGAGGCTGCGCTGGCCCTCGGCGACACAACAACCGCGGCGAAAATTATCCCAACCAAAACCGAGCTACGCGGCAGATGCCTTTCCCGGGCCGAGAAACTGGAAAAGTCGCTTACCGAAACCCAAGATCCGGGAACCGCTCCGGAGCGCAGCGGGAAACCAACTAAACTCACGGAGGCTGAATTTCTCCTTGAGAAAGCCCGCATTTCGGCACAAAAGAATGATTTCAGTGCGGCACAGAACGCTTTGATGTTGCTGGAAGAAGAAGGCTGGTTGGACGCGGTGGAGCAGTTCCGGGGCGAAGCCATCCTGCTCCGCGCTCACATTGCTCTCGAAGCCGGCGAAGCGGAACAGGCGACGGCCCTGGTCGTAGAGTCGAACGCCACGTTTTCGCCAGGCCTGGCCATACGCCTGGGTCCCACTCTGAAATGGCTTGAAATGAAGGCGTTCCTTCAGCAAGGCAATCGCGCGGCGGCACTACGGTCAGGTAGAAAGCTGATCAAGGACCTTGAACACCTGCGCTCGGGTTTGTTCGCCCTCGACCACCTCAGGCGGTTTTCAAACGACTACGCTGATCTCTTCCGGACGATAATTGTGCTCGAGCTTCGATACGGTCAGCCCAAGAAGGCCTTCGAAGCTTTACAGCATTTCTCGGCACGTGCTCTGCTGCGCAAGGCAGGCGCCGCGCCAATTGGAAAAATTTCGAAGACGCTGACTGCTCCAAACCTTGCCTCGCCTGATCGAGACCCGGGCGGTTGGGTATTAAGGGAAATATTCCAACGCGGCGCGAAAACGCCTGATTGGCGGAGAACAATTAAGATCCTGAAAAACCTCGGCCTAGAAGAGGATGATCAGCCACCACGTGATAAGCACTAAGAGCAATAGGATCATGCCATAAAAACCGAACTTTATTCCGAAGCCGATGCTTGCCGAGTCGGAGCGGAGCCGAAGGATCTCGGCTCTTTGCCTCTCCTTCTCGTTCTCGATCGCATTTGTCTCGGCGTACTCGCGCGCAAGCTCCGGAACATCGAACGGACGCCTGCGCAATTCCAAGCCCAGCTCGCCGAAAAGGGGGCGCATTTCCCTGCGGAGCTTACGGATATCGCGCTCGATTTGATGTCGGCTGATATCCAGCTTGCGAAGTGAGGCATCAAGTTGTGCGGTGCCCTCGCGCTGCTGCCTGCGCATGTCGGCGATGTGACGGTCGTATTGCGCGACAACCTTACCGGTGCGTTCGGCACCCTGCGACTTCTCTTCCGACCTCACTTTCAGGAATTCAACCTTCTCCCGCTTGAGATTGATTGATCGCTCGACAAACTGAATCTCGTGGCGGATTTCTGAGAGCACATACTCTTCGCTCCCCTCTCCGCCCTCATTCTTCGACTCCTCGAGGCGCTTCGATTGAAGCTCGTGCTTCCTTTCGAGAGAAATAATATCGTCCTGCGTGGAGGCCAGTTCGCGTTTCAGGCGCTTTGCCTCAACCAGCAGACCCGTGTATTCCTCATCCACGGGCTGCCTCTGCTTCAACTGCTCGTTAATCTTATTCTGATACAGGGCAAGGTGGTTCTGCTTCTGCTTCTGCTGGTCCCCTATCCGCGCCTTTAGTTCCTCAATGGCATTCTGCTTTGCCGCGATGCCCCGGTCGTAGGAATCGATTTTGTCGACAACCGGGAAAGAATCGGTGGTGAGAATCTTCAGGGACCATGCTTTACGGCCCAGTTCCACCTGCCTGGCAGCTATCGCCTTTTCCAGATTGCGAACCCGGATGCCGCGCACGAGGCTGCCGATTTTATTCGCCAGGTCGCGCCCGCCGAGGGATAAAAAACCCCCAATCCCTTCCCAGAAATCCCTCATCGACTCTGCAAAGCGACCCATATCACTTCCGTTCCTTATCGGTGCCACGCAAGGCGGTAACGCTTGCCGCCAGCGCGAGAAAAGCCTCGCGCACACGCTCGTCTCCAATTATAGCAGCAGTCTCTGCCACTTCGCGTGGCGGAGACGCTTTTTTTACCACTCGCTTCGGTTGTGCGACAGAGTGCTTCTGCCGGGGAAGTTCTCCCAGCCTGATGATGATTCGTTTTATTATCTTGCGGCCAAGCATCCGGTTGAGCTTTGCACGCAAATCGTCAACACTCTCTCGCCCTACCGAGAGCCAGCGCTCCTCCGCTGCGATCAGGATGAGTTCCCCTTGTTGAAAGGATTGCGGTTGTATCCTGTCGGCGGCCGGGCCGGCCGCTGAGGCGAAAAGATCCCGGATCAGGAGCAACATCCTCCCATCGTTTCTCCGGGCTAATCCCAGGAGGGAATCGGCGCTCTCCGCCACTGGTTTCATGGGGGTACTATTTCACCACTTTTATTCGCGCGTCAACCGCCATGCAGCTCTCTGCGCCGGACATCAGGGGATTGATATCGAGCTGCTCAATTCGTGGGTGCTCCGTCACCAATTGGCTGACACGGGATATAACGTCGGCAACCGCACCAATATCGATACCCTTCGAGCCGCGCACGCCTCGCAGTATCGGCGCTGAACGCAGCCGCTCGAGCATGCGCATCGGCTCGTCACCCGCCAGCGGCGCAAGACTGAAAGCGACGTCCTTGAGCACTTCGACGTAAACACCGCCGAGACCGCACATGATCAGTGGACCGAAGCCCGGCTCGCGGTTAACGCCGACTATCAGTTCCGTTTCGCCGCGCGCCATCTCCTGCAGCAGGAAGCCATTGATCTTCGCACCTGCTGCGGTTTCGCCCAGCACGCCAAGCATGTTTGTCTTCGCCTCAGCCAGCTCTTCGAGATTTTCGATGCCTACAATCACGCCGCCAACGTCGCTCTTGTGCAGGATGTCCGGCGAGACGATCTTCATCACCAGCGGGAAACGCAGGCCGCCCGCCCCTGCCGCGATGTCGGCCTCAGCCACCACCACCCTGCTCCGTGCTGTGGGAAGTCCGTAGCCCTCCAGCACGGCGAAGGCGTCCTCGGCCTCCAGCCATCCTTCCCCGGCCTTGTCGATTACGGCCGCAACCTTGTCGCGCTGGACTTCGAATGCCCTGGGTGGAACCGGCTTGCGCTCGAGCCACTCGCGGTAGCGCTTCCCGGCCACCAAACCAGCCCTGACGCCCGGGGCGTGGCTGAAGATCGGGATGCCGAGCTCGCCGAGGGGCGCGGCGTCGATCATCACGTCGCTGGCGCCTGAGAACATGCCGATTATCGGAATCGGGCTCTTCTCACACAGCGGCTTGATCGCTTCCACCACCCATGTCGTCTTGACCATTACGGGAGAGGTCCACATCACGATCAGCATGTCGACGTTCTTGTCGTTGCTGAGCGCCTCCACGGCAATCTCATAACCTTTCGCGCCGGTGCCGGGCAGCACGTCGACGGGATTGGCGCAGGAGGCTTCAGGGGGAAGCTGCTCTTTCAGCCTGGCAACCGTCCGTTCCTCCAGCTCAGGGAAGACGAAACCGGCGTTTTCCAACTCGTCCGTGGCAATGATCCCCGGTCCGCCGGCGTTGGTGACCATCGTGATGCGGTTGCCCTCGGGTCGATGAGCCGCGCTGAAGAACTGCGACACGGAGAGTAACTCGCCGACTGTATCCACACGCATCGCTCCACAGCTTGCCAGAAGCGAATCGACGGCGATATCGGAGCCTGCGAGCGCACCGGTGTGGGAAGATGCGGCCTTCGCTCCCGCCTCGCTACGCCCCGCTTTCAGCACCACCACGGGCTTGACGCGAGAGGCTGCTGAGCAAACTTCACGGAATCGTTCGGCGTTGGCGAAGCTCTCCAGATAGAGGATGATCACGCCCACCTCATCGTCCTGCGCAAAGACCTCGAGTGCGTCGTTCTCATCTATATCGCTCTTGTTGCCGATGCTGACAAATTTCGAGAAGCCGAAGTGGCGCTCGCTGGCAAAGTCGAGAATCTGCGCACCCATGGCTCCGCTCTGGCTGATGAAGCCGACCGGGCCGCGCTTGGGATCGAAGCGCGCAAACGTAGCGTTGAGCTTCACCTCGGGATTGGTATTGAAAACGCCCATGCAATTGGGACCGATCATCACCATCCCTGCCTCGCGTGCGATGGCGGTTATCTTCTCTTCCAGCACAATCCCTTCGCCGCCGATCTCCTTGAAACCGGCGGTTATAACGATGACTCCCTTGACACCCACCTCGGCGCATTGCTCCATCGCCGGCAGCACCAGGTCGCGTTTGACCACCATGATCGCCAGGTCGACGGGATCGTGTATATCAGGAATCGAAGGGTAGGCTTTAAGGCCGTTTATCTCAGGAGCCTTGGGATTCACAGGGTAGACCACCCCGGTGAATCCGAAGCGGAGTATGCTATTCATCGTCTCCCAGCCGACCGAGAGGGGCCGCGACGAAGCGCCGACCACTGCTATCGAACGGGGGGAGAGGATGGGAGTCAGATCTCTCATGACGAATTCCTGTTTTGAAGTCTGTTTGGAAAAACTGCGGGCGTCCGCCTTTCCCCGGCGGGCGCCGTGAGATAGCATAACATAGCAGCCGGAGGCCGCCAACGCCGGCGGGGACAAATTGCTAATGGAGGCGCGATTGAGGCTCTCGGACTTCGATTACCACCTTCCGCCGGAGAAAGTCGCTCAGCACCCGGTCGAGCCGCGCGATAGCTCGCGCCTAATGGTTGTGTCGCGCAACGGCGGCGTCGAACATCACCGGTTCAGCGATCTCCCGTCATACCTGGAACCCGGCGATGTGCTTGTGCTTAACGACACACGCGTGATCCCGGCGCGACTGCTCGGCCGCCGCTCAACCGGCGCCCGCGTCGAAGTGCTGTTGATCCACCCGATTGAAAGTAACACCTGGCGCTGCATGGTTAATCCCGGTCGCAGAGTCCGCCCGGGAGATTCAATCGTCTTCTCAAAAGAGCTTTCAGGGGAGGTAGTGGAGCGCACCGAGGGTGGTACGCGCGCCGTCCGTTTCATTTTTAAAGGCGATTTCGAAGAGGTGCTCGAACGCACCGGCCTTACTCCCCTACCCCCTTACATCAAGCGTGACGAGCCGGAGGAGGGCGACCGCACCCGCTACCAAACGGTTTACGCTGACAAGCCCGGCGCCGTTGCCGCGCCCACCGCCGGACTGCATTTCACCAAAAACGTAATGGATGAAATCCGATCACGCGGGATCGATATCGCGCGGCTGACGCTCCATGTCGGCCCAGGCACCTTCCAGCCCGTGAAGGTCGATGAAATCGAGAATCATCGTATGGACAGCGAGCGCTACGAAATAGGTGAAGATGCCGCCGCGGCAATCAACGCAGCCCGCGGTGCTGGGGGGCGAATCGTCGCCGTCGGCACCACGGCCGTCCGCACTCTTGAATCCGTCTGGGATGATCACACCGGATCGGTCAAGGCCGGCTGCGGCTGGACAGATCTTTTCATCCGCCCCGGCCATCATTTCCGCGCTGTCGATGTATTGCTGACTAATTTTCATTTGCCGCGCAGCACACTGTTAATGCTGGTTTGCGCCTTCGCTGGGCGCGAGACAACTTTCTCCGCATACGAAAAAGCCAAACGCGCCGGCTACCGCTTCTACAGCTACGGCGACTGCATGCTGATTCTGTAATTCGCGTTTCCGCAGAATCACTTGTCACTACTCGCTAATTATGATCTAATATTATCCAATTTTCGCATTACTAAAACAGGCAGAGGGAGTGCCCATTCTGCCTGGGTTTTTTGTTTCTCAAATATATTGAGTAGGCATAGGCAGACGTCATTTGATTACAGCATGGAGAAAGCCATGATGATTAAACGCGGTTTTCAACTGTTAATTTGTCTAATCATTTGCACTTCTCTAATGACGAACTCCCAATATGCTTTCGACGAGACCGAACCTGCAGGAAAAGCGATGGCGGAGGTAACCTCACTGAAAGTCACACCGACGAAGCTCGCCACGAACCGGATAAATATGCTGAAGGTCACATTCCGATTTAATAATCCCGGGAACAACATCTTTGGCGGCAGGGTGATAATTCTCTACGACTTCTTTCCTTACACCGGCAAGATGAAAGGCATCGGCAACCTCCCTGCTGAATCGAAGGTGTTCAAGAAAAGCAAGGGCAAGTTTACAACTTACATCTCCGTGCTCGCCGAAAACTGGGAAACGTGCGATTTGACAGTAGTAATAGAGGACAAATTCGGCCGCCAGACGGAGCCGTCGGAACCAGTCACCCTTACGCACGAGGAAATCCCCCAGGGCGAGACGCAGGGGGTTAAGGTGGGCGATTACGCCTATGACTTCGAGCTGTACGATCACAACGGCAAGATGGTCAGATTGTCGGATTACAGGGGCAAGGTCGTTCTCCTCGATTTCTGCTCTTGGTGGTGCGGCATTTGCCAGACCGAGGCGCGCGATCTCGAAACGCTGTATCAGAACTACAAAGACGATGGGCTCGTCGTGCTCACGGCAATCGAAAGCGATGAAAATGGTATGCGTGCCACAACCCAGGACTGCAAACGCTGGGCCAGGACATTCGGCCTCTCGACTCCGGTCCTTCGTGATACTCCGCGTGGCGTCTACTACATTTATTACTGGGGCAGCAGAGTTTACTTCAACGAATGGGTAAGCGCATTACCCTACAATTTCATCATCGATCGCGAAGGGAAAATCTTCTGGAAGAAAAAGGGGTATTTCCCCAGGAAACTGGAGAGGAAGGTCAAGAAGGCATTAAAACAAAAGTAAGAGACGCCAAATACAGTCCACCACATTTTTTCAGCGGCCAACCATTTTCCCAGTACCTTTTCCTCAATTGACCCACCGTCTTTCTTTAAGTACCGTTGTGGCCTGACAACGAACGGCGTTGGAGTCATGCCCAGGCAACTTCTGGAAACTGCCATTCTTGCCGCCGAAAAGGCGGCAGATATACTGAGGAGGCACGCCGCCACTCTCTC
The DNA here is from genome assembly GCA_965602675.1 of uncultured bacterium. Lineage (GTDB taxonomy): Bacteria > Acidobacteriota > DATKUA01 > DATKUA01 > DATKUA01 > DATKUA01. The sequence goes on along the minus strand of CBFCZO010000003.1, from coordinate 14,064 downwards.
GGTCGCAGAGGCTGATCTCAAAGGTCATAACGACTACGTTACCGAAGTCGACCGGGCGAGCGAGCGGGCGATCATCGGCACGATCCTCACCCGACATCCCGACCACAAGATCCTCGCCGAGGAGAGCGGCCTGCGCGATTCCGGCAGCGGCGTGCGCTGGATCATCGATCCGCTCGACGGGACCACCAACTACATCCACGGCTTCCCGATCTACTCCATTTCAATTGCGGCGGAGGTGGACGGTGAGTTGGCCGTTGGAGTAGTGCTCGACCCGACGCGCGGTGAGCTCTTTTCGGCCGTTCGGGGCCAAGGATCAACCCTCAACGGCGAACCGATCCAGGTTACGGCGACTGCTGAGCTCGCGCCCGCCCTCATCCTCACCGGCTTCCCGTTCAAGGCGGCGCAGTACCTCGAAGACTTCATCACCGTGTTCCGCAGGTTGCTGCCTGCTGCGTCCGGCCTGCGGCGCTGTGGCAGCGCGGCGATCGATCTTTCATATGTCGCTTGCGGCCGCGCCGACGGCTTCTGGGAATTCGGCCTCAGCCCGTGGGACATCGCTGCCGGATCACTGATTGTTGAGGAGGCAGGCGGGCGGGTGACGGATGTCGAATTGGGCAGCAGGCATGTTGAAACCGGTAACTTGCTGGCCAGCAACTCCCTGATCCACGCGGCGTTGCACGAGATAATCACGCGAGACTTCCCGCACGATCACTTTTTCAGAAAAGCGAAATCGTTATAAGCGTTTTTATTGTTCGGCTTTGCGGCGTCCCATGCCGTAGAGAGCGAAGATGAATGCGCCCGGGATCAGCACCAGGATACCCATCGCGAAATAGAGCAGCGAGAATGAGAGGCAGGCATACGCGGGCACTCCTGCGCGGGTGAAAAAGTAGATGAACGCCGCCTCGCGTACGCCAAATCCGGCGATCGAGATCGGCAGCAGCGTCACCACAACGACTATCGGCATAGCGATAAAATAGGATGCGAGGTCCACCTCGAGCCCCAACGCCGCGCCGCAGAAGACGCCGAGCAGCACGCGTAAAATCTGCACAACCATTGAGTAGCTGAAGACTCTGGCAAGCACCCGTTTCCTGCCGGCGAACTCCGCGGAAGCATTTACCAGCCTACTGATCTTGCCGCGGATGACTCCGCCCTTCTTAAGGCCGGCCACCCGAGAGAACCAGCGATAAACCGTGCGGCTGGAGATCAGCACAACGCCGGCAAGCCCGACTATCGCAGCCGCCCAGATGACAGCCGCGTCGGCAACAGTTACAAACGTGCCGATCGCGGGTATTAGCACAACCGCGCTGATAGAGAGCAGGCCGAGGATGCCGTAGGCCCTGTCGATCGCCACCGACGAGGCGCTGCCCGCGAGGTCGCGATTGATGCGGCTCAGCGAATAAGCGCGTAGAGCGTCGCCACCGATCGACGAAGGCAGGAAATAGCCGAGGAAGGTGCTGACGAAGAATATCTCCAGCACCGGCAGCACCGGCGTGTTCGGCTCCCTGATGCGAAGCAGAAGCAGCCACTTCCAGGCGCTGAGAAAGCGGTCGCCTAAAACGCAAAGCAGCGCCAGGAAAAGATTGTACAGGTCGCTGCTGAAGAAGAGGGTAAAAATCTTCGAGAGATCTTCCGTTGGGATGGTGACGAAAAGCAGGTATGCCAGCAGGGCGACAGATATCGCGAGTCTTAATATCAATTGCCATGCAGGTTGCTTGGGGCGTCCGGCTTTCTGCTCGGCGTTTTCTGCAACTTCAGCTTGATGAGGCATCGCGGTCACACCAGCGCTCTCGGGAAACGTGCCCCGCCTGATGCATTTCTAAATAATATGGGGAGAATTGCCATCCCTGTCTCTTCGTGAAATGTCCGCCTCACTAGCGCTCCAGGAGTGTTATCCGCTCGAGCGTCAGCTTCACATCCTTGTAGACATAGAAGCGGTACTCGATGTCCTCGATGAACCTGTCGAGCTCGAACTCGATCCTCGCCAGAAGGTTCTTCCTGCCCTCAGTACCTACGGTATTAATCTCTTTGCGGGCGATCACATGCCGACCGTTATTGTAGCTGACATCGACGAAAGCTATCTTGCCCTGCGGTTCCTCGTCCAGAGTTCCAAACCACTCGACCGCATACTTGCCCGGCTCCAGCGGGATGTAAGGTCCCATCTGCAGGAAGCCCTCTTGCGTGCCCGAGGAGCGGATGTCGCCCGCAGCCTGCAGGCGTTCGCCGACGTGTGTCTGGAAGCGGTGGTGGGAGGCCCGGATGCTGGCAATTACATTGCGCCGGCCCGCCGGTTTGTAGCCGATTTGGCCGCGGCCACCAAGGTTGTAGTCGAGAATGTCTAGGAAGCGCTGCCAACTGAAAACCGGCCCGCGGATAATGCGTAGCAGGCCGTCATAGTACTCATGCAGGTCGGGATCCTCGATTAGATTCTTCCTCTCCCGGCAGGATTCTATATAGCCTTCCGGGATGTGACGACGGACATTGCCCATCGCAAATTCAAAGTAGAACGCGCCCGCCGCAGGCGTTCGCGCCAGTAGCGGATCGGCCAGTGCCATCGGATCGATGACGTATTTATCGGGCCCGGCGTGGAAGCCGACCCAGCCGATATCGCCTGCCAGAAAGACCGGATCATCACCGGCTCGTACGCTGATCCCCAGCTTGCCGTTGATGCGCCAATCACGGTCGCGGATACGCTTGAAGGGGTCGTAGTAGAGGAGGTTCGTGCCCTTGTGGTACGCGCCGCGCTCGTCATGAATGCCGTTCTGCAGTCGCCAGTTCCACGCCTGGTCGTAGTCGGGACCGGTCTTGATCGGTGCCAACGGCGCTGCGAAGTTATAGACAAGTAGTATCGCCAGCCCGGCGTAAATAATCTTCTTTTCCTTCAACAGGATCACCAGCAGGATCGCTCCGAGCAGGAAGGGCGCCGCCATGAAGCGCCCGGCCATAAAGTCGCCGCCGACGCGCATCACGTAGAGCAGGTACAAAAGCGCCGACGATGAAGCGAGGATGAGATACAGCCGCTTGTAGTAGATAGCGATTCCGAAAGCCAGTGCGACCACCGTCAAGGTGATCGGATCGAAATTGATGCTGTTAAGGACGTAAGAGATCCCCTGCTTGAACACCAGTGATAGGGGCATGCCGATAGCCACCTTGGCGTAGTAGGTGTTGGGCAGTGGGAAACCGTAGTAGATGGTGGCGAAAATTACCCAAAGCGAGGCAGGCAGCGTCCCGATCAGGAAGACCTTGATCATCCCCCATCTGAACTGCCTGATCCCCTTCGCCAGGATGTGGATCAGCGGCGGCAGGTAGAGCAGGATCGTGTCCATCCGGTTGAAGAAGGCCAGCGAGGCCACCAGCAGGTAGAAATAGATATCGCCCTGGGCTGGTTCTTTCCCACGCTCGAAGTCGTTGAGATACTTCAGATAGAAGAGGCCGAGCAGGAGGTAGATCAGCGGATTTTCCAGACCGGAGGAAGTGTAGTCGCAGAACGCCTTCGAGCTGATGATCAGCGCGAAGAAAAAGAACATTCGAAGCGGGTCCTTCAAATCCCTCAGCACCAGCACCAGCATCACGATACAGGCCACGAACGAAGCGATCAGCGAAGCATAATAGATTTCCTGAACGATGATTGTGAAGGCGCTGACCGTGAACATCCAGAGCGGGTTGGTGAAGACCTGCACACGGTCGATCACGTTCCAGACCGGCCCGTAGCCGCTCAGCAGATTATCGACGACGCGGAATGTGATGAAGGCGTCATCGCAGACCCAGGTGTGCATCAGAAAGATGTAGGCGAAGATAATCGAAAGGGCGACGATTGCAAGGCCGGCTACGTTATTTGCGTCACTCCGCTCCCTCTCCTGCTCTTCCATGGAAATGCCCCTGCTTTATTATTCTTTTCAGCGCGCCAAGTTAGCACAGGCGGAGACGGTCCTCAATATATTGCCCGGAGCGGGGCACTTGCTCAGGTGCCGGTTTTAGTGGATGTCATGCGCCTGCCGTTGCGGCGACCGAACATCTTGAGCCAGAAAATCTCGAAGAAGAAGCGCAAGTAAGGGAAAACCTGCTGCGCTGCGCTGACGCTTGCCATGCAGGGATTGAGGCATCGACGGCATTGCGATTTCACCGTTCTGCTGCGGATGCGCAGGTTTTCCTTGTCGAGGTAAATGGCGAGGGGGTCACGCTCGCGCACGTTGCCGATCATCGAGCCTTGTTCGCAGTAGAATATGCCGCCGTCGGGGTTGAGCTGTAGACCCTGGGTCTGCATCGGGCAGGGCATCGTGCGGATCCCGCCGTTCTTCACCATCTTGGCGTAGTGGTGGTAGAGGTAGATATCGCCATTGAAGATCGAGCCCTCGCGTACAAGGCGCCGAAGTAAATCGGCCATCACGTCGGCGGCGTTACCGCGGATCCCCTTCTCCTCCTCGAGATGGATATTGGACATCATCGAGGTGGTGAAGCGCGGTACGTTGAGCACGATATTGATGTTCTTTTCCTTGGCCCATTCGTATATCCGCTCGGTCTCGGCGATGTTGTCGGGCAGGATGGTGTAACTGATGCCGATGTTGAAGAAATACTTTTCGCTCAACTCGCGCAGGCGCTCCAGCGTCTCCATCGCCTTGCGGTAGCCGCCGGGCACACCACGGATCTTATCGTGGGTCTCCTCGAAGCCGTCGATGCTGACGCGGATGCCGATCAGCACCTTGCGTTCCTCGCCGTAGCGCACGATCTCTTCAGTCATGCTCACAGTCCGGTCGACGAGGAAGCCGTTGGTATTGATCGTCAGCTTATGCAGTTTCGGCATCGTCTCGCCGCAGGCGCGCACGAGATCGGGCAGGTCCTTGCGCAAATACGGTTCGCCGCCGGTGAGGCCGATGTTGCGGATTTTACGGAAAAGCTTGTTGCCGAACACTTCGCGCAGCTCATCTACAGTGAGGTCGCCCTTCGACTCGCGCTTCCAGTTGTCGCACATCACGCAGCGGGCGTTGCAGCTCCAGGTGACGTTGTAAATCAGCGAAGTTGGGAGTATCGGTCTAAACTTCGCCAGGATGCTTGTCTTGAAGAATTCTATTGGTATCGACGGCAAGCGCCGCAAGGCGTTGACCACGTCGTATTTCTTGTTTCCGAGCATGTTGCGCAGGCTCCTGTTGAAAAGTCCGGTGATTATAGAGTGTACCACATGGGCGGTCAAATCGATCGGTGCACCCGTAGCTGATCACTTTGCAGCCTCTCCAGCCGAGTTCTTTTTCGAGCTTTCTTTGCAGGCCGCACCGCCATCCGCTACAATTCGGCGTCGCCTTTGAAATTACCTGGAAAGGGAAAAAGACAGACCATATGGCAAGCGAAAAGATAAACGTAATGCACATTTGCGACCACCTCGGTTGGGAGGGCTCGCGGATGCACGGCGTCAAGCGGTTGTTCACATACATTTTCCCGCGCCACGATCCCGAGCGCTTCAACCTCAGCCTGGTGTCGCTGCGCCGGCGCGATCTCAGCGAGGAGCGACTTGAGAAATACGGCATCAACATATACTACCTCGGCAAGCACAAGTTCAACCCTCGCACCTATTGGACGCTGAAGAAAATCGTGAAGAAGGAGAACGCGCACATCCTTCACATGCACGGCTACGGCGCCACAACCTTCGGGCGCCTGGTCGGCTGGTTCAACAAACGCGCCACCATCCTCCACGAGCACGCCAACCTAACCGGCATGTACCCCGGCTACCTTGCACCCGTCGACAAGATCCTCGCCAGGCACACCGACGTTGCTTTGGCCGTCGGCCAGAGCACGATGGATTTCACGCTCAAGTACCGCCACACCATCCCCGAGCGGACGAAGCTGGTCTACCTCGGCGCGCCGATGGAGGAGTTCTACCCCCGCAGCCCTGAAGAGATCGCCGAAAACAGGAAGAAATTCGGCGTTCCCGACGGCCATCTCGTCGTCGGCACAGTCACCCGCCTGCACCCCAATAAGGGCAACCAGTATCTCGTTGCCGCGGCCAAGAAGATCCTCGAGAAGTATCCCGACACGATCTTCCCGATCGTGGGCGAGGGGCCGCTGGAGGACGAGTTGCGCGCGCAGGCGGAGGAACTTGGGATTGCCGACAAGGTGCAGTTCTGGGGCTTCCAGGCCGATGTGCCGGCAGTGATGAGCACCTTCGACGTGATGGTCTACCCCTCGTTGTGGGAGGGCACGCCGCTGACCTGCTTCGAGGCGATGGGCATGGGCAAGACGCTCGCCTCGACGCGCTGCGACGGGCTGGTGCAGGTGCTCGACGACGGTGAGACGGTGCTGATGTGCGAAATGCGCGATCCCGACGGGCTTGCGGATATCATCATCCGCCTGCTCGGGGATCCCGGATTAAGGGAACGCTTGGGCCAGGCGGCGTTGAAGGCCAGTGAGAAGTACGACATCCGCAACTTCGTGCACAACTGTGAGGATCTCTACGAGGAATTGCACGAGAAATATTTCGGTGGGGGGCAGCGCAAATGATCGATCCTAGGGAATTGACTCCGATTCAGATCAAACAGGCTGCAGGGCGCCTGCGCGGTGGGCAACTGATGCGCTTCGTCGATTCCACACTGCTCGCGCCGCAGGCGACGGCGGACGAGATCAACCGCCTGGTGGACGACGCAGTCAAGCTGCGCGCCCACCTCTGCTTCAACCCGGCGCATATGCAGCGCGTTCTCGAGCGGCTGGAGGCTCAACGCGACCGCATGGAGAAAAAATCGCTGGTCTCGACCGTCGTCGGCTTCCCCCTCGGAGCGACGACAACGAAGATCAAGGTTGCCGAGACTGAAGAAGTGCTCTCGCTCGGCGCCGACGAGATCGACATGGTCGCCAACCATGGCCTTCTCAAGTCGGGCGACACCGATGCCTACATTGCCGACATTGACGCTGTTGCGGAGGCGATCGCAACTTTCAACAAAAATAGCGGTATGCATCATCTGCTGAAGGTGATCATCGAATGCTGCTTCCTCAACGACGGGGAGAAGGAGTTCGCCGCCGGGGCGATCAAGGATACAGGGCGCAGGCGCGGACTCGACGTCTTCGTCAAAACCTCCACCGGCTTCGCTCAGCCGCCGGATGGAGTGCCGGTCGGGGCTACGATCTCCGACGTATTATTACTGCGCCGTGTCGTCGGCGATTACTGCCCCAAAGAAAACCGCGTCGGCATCAAGGCAGCGGGAGGCATCCGCGACGCCACCGTCGCCGTCAGGATGCTGATCGCCGCCGGGGCATTCGATTATGACCTCAATCTCAAGTACGAGACCTACCACTCCGCCCGCCTCGGCACCAGCAGTACAGCCGCCCTCGCCCGCGACTTCGACGACGTCTACAGCGGGTGGTAAAACAGGGACAGTTCCCTATTGAATCGAACTTTTAAGAAAAAGATTCGTTCACTTCTATGGACTAGGTTTCTCTTTTAATTCAGCAGGGGATTAAACATGTCTTTGGTCAACTGCCCAGAATGCAGCCAACAAGTAAGCGACAAAGCGGTTAGCTGCCCGCATTGCGGTTATCCCTTGAAGAGCGAGGCGCCACCGGGAAAGGACTGGTTTGAGCGTAACTACAACCGGATCTTCAGGCTCGCAATCGGCATTCCGATCGCCATAGTCGGCGCGCTGCTCATCGCGGCAGTCATTTGGATTTTCTTTGTGAGCCGAGCAGGGATGATGCCGTAACAAGACAGGAATCGCATCTTCCTTCGCCTAATTATCTCTACAATAAAACAGGGATAGTTCCCTTCAAAATTATTTTGCACAATAGCGTATCTTATCTCGCTAGAAAATTACTTTCTGTTGTGATTATTGGGAAAATTCGATATTAAATAGGGAACCGTCCCTGTTTGATCCTACCAGCGATGGAAGCCAACACTTGTGAAAAAATCATCGAACCAAGACTGTTAAGGAAAAGGGTAGCTGTTCTTATTTCTTCTTCAGCAAAACCTTCGCTTCGCGGACGATGTACTCAGGTGTGAGGTGAAAGTAAGCCATCAGCTCTTCAGGACTACCGGAGCGACCGAAGGTGTCGGGCACGCCCATGATCTTCATCGGCACAGGGGAGTTCTGACAGACCACCTCAGCGACAGCGCTGCCCATTCCGCCTTTGACCGTATGCTCCTCAATTGTGAGGATTGCACCGGTCTCGACACAGGCTTTTACGATTCCGTCGACGTCGATCGGTTTTATCGTGCTGAGGTTGAGCACGCGCGCCTGTATCCCCTCCCTCGCCAGCTCCTCGGCCGCCTGCAGGCATTGGTAAACGGTGTAGCCGATGCCGATGAGGGTGATGTCGCCGCCCTCGCGGCAGACGTGCGCCTTGCCGAAGCGGAACTGGTAGTCGTCGTGAAAGATCACCGGGAACTTGGTGCGCGAGACTCGAACGTAGACCGGCCCGGGGACATCGATGATCGTGCGTATCATCGAGCGGGTCTCGATGCCGTCGGCCGGGCAGCAGACCTTCATGTTGGGTAGGACTCGCATCAGCGTGAAGTCCTCGATCATCTGGTGGCTGGCGCCGTCCTCGCCGGTGGTGATACCGCCGTGGCTGGCGACGATTTTGACGTCAAGGTTGGAGAGGCAGATGCTCTGCCGCACCACCTCCCAGGCGCGGCCGGTTGCGAAGATGGCGAAGGTGGATGCGAAGGCAATTTTACCTGATGCGGCGAGGCCTGCGGCCGTGCCCATCATGTTCATCTCGGCGATGCCCATATTGAAGAAGCGGTCGGGATACTTCTCGCCGAAGAGTGCTGTCTGGGTGCTGTGGGCGAGGTCGGCGTCGAGGACGACGATTTCCTCCCTCTCCTCTCCCAGCTCAACAAGCGTCTGCCCGTAGACGTTTCGCGTGCCAAGAAGCTTGACTTCGCCGCTCATGACACAGCCCCCAGTTCTTCGAGCGCCTGAGCGAGTTCCTCATCGTTGGGAGCGTTGCCGTGGAAGCGCAAGTTGTTCTCCATAAACGAAACGCCCTTGCCCTTGACCGTTTCGCCGATGACCACTGTCGGCCTGCCCGCAGTGTTTTCAAAGTTGTTGAGTGCATTGTACATCTGCTTCATGTCGTGGCCGTTGATCTCGAGCGTGTTCCAGCCGAATGATTTCCACTTCTCGGCGATTGGGTAGATGCCCATCACCTCGGAGACGTTGCCGTCGATCTGCTGGCCGTTGTTATCGACGAAGGCGCAGAGGTTGTCGATTTTGTAGTGCGCGGCGCTCATCGCGGCCTCCCAAACCATCCCCTCCTGTAGCTCGCCGTCGCCGAGGACTGCGAAAATCCGGTTATCCAGGCGGTCCAACCTAGAGGCTAGGGCCATGCCGTTGGACGCGGCGAGGCCCTGACCGAGGCTGCCCGTGGAAATCTCGATGCCCTTGATGTACTTGCGCTCCGGGTGGCCCTGCAACCTGCTGCAAAGCTTGCGAAGACTCATCAGCTCCAGCTTGTTGAAATAGCCGGTGCCGGCCATGCAGGAGTAGAGCGCCGGGCTGGCGTGCCCTTTAGAGAGGACGAAGCGGTCTCGTTCGCGCCAGTCAGGCTTATCCGGATGGTGACGCATGACATCGAAGAAAATTACCGTCATCCAGTCGATGGCGCTGAGGCTGCCACCTGGGTGGCCGCTACGGGCAGCGTGCGTCATACGGAGGATATCTATGCGCAGCTCGCGAGCGATGTTGCGCAGACGCTCTTCTTTCTCCTCGGTCAGTTCGTAATTACGCGGCTTCTTCGACATTTCACGTTGGGCGAATTGAAGAGAATGGGTTGGTTATAAATACCGTCGTTTTCCGCCCTGATGGTATCAGATGAACCTCAAAACGCAAGAGATTAAAGGCAGTAAAAAGGGGCAGGATTTGAAACCGGCGGGTAAGGATTTCGACGCCGTTCAGGACACCTCTCTCAGCGCCACTTTATCGAAGGGCTTATTGTTGGGAGGCATGTCGCTATAGACGATTCCGTCGGCAGTGCTGTAGCGGTAAATCACTGTTTCACCACGGCTTATGGCCTTGGCCGCCGCGTATGAATTATCGATCTGGCTATTGCTGATTTCGCTGTCGACACGGCTGTAGACCGCCGAGATTTTTTCGATGTAGCGTTTGGTTTCCCGATAGGGCGGGACGCCGCCGTGCCGCTGCACAGCGCCCCGGCCGGCATTGTAGGCCGCCAGGGCAAGTTTGAGGTCGCCGTTGTAAACGCGCATCAGGTCGGCAAGGTGATGGGTTCCGGCATCGATGTTTTGAGCGGGATCAAAAACGTTGGTCACACCGTAGTCGCCTGCAGTCCCATCCATCAGTTGCATGATCCCCTTCGCCCCGGCTTTGCTGATCGCGCGGTGATCGAAATCGCTCTCGATCTGCGCAACCGCCGCAACCAAGCCCGCATCGAGACCGTACTTCTTCGAAGCAGCATTGATATGCTCGTGGTAGGGAACCTCACTGCCGACTTCACGGTGCTTTGTTTTGTATTTGCGGCCGGCAAGGTCCATCTCGACAGCACCATCACGAGGCATGTCGGTGAAGTGAATCGTGCCGTCCTCATCGACGTAGGTATAAACCTTCTCCTGGGCGCCAACAACACCGGCGAACAATAGAGCAAGAGCCGCTAAAACCGCAATAGTCCTCGCCAAGATATAATCCTAACTTCTTGTGTGCAAACAAATTATAACAGATTTTGCCTTTATTTTCATCACTTTTCGGGCGGATGATGTCAATAAATATCTATCACTAAACAGGAACCGTTCCTTATTTGGAGCATGTTTATAGACTACAAATCGAAACCTGATTGGGTCCATATAATGGGAAAGCCGGGAACTGTCCCTATTTAATGCCAACCAGCTATCTTAGCCAACTCATCGAGGTTGGCAACTACCAGATCAGGCTTGACCTCCACAGGCGGCGGAGGCGTGGCACCCCAGCCTTCTCTACCCCGACGGCGGTCGACCCAGACTGTAGCCAAACCCAGCGCTTTGGCGGGGACGTGGTCGTGGAACAGACTCTGTGCGACATGCAGGATCTCGCCACGCTGAATGCCCATCTCTTCAAGGACATCGAATGCAATCAGGAACGGCCGCGTATCCGGCTTGTAGGCACCCGCATCCTCGGCTGTGATGATTGCATCGAAGCTGACGCCCAATTTCTCATTCGAACGGGCGAATGAATCCCGATCGACGTTCGAAATGATCGCCAGCTTGAACTTTTTTTTCAGTTTGCTCAGCGCTTCCGCGGTGTCGTCGAAAGCAGGCCATTCGCCCACAGACATCGCAAGAGTCACCGCAGCGTCAGGATCGGGAGCAATGCCGTAACCGGCGGCCATCTCGTTCATCACTTCCTTGAGCAGATCGCTGTACAGCACACCGGCCCTCAAGGCCTCGATCCTCGATTCCGCCTGCGCGTAATCCTCGAGCAGTTTCTCGTCGGTTACCTTGAAACCTTTGCCGTCAGCCCAAGGCCGCAGGACGTTGAGTATGCCCGTCTCCCAATCGATCAACGTGCCGTAGCAATCGAAAGTGAGGGCTTTATACTTGGTGAAGTCGATCATTCTCTCCCCACAAAACAGGGAACTGTCCCTACTTAAGCAGCCTCAACGCAACCACCTCACGACCCTTGTCCAGAGCCTCAGGAAGTTTGTCCGCATCTTTACCACCAGCCTGTGCCATGAAAGGACTTCCGCCGCCACCGCCGCCGATGAATTTAGCGATGTCGCGGATTAGCTCGCCGCAGTCGATTTTGCCCTTGAGGTCCTTCGTGGCCGCGAGAACGAGCGTTGCGTTGCCTCCGGAGGCGTCGCCGAGGAGCACGACGCCGCTCTTGATCTTGCTGCGGATTTCGTCGGCGAAGTTTTTCATCGCGCTCGGATCGAGGCCGGAGGTCAACTGCGTAGCGATCTTGTAATCCCCCACCTCAGTCACTTCGTACGCCGGCCCTCCCGCCGACGCGCCCGCGCCGGCAAGTTTAACCTTGAGATCGGCAACTTCCTTCTGCAGGGCCTTGCTTTCCTTCAGCAGTTTCTGCGCGCTCTCGGGAAGGCTGTCGGGTGTGGTTCTCAGCAAATCCGCGGTCTCGGAGATCAGCTCACGCTCGGCCTGAACTCGCTGTACGGCCGCCTCGGCGGTAACCGCCTCTATGCGGCGGACTCCCGCTGCGACGCTGCTTTCGCTGAGCACGTGGAAGAGGCCGATCTCGCCGGTGCGATTGATGTGTGTGCCGCCGCAGAGCTCGGCGCTGTAGTCGCCGGTGCGGATGACTCGCACCTCCTCATCGTACTTCTCGCCGAATAAGGCCGTGACACCCTCGCCGATCGCCTCGTCGAGGCCCTTGGTCTCGGAGCGCACCGGGGCGTCCTCACGGATCTTGCGGTTGACGGCCTTCTCGAAGAGGTCGAGCTCACGCGGCGTCATCGCGCTGAAATGGGTGAAGTCAAAGCGCACACGATCCTGCGCCACCAGCGAGCCCGCCTGCTTGACGTGCAGGCCGAGTATGTCGCGCAACGCCCACTGCATCAGGTGCGTGACCGTGTGGTTGGCGCGGATGGCTGAACGACGCTCGTGGTCGACCTCAGCGGTAAGTTCCCGGCCGACGGCGATCTCGCCCGCGGTCACCTTGACTTTATGCACGTGCAGGGCGCCCTCGATCTTGAGCGTGTCGTCCACCACGGCAGCGGATCCGTCGCCATGCAAGCGGCCGGTGTCGCCCACCTGCCCGCCGCTCTCGCCGTAAAACGGCGTGGCCTCGAGGACCACCATTCCCTCCTCGCCTTCGGCCAGCTTCTCGACGCTGCGTCCGTCTTTCACCAGGGCCACGACTATCGCACTCTCAAGCGTCTCCGTTTCGTAGCCGCGGAAGTCGGTGGGGCCGAATTCGTCAAGAATCTTCATCAAGACCGGATCGGTCTTGTCCTCGCCACTACCCTTCCAGGAGGCTCGCGCGCGCTTACGCTGCTCCTCCAATTCCTTTTGAAAACCTCTTTTGTCAACTCTTAGCCCTTTTTCGGATGCAATCTCCTCAGCCAAATCGAGAGGCATGCCAAAAGTGTCATACAATTTAAACACTATCTCTCCGTCTATATATCTCCTTTTAATCAATTCGTGCAATGTTGGCATATCACCTTCCTCGAGGCTATACCCCACTCTAGAAAGGCGATCTATAAGGCAAGAATTCAACTCGCGAGGTGTCAATCCTTTTTCAGAGCCAGTTATTATTTCCTCGCGAAGGCTATCTGCATTCTCGATTAACCTCTCACCATCTTCAGTGCTAATCCCTTTGCTTGCTGAGAAATTTCCAAGCAAACCGTGATAAAACGTAAAGTGAACCCCGATCTCATCCCAGAATTTCCTGTAAGAAACTTCGAAGGCACGACCGAATCGTTGTTCCTCGCTCTGGACCACCCGGGCGACGTACTCGCGGTTCTCCGGCAGTTCGGGGTAGATTTCCCCCATCTGCTCCGCAACCAAGCCGCAGAGGCGATAGAGGAAGGGCTCGAGGATGCCGACGAGGCGGCTGTGGCGGATTGCGCGGCGGATGATACGGCGCAGGACGTAGCCGCGGCCCTCGTTGGAGGGCATCGCGCCGTCGGAGATCAGGAAGGTCATCGCGCGCAGGTGGTCGGCGATCACGCGGGCGCTGACCGATGCCTCCTCGTCAACACCGTAATCGATGCCCGCCAGGTCGGAGACCGCCTCAATGTAGGGAAGGAACAGATCGGTGTCGTAGTTGCTGATTACGCCCTGCTTGACGGCTGCAATACGCTCGAGCCCGGCGCCGGTGTCGACGCTTGGCTTGGGCAGCGGCTCTGTGGCGCCGTCTTCTTTCGTATTGTACTGCATGAATACGAGGTTCCAGAGCTCGACAAAGGCATCGTCGCCGCCCAGCTCAACTTCTCCGGGCGTGCGCAGGCGGCCCTCCGGCGGCCTCATGTCGTAATGCAGCTCGCTGCAAGGGCCGTTGGGGCCGGTATCGCCCATCGACCAGTAATTGTCTGCCTTGCCCAACCGGAAGATCCTCTCGGTCGGGACGTCGGTCTCCTCCTCCCAGATGCGGTGGGCCTCGTCGTCGTCCTCGTAGACGGTGGCGTAGAGGCGAT
>CBFCZO010000002.1:0-92693 GCA_965602675.1 uncultured bacterium | reverse complement strand
TGCTGAGGAATTATATCGATGTCATGTGCGACCTGCCCTGGTCGAAATCGAGCAAGGACCGGCTCGATCTTCTGAAGGCAAAAAAGATCCTGGACGAGGACCACTACGACCTTGAAAAGGTGAAGGACCGCATTCTCGAGCACCTCGGAGTGATGAAGCTGAAGAAGCGTGAGATGCGCGGCCCGATTCTCTGCTTCGTCGGTCCGCCGGGAGTGGGGAAGACGTCGCTCGGCCAGAGCATCGCCAGGACTCTCGGACGCAAATTCATCAGGCTGAGCCTGGGAGGAGTTCGCGACGAGGCGGAGATCAGGGGCCACCGCCGAACCTACGTGGGTGCCTTGCCGGGGCGCATAATCCAGGGAATAAACCAGTCAGGTAGCAACAATCCCGTATTCATGATGGACGAGGTCGACAAGATCGGGGCCGACTTCCGCGGCGATCCCTCATCGGCGCTGCTGGAAGTTCTCGATCCGGAACAGAATTCGACCTTCAGGGATAATTATCTCGGAGTCAATTTCGATCTCAGCAAGGTGATGTTTATCCTCACCGCAAACCAACTCGACACAATCCAACCGGCATTCCTTGACAGGATGGAAATAATAAGGCTGCCGGGATACACCGAGCAGGAGAAACTGCACATTGCCAACAGGTACCTGATACCCCGCCAGAGGCGAGCCAACGGCATCACTGCCAATCAACTTAGCATCACCGACTCGGGACTAAGCTCGATCATCAAATCATATACGATAGAAGCCGGCGTCAGGAACCTCGAGCGCGAGATCGCCTCGATCTGCCGCAAGGTAGCCCGCAAGGTTGCCGAGGGGCAGCGAGGGCGCGTGACGGTCACTGCAGAGAGCGTCAGCGAGTTCCTGGGCCCGCCCCGTTTTCTTCCTGAAGAGATGCTCGCGCGCGACCAGGTCGGCGTCGCCACCGGTCTTGCCTGGACTCCTGCCGGCGGCGACATCCTTTTCATCGAAGCGATGCCGATGAAAGGCTCGGGCGGCCTTACGCTCACCGGTCAGCTAGGCGACGTAATGCAGGAAAGCGCGCGGGCCGCGATGAGCTACACAAAAGCAAAGGCGAATGAACTCGGCCTGGGCAAATTCGACTTTGCCAAGCACGACGTTCACATCCACGTTCCAGAGGGCGCAATTCCCAAAGACGGCCCCTCAGCCGGCGTCACCATCGCTACAGCTTTGATTTCCGCCTTCACAGGCAAGCCGATCCACAAAGAGATCGCGATGACCGGCGAAATCACTCTGCGCGGCACGATCCTCCCTGTGGGAGGAATAAAGGAAAAGGTGCTGGCGGCCAGGCGGATGGGGATCCGGACAATAATCCTTCCCCGGCGGAACGAAAAAGATTTGGCGGAGATTCAGCAGGAATTACGCGAAGGCATGAAATTCATTTTCGCTTCGCACATCGACGATGTTATTAAAAAAGCTATCATCGCCGGGCCAAGAAAAGGCAAGCCGAAGGGCGGGAGAAAATCCCGGGCAGCCGCAGTCAAGAAAGCCTGAAATTAAATCATGTCCGAAATAAAGAAACTCGGCGAGCAGGGGATTATTGACCTCTTCAAGTCCGATGATTTGGTTAGTAACCGCATTGTCAAATCAATCGGCGACGACTGCGCCGCTCTCAGGCAACCGGACGGCAACCTGCTCCTCTGGACCACCGACATGCTTGCCGAGGGCGTCCATTTCGATCGCGGTTTCGGCTCTCCTTACGATCTGGGCTGCAAATCGCTGGCGGTCAATCTGAGTGATATTGCCGCCATGGGCGGAGAACCCGAAGCGTGCCTGCTTTGTCTCTCGCTACCACGGACCCTGCCTGAAGAATGGGTTCGTGAATTTCGCGACGGTTTCACGGCCATCTCAGAGAAGTACGGTTGTCCGGTGATCGGCGGCGATACCTGCGGCAGCGACAGCTCGATAGTTATCTCTGTGACAGTGATGGGTTTTGTGCCGGAATCCCAGGCCTTATGGCGCGATGGTGCGAAGGAAGGCGATGACATCTGGATCAGCGCTACGCCGGGAGTCTCGGCCCTTGGCATGAAAATATTACTGGGAAAATCAGATGCGTCATCCCCAGCCGGCGAGGCGGCGGTTAAACATCATTTGAGACCAGAGCCGCGGCTTGCACTGGGCAGGGAGCTGGCGGAAGAGCACCTGGTTACAGCCTGCATCGATACATCCGACGGCATCGCCGTAGATCTCGGGCATATTTGCGAAGCTTCCGGGCTGGGCGCCAGGATTTTTGAAGACCGAATTCCTCTCCCGGAGATACCCGCGGACAGGGATGACGACCCGCTGCTGCTGGCGTTGCACGGCGGCGAGGACTACGATCTCCTCTTCACCGCCAGACCGAACAACAGAACAGAACTCGAAGCCACCGGCGGGCTGTTCAGGCTTGGCGAAATGGTCGCTATCGATGAGGATATTCAATTGCTCCGCACCGATGGTAGAAGCGAAACTCTGATCCCGGCCGGTTTCTCTCACTTCTAACATTTGCGTTTCCGCCTGATTCCCTTGCTGGCTGCCCGCCGTGGCCATATAATTCCCTCCTACGTCCGGGGATGATGTTTTTATGGATCTGAGTTTTATAAAAGACGGCGATTACGGGATACTCAGCCTATCAGGCAACTTGGATAAAATGCCCACGGGAGAATTGAAGAAAGGCATAGATCTAGTAGTTGAGCAGGCCTGCTCATTCATGATCGTCGATCTGAGTCGTGTGACTCATCTGTCGGTTTCAAGCCTTGGCCTGATTTTCGCCAGTAAAAACAGGCTGGATGATATCGGCGCCTTCACGGCCATCGTCGGACCGAGACGCGAGCTCAACCGGCTGCTCTCAGCCGACAGCATGGAGAAGATGATCCCGTTGTGCGAGAACATAGAACGAGCAAAGATCGCCCTGAGGAAGCTGGCCTTCGAGAAGAAATCGAAGCTCCGCAGAAGAGCCTGGGATTGAAGATCACTTTTCTCGGCACCGGCGGATCGCTGGGGGTGCCGATGGTCGGTTGCAGTTGTGCCGTCTGCACTTCCTCTGATCCCCGTAACCGGAGATATCGCCCGTCAATCCGGCTCCAGTACTCGGGCCACAGTGTGTTGATCGACGTCGCGCCGGAGTTCCGCCTTCAGGCTCTGGAGAACAACGTTCGCCAGATAGACGCAGTTCTCATGACTCATGCCCATGCCGACCACTGCATGGGGATGGACGATCTCAGAATAATTACTGACATCAATCGCCGGCAAATTCACCTTTACGCCACCCAAGAAACATTGAGCACACTTGAAAGAATATTCGGCTATCTGTTCGAATCAAAAATCTGGGGAAGCAAGCAGAATCGAATCATAAGCAGAGAGATCAAAGAGCAGTTCGAGCTGTACGGCCTCGAATTTCAGCCGTTGGAGGTCCGGCACCACCAGGATAATATAATCGGTTACCGTTTCGGCGGAGCGGCTTATATAACCGATGCCAGCGAGATTCCCGACAAGACATTATCGAGATTGCTCGATCTTGATTTGCTAATTATCAATGCTTTGAGGTATAAACCCCATCCCAAGCATTTAGGTTATTCAGACGTGCTGAGAGTTATCGACCAGGTCAAGCCCAGGCGCGCGCTGCTTTCGCACATGTCGCATGAGATGGATTACGAGAGGCTCAGCTCCGAACTGCCCGACCTGATAGCGCCGGCATATGACGGGCTGACAGTAGAATTATGATAATCTACAACGGATTCGACGAAATCAGCCGGCCGCCTGAAGGCTCGGTGGTTACAATCGGGAATTTCGACGGTGTTCACATCGGTCATAAGCAGGTGATCAATCTGGTAGTGGAGCGGGCGAGGCAGGCGGGCGGCAAGAGCGTCGTCATTACATTTTCACCCCACACCCGCGCTTTCTTCAGCCCGGACAAAGCACTCCCGATGATCACCACGCTTGATCAGCGTATCGAGCTGATAAGCCGGCTCGGCGTGGACGTTCTGGTTGTGCAAACGTTTAATTTGGATTTCGCCGCGATCACTGCCGAGGATTTTGTCAACAAACTGCTCCTGGACAGGCTGGCTGTCAGCAGGCTCATCGTCAGCTCAAAATTCCGTTTCGGCAAGGATGCCGGGGGCGATGTCGAGATGCTCAATAAAATGGCAGGAGAGCATGGCTTCGACGTCGAAGAGATCGAGGACGTCCGCTATCGATATACTTTTGTCTCCAGTTCATTCATCAGGCAGGCGATCGCAAAAGGGGAAATGGAAATGGTTATGGGGCTGCTGGGCAGACCCTACCGAATCACCGGCAAGGTGTACCCCGACACACGCCGCGGTACCGAATTGTTGAATTTCCCGACCAGCAACATCAGCCCAGAAAACGAGATAATACCAGTTACGGGTATCTACGCCAGCGCCGTCGACGTAGGAGAGAAGCGCTATCCCGCCGCGACCTACATTGGCACTCGACCCACCTTCGAGGGTGAGAAACTGGTTATTGAGACACATCTGATCGACTTCCATGGTTCGCTGTACGGCCAGACGATCTCTATTGATTATTTCAAAAAGATGCGCGAGGACATCAAGTTCGACAGCGTCGAGGCGCTGAAAAATCAGATTACAATAGATGTTCAACAGATAAGAGAATACCTTAGCCGGCATGCCGACGATCATTTGATTCAGCCGATCGATTGGCCTGAATGATGACCGTCGTTCTCCCGAACAGCGAGCATGATATTCTGTATTAAATATATGTTCTGGATTAGCACGATTTGTTTTAATAAAATGTATTTTCATCCTGCTTGCCTTGAGGACAACACGGGCAGAGCAACATACATTAATTGGTCACACTCTAGGAAGGTTTCGTGATGGAAGCAGATGAAAAAATAATAGTTCTAACCTCCGTCGGATCAGAGGACATGGCGCTCGACATCGCTCAGGAGCTTGTTGAGAGCCGGAGTGCTGCATGCGTTAACATGATTCCGCGGCTAAGGTCGGTCTACCGATGGAAGGGTAAGGTCTGCGATGACAGAGAGTCTCTGCTGATCATCAAGACCCGGAGGGATCACTTCGACCAGGTAATGAAAACTATAATTGAGATCATCGACTACGAATGCCCCGAGATAATCGCTCTACCGGTAGTAACCGGCAGCAAAAAATTCCTCGGCTGGATAGACAATTGTCTTGAGGGCGGTGAAGGGGATATTTCCGAGTAGAATTCACGAAAACCGGCTAACCGGCTTTCTCGAAGGCGTTATCCAAGTCTTCAATGAGATCCTCTATGTCCTCGATGCCGGCCGAGAGGCGAACAAGCTGAGGGAGGATCCCCATCCGGTTTCTCTCTCCTTCAGAGATTTTCGCGAAAGTCATAGAGTAGGGATGGCTGGCCATTGACTCGACTCCTCCGACACTTTCAGCCAGGCTGAAGAGCTTCAGGCTGTTGAGAAATCCGATCGCAAGTTCCGGATCCTCAAGCTCAACGGCAACGAGGCCGCCGAATCCGCTGCTCTGTCTCTTGGCCAGCTCGCTGTTTGGATGACCGGGCAACCCGGGATAATAAACCCTCGTTACTTTCGGATGATTGCTGAGGTAATCGGCGATTAACTGGCCGTTCTCGCTGTGACGGTTCATCCGCAGCGCAAGGGTTTTAATCCCACGCATAAGCAGCCAGCAGTCGAACGGGCTTAGCACTGCACCGTTGATGCTCTGAATCGTCCGCAAAGAATCGGCAATCTCTTTGTTGCTGGTGATCACAACTCCACCGATTGAGTCGCTGTGGCCGCTGAAATACTTTGATGTGCTGTGAACAACAAGGTCGGCACCGAGAGAGAGGGGCTGCTGCAGGTATGGCGTCAGGCATGAGTTGTCCACACACAGCAGCGCACCACGTTCGTGAGCGGCTTCAGCGACGACTGAGATATCGGTTATCTTGAGCAGCGGATTGGTCGGCGTTTCAATAAACACCAGTCTTGTGTCGTCGGTGAGGGAATGTTTGAAAGCTACCAGATTAGAGCTGTCGGAGAAGGATATCCTGACGCCGTTGTGCCTTTGGAGGTTGCTCAGCGCGCGGAATGTACCGCTGTAGATGTTGTCGGTGACAACGAAATGATCTCCGTTGGTAAACGTGGAAAAGATAGCCGTAATCGCCGCCATTCCTGAAGCGAACGCTATCCCTTCACTGCCTCCCTCAAGGCGCGCAACCAATCCTTCCAGTAGCTCGCGCGTCGGATTGTTGTGGCGAGCGTAGGTGTAGTCGCGCCCTTCTTCTACACTGTGCCTTGCGAATGTTGTCGAAAGATGTATGGGTGGTGTGACGGCTCCGGTTTCATCCTTATGACCGTCGCCGCCGTGTATGGCGTCGGTGGCAAAGCCCATTTCTTTTTTTCCCCGTTTGCTCTAATTAATTCAATTCATCCTTCATTTAGCCTTCGCACTCCCACCCGGTCCCGTATCCTATAGTCGACAATCGCGGGTGTCAAACACGGCTGACAGATGGCCTGTCGGACGGCTATACTGCGATCCGGTGAGTGTAATTATGTCAGGTAAAATACCCAAAATTCTGGTTGTGACCGGCGAAACCTCCGGTGACCAGCGCGCGGCGGAGGTATTGACCGAGTTGCGCGGAATAATGGGAGAGATAGAGATTTTCGGTGTCGGTGGAGACTCGCTGCGCCAGGCGGGCGCGGATATTATCGCTGACATTTCGGAAACCGCGGTGTTCGGCACGTCGGAGGTCATATCTTCTCTGGCGAAACTCAGGCGCATCAGAAAGAACCTGCTTGACGAGTGGCGCGGCAGAGAGGCGGACATTGCGTTTCTTGTAGACTACGGCGGCTTCAATCTGAGGTTGGCGAAAAAGCTCAAACGGCAGGGCGCAAGGGTTGTGTACTATATCAGCCCCCAGGTCTGGGCCAGTAGGCAGGGCCGGATTCGCTGGGTTAAGCGTTACGTCGATTTAATGCTCGTTCTCTTCGGTTTTGAAGAAGAACTCTATCGAAAAAACGGGGTGGATGTCGTTCATGTCGGCCATCCGCTGCTCGAGGCTGTTGTTGCCCGCACGAACCGAGAGGATTTTCTCGGATCACTCGGATTTGACCCTGCAAAAAAAGTGATCGGGCTGATGCCGGGCAGCCGCGGAAGCGAGATACGCAGACTGCTACCCCCGATTTTGGAGGCTTCGGATCGACTACGAGAGCGCGGTTACGAGCAGCAATTCATCGTCGCGGCGCCGGGCCGGGAAAAAGAAATAGAGCAAAGTCTGGGCAACCGGCAAACGGCCCTGATTTGTGAAGATCACTATTCAGCCATGGCCGCCGCGGACCTGCTCATCATGGCCTCCGGCACAGCAGCGCTCGAGGCTGCCATCCTTGGTGTACCTGCCGTCGTCGTTTACCGAGCCTCCTTACTCACGGCTTTAATCGCCCGCCTGCTGATGACAGTCAAGCATGTCTCCCTGCCCAATATCATCCTCGACGAGGAGGTCTACCCGGAATTGTTGCAGAGCCGATGCAACCCCGATGCGATATTAGCTGAGGCGGCGTTAATCCTTGAGAATTCAGGTAGATATGATAGAATCCGGCGCCGGCTGGCAGAGGTCAAGCAGGCGTTGGGCAAACCCGGCGCGGCGGCGAGGGCGGCTCACCACGTAGCAGAATTCCTGAGGAGAGGATGAAGAGCTTTCTCCGGCTGATTGGGATGCTGAAGCCCTATTTGGGGCGCTTCATGCTCGCGTTCCTGTGCCTGTTGATGGTCACGGCCTGTATAGTGGCGTTCACATCGCTCGTAAAACCCATCTTCGACGAGGTCATCAGCAACAGCAACTTCATGGCCGAGGAGCGTGGAGGGGAGGAAATCGAGTCACGAGGATCGGGCAAGGAGGACGCTCTGACACTGGCCGTCAAGATCTTTAATCTCGATTCGGTTCTCCCTGCTTGGATGCGCCAGCCCGCAGTTCTCGTTCCCATCGTCCTGGTTCTGATTTTCGCGATAAAGGGGATTTTCTCGTACCTTGGGAACTACATGATGGCCGCAGTCGGGCAGGCAGTGGTCAGGGACATCAGAAACAACCTGTTCAACAGCCTGATAATCAAGCCTGTCAGCTTTTTCCGCAGAAGGGCTACGGGCGGCCTGATAAGCCGCGTGACAAATGATGTCGAACGGATTCAGTTTGCCGTAAGTACCAGCATTGCCGACTTGATCAGGGAGGCGCTTACCATTGTCGGCCTCGGGCTTCTGATCATCTATCTCAACTGGCAGCTGGCGATTATCTCTCTGCTTGTAGCGCCGGTGGCTCTTCTTCCGATCATCCAGTTCGGCAAGCGGCTTCGCGCGACCAGCCGCCGGGGCCAGGAGCGCATGGAAGGCCTGGCAACGCGGCTGCACGAGACCTTCTCAGGAATACGCATAGTCAAAGCGTTCAGCGCCGAAAATCACGAGAAGAACCTCTTCCGTGATGAAAACGATCATTTACTGAACGTCAACCTGCGGGCCATGAAGTACTTTTCAATCACCGGCCCGGTTATGGAAATGATCGGCGCGTTCGGCGTCGGTTTCATTATTTACTGGGGTTTCACGCAGATTTCCTCGGGCGCGATGACAGTCGGCGAACTGGGAGTGATTCTGGCGGCCCTCTACGGCATGTATAACCCGATCAAACGGTTAAGCCGCGTCAACAACAACATCCAGCAGGCGCTGGCCGCTGTCGAGCGAATCGGCGAGATCATGGATCTCGAGGAAGAGATACTTGAAAGCCCTAGCGCCGTCCCAATGCCCCCGTTCGAGGAAAAAATCGAGTTCCGCAACGTCAGCTTCAGCTATTCCGAACGCACAATCCTGCACGATATTGCCTTCGACGTGCCCAAAGGCACAGTCTGCGCAATCGTCGGCGTCAGCGGGGCCGGTAAAACCACACTGGTGAATCTGCTGCCCAGGTTTGATGACGTCACGGTCGGCGATATTTTGGTTGACGGCAGGGATACGCGGGAATTCACGCTTTCGAGCCTGAGAGA
The DNA here is from genome assembly GCA_965602675.1 of uncultured bacterium. Taxonomy (GTDB): domain Bacteria; phylum Acidobacteriota; class DATKUA01; order DATKUA01; family DATKUA01; genus DATKUA01. The sequence goes on along the minus strand of CBFCZO010000002.1, from coordinate 83,699 downwards.
TTCGATAGGAATCGTCACGCAGGAAACTATCCTCTTCAACGGCTCCGCCAAGAGCAACATCGCCTACGGCGTCGACGGTTCGATCGAGTTCGAGAGCATCGTCGAAGCGGCCAAGGCCGCATACGCTCACGATTTCATCAGGAAAATGCCGGAGGGCTACGACACGATTATCGGAGAGAAAGGCGTGCGGTTATCGGGCGGCGAGAGGCAACGCCTGGCCATTGCCAGGGCGTTGCTGCGCGATCCGCAGATTCTTATCCTCGATGAGGCAACATCCTCGCTCGACAGCGAATCGGAGCGACTGGTCCAGAGCGCTCTTGATAACCTCATCTCCAGCAGGACCACCTTCGTCATCGCCCACAGGCTTTCGACCGTGCGGAGAGCGGATCAGATAATCGTCCTTGACGGCGGTAGTATTGTCGAGAGGGGAACGCATGAGGAGTTGCTCGAACTCGACGGCCTGTATACAAAGCTCTATCGGCTGCAGTTCCCCGAATTCTTTGATTCGCAAGTCGCCAAGACGACTCAGAACGATGAGATTAATTCGAAATCAGACCTTGCAGAAGGTTAGCCATGATTAAAAGTATGACGGGCGTAGGAAGCGCCAGGACAACAACTGAGGAGTTCGATATAGAGGTTCGCGTCCGCTCGGTCAATAACCGTCATCTCGACCTCAACCTGCGCCTCCCATCGGCTTTCTACGATTTCGAGCTTCCTCTGCGGCAACGACTGCAACAAATGCTGGAGCGGGGAAAAGTCGACTTCTTTTTCGAGATTAAAGACTTGAGGCCCGACACGGTAGTGGCGACACTGAACACCCAGATCATCGATGCGGTTCTGGCGCAAACATCTTATCTCAGAAAGCTTCCCCAAGTGGACAGCAACGTCGATGTAGCTACCCTGTTGGGAATCACCGGCGTTCTCAGCGTGGAAACCAAACCTCTTGAGGATCCCGACAAGCTGCTCTCCATCCTGGGCGATACCGCCGCAGCAGCTCTGACGGACATGATCGGCATGCGGGAAACCGAAGGCGGGCATATTCGAGATGATCTCCTGAAGAGATTCTCAGTCTGCAACGAAATTCTAACCAAGATCGAATCCCAGACGGCTAATGTCGAAGAGGAGTTTCTGCGGCGGCTGAAGGAGAGGGTGGCGAAGTTCACAGATGGTATTAATCTTGATCCTGAGCGACTCGAGCAGGAGGTAGCGTTGCTGGTGGAGCGCAGCGATATAACTGAGGAAATCGTAAGGCTGCGCAGCCACCTCGACCAAAGCCTGCAACTGCTCGACAGCGATAATGCCGTCGGCAAAAAGCTCGATTTTCTGATCCAGGAGATGAACCGCGAGATCAACACAATCGGGGCCAAGGGCAGGAAAGCAGATCTGAGCGGCCTGGTCGTTGATCTCAAATCGGAAATCGAAAAGATACGTGAACAAGTGCAAAACATAGAATAGGAACTATGGCTGAACAGGATAGTAACCGGCGCGGCATTGTATTTATTGTGGCCTCACCATCAGGGGGCGGCAAAACCACGATCTGCCACAAAGTTCTGGATAAGGATCCTTTGTTGCACTTCTCGGTCTCCTATACCTCGCGCAAACCGAGAGACGGCGAACGCGAAGGGATCGACTACCATTTTGTCAGCGACGAGGAATTCAAGCTCAAAGCCGAGAGGGAAGATTTTCTCGAATGGGCTGTTGTCCACAACCATTATTACGGCACCGACAGACTCGTAACCGAACAAATCCTCGGAAAAGGTAAAGATGTTCTGATGGACATCGACGTCCAGGGCGCGGATATGGTCAAGCAGGCGATGCCCGATGCCGTCAGAATCTTTATTCTGCCTCCTTCACGGAGCGTGATGAAACAACGCCTGCGGGACAGGCGAACTGAGAGCAGCGAAGAGCTGGAGCGTCGCCTGTCAATAGCCACGAAGGAGATCGAGCACTGGAAGGGTTATGACTATGCAGTGATAAACGACGATCTCGAAAAAGCTGTCGGGAACGTCGAATCTATAATCAGGGCGGAGCGTTGGAGCCTCAGGCACGATTCACCGGATGTACAAGAAATCTTGCGTTCTTTCGGACTTTCATTATAATACGCCAGCTATGAACTAATATGTTCTATGAGGTGTCGTTCAGAATGAAGAATCTACCGGAAAACATCGACAGCAAATACAGATTCATTACTATAGCCGCGCATCGTTGCGACATGCTGCAAAAAGGCGCAAAGGCTAAGATCGATGAAGAGAAGTATTCCAAGTTCACCTCCGTCGCAATGGAGGAGGTAATTCAGGGTCTGATCGAGTTTGAAGTGCTGGCTAGCAAAGAAGAGCAGGAAGAAAAGGGATCATAGAATCCGTCGCTGGCAACTTCCTGTATAAAGCAGGATCAATGGCCGAGGAAAAAAAATCGCTTGTTGCATTAGGCGTAACGGGTTGCATCGGCGCCTACAAGGCAGCCGAGCTGCTCAGACGGTTGCAGGATACCGGCCTTGAGATTCAGCCAATTCTGACGGAATCCGCACGGCAATTCGTCACTCCTTATGTGCTCCAGACACTTTCCGGCAGGAAAGCGATTACCGACCTTTGGGACGAGCCTGAGCGCATCGACGTCGAGCACATCGCTCTCTCCGACGAGATAGACCTGCTGCTTGTAGCACCGGCGACAGCCAACATCATCGCCAAGTTCGCAAACGGCATCGCCGACGACTTTCTTTCCACGTTCTATATTTCCACTGAAGCGCCTGTGGTAATCGCCCCTGCGATGAACACGAAGATGTTGCGCCATCCCGCGACAGTAAGAAACATGGAAATCCTGCGGGAGAGGGGAATCCGCTTTGTCGAACCGGGCACCGGATACCTTGCATGTGGTTGGGAAGGCAAGGGCAGGCTCGCTGTTATTGACGACATCGTCGATACCGCCGGCTATGCACTGCGCGGCGACACTTACCTGGCAGGGCGAAAAGTTCTGATCAGCGCCGGTCCGACCGCCGAGCCGCTGGATCCGCTGCGTTTTATTACTAATCGCTCCAGCGGCCGGATGGGTTACATGCTCGCCTGGGAGGCCAGGGCAAGAGGAGCCGAAGTCACGCTCGTTTCCGGCCCGTCTAACCTTAGACCGCCATACGGTGTCGAATTAATGACGGTTCAGACGGGTAAGGAAATGAAGTCGGCTATACGTGATGCCCTCGACGGCACTGAAGTTGTTATCATGGCCGCGGCAGTAACAGATTTCCGCCCAGCTGAAATAGCTGACTCAAAAATCAAGAAGACCGGGGAGGCGTTTTCACTGACGTTGGATCAAACCGAAGACATCCTCGCCTGGCTTGGCGGTGTTGAACCAAAGCCGTTCCTGGTCGGCTTCGCTGCTGAAAGCGATAATTTGCGGGATAACGCGAAAAAGAAATTATCAGAGAAAAAGATCGATATGATCGTTGCCAATCCTATCGGCGGGGAATATGACGTGCTTGGCGGGGATGATACTCAGGGTCTGATTATCGGCAGCGACGGCGCGGAGCTTGAAATTCCTCGTTGCAGCAAGAAAAAAATGGCAACCGAGATCCTAAATCAAATTGAACAGCGAATTGCTAAATGAAAAAGGACGATCTCCGCTCACAATTGACTGAGCATTTGGAATATTTCAGGGAGATCGGTGTAGAGTATCTCAATATCCCTGACAATTCCGCGTCAGTTGTCCAAGATAAAGCAAAGGCTCTGGAAGATCTCCGCAAGGCGTACGTGGAAGACTGCACCCGTTGCCGGCTCTGCCGCAGCGGACGCAAGAACGTGGTATTCGGCGACGGCAATCCCAACGCCGACCTGATGTTCGTCGGCGAGGGCCCGGGAGCCGAAGAGGACAAGCAGGGAATCCCCTTCGTCGGCCGCGCCGGGCAGAAACTCAACGAGATGCTCAACGCCATGGGATTGCAACGAAGCGATGTCTACATCGGCAACATCGTCAAATGCCGTCCTCCTGAAAACCGTTCGCCAAGGCCGGACGAGATCAAGACCTGCCTTCCTTACCTCGAGCACCAGATCGCCATCATCCAGCCAAAGGTAATATGCGCCCTTGGAACAGTGGCGGCGCATACGCTTCTGGAAGACTCAACACCGATATCAAAAATGAGGGGGAGATTCCACGATTACCGCGGAATCCCGCTGATGCCAACTTTCCATCCCGCGTACCTGCTTCGTAATTACACCGTCAAGACACGCAGAGAAGTTTGGGATGACATGAAGCAGGTTCTCAACCTTCTGAAAAACGGTTGACTTGATTCAACCGCGTGTAAATATCCCCGCACTTGGAACGAAGGAGGAGCACATGACAACAAATATAAATGCAATCGTTCCGGCGACGTTCCTGCCCAGATAAATCGACGCTTCGGGACCCGCACACAACCCCCTGGCTAATCCGTCAATCTTGAGCAATACCTTTGCGATCCTGTTTAGGCGATCGCAAGGCAGTCCCAATACAGCGGCGGAACGCGCCATCAGCTCACATCATTCGATCCGCAGAGAACGCATCCTCATCAGGGATCGTTGAATTATTGGTTCGTAAAAGCTATGGATATTCAGAAAAACAATCGCAAAGAAGAACTAGGCAACGAGCGTGTCGGGAGACTGCTGTTCAAGTACTCCGGGCCGGCTATTGTCGGTGTTACCGCCAGCTCTCTCTACAACATCGTCGACACCATCTTTATCGGGCAGGGAGCGGGACCGCTGGCCCTGAGCGGCCTCGCAGTATCTTTCCCGGTCTTTCTAATTCTCATCGGTATCTCGATCAGCACGGGCGTCGGCGCGTCGTCCGTCATCTCACGCGCCCTCGGCGCAAACGACGATGAAAGGGCGTTAAGAGCCACCGGAAACGCGATGTTGCTGATAGCATTGTTCTCGCTGGCCATCATGATCCTGGGCACCTGGTTTCTGGACCCGGTCCTGCGATTATTCGGAGCGTCCGATTCGGTACTGCCGTACGCACACGATTACATGTCAGTGATTTCCCTCGGTAGCTTCTTCATTTGCTTCTCGAACACGGGTAGCAACTTTGCCAGGGCCGAGGGGAACGCGAAGGTTTCAATGGCATCAATGCTGATCGGCACGATTATCAATCTGATCCTCGATCCGATCTTCATCTTCGGGTTGGGATGGGGGATAAAGGGAGCCGCAATAGCTACAGTAATAGCGACTGCCGCCGCCTCGGGGTTCCTCTTGTTCTACTTTTTCCTGAGCGGAAGAAGCCTGCTTCACATCCAGCGCTCACATCTGGTGATAGACGGTGAAATATCCATTGAGACCACTAAAATCGGATTCTCAACGCTCTCGCGCTTCCTGATGGCGAGTCTCCAGGGGATTTTCATCAATAATTCCATTGTTTACTACGGAGGAGATCTATACCTGGCCATTCTGGTGATCGTCTACCGGCTCTATATCTTCGTGACTTTTCCGATCTACGGGATCGGCATGGGCCTGCAGCCGATAATCGGATTCAATTACGGCGCAGGAAAACTGCAGCGGGTGAAAGAGTCTCTCAGGAAAGCAATTGCGTCGTCGGTAGTGCTGACATCGCTGGCTTTTCTTGTAATGATGATCTTTGCCGAACAGCTGCTCAGGCTTTTCAGCGGCAATGAAATGATCATCGACAAGGGACAGGAGATCATGAGGATTATGATCATCATGTTACCATTGGCCGGATTTTACATGACGGGTTTTGTCCTCTTCCAAGCCATAGGAAAGCCGTTGCCGGCATTGCTGGTCAGTCTTTCGCCGCAGCTATCGTTCCTTCCTTTAGTGTTGCTGCTGCCGATGGTTTTCAAACTCTGGGGAGTCTGGATCGCCTTTCCGGCTTCGAATTTTTTCGGCTTCGCGTTTTCGTTATTCTTGATCGGCAGGGAAGTGAAGAAGCTCGGTAATTATCAAGAGCAGCCGGAGATTCAAACCGCTGAAGCCTGATGACAAGGGCTCGGGCCTGTCCTACCATAAAGGTCATACCGCAGCAGGTTAGAGAGATGCTAATCGCACGCGTGGCGATACCGAGGCCGAATGTCGAGACGACCTGGGATTATCTTGTTCCGGGCGACCTCGCGGACATGGTTGAGATAGGCCATCGCGTTCTGGTGCCCGTAGGCCCTTCTCGAACCACCGGTTACGTGGTGGAGTTGAGCGACTCACCACAGACAAGTCGAGCGCTGAAACCGTTGGAGGAAGTTCTCGACGACGCACCCCTGATTTCCAAACACCTGCTGGAGCTGACCCGCTGGGCATCCGATTATTACCTGGCCTCCTGGGGTGACATGATTAAGGCTGCTTTGCCTGCCGGCATCAATGTGGAGGAAAAGGAGGTCGTTGGCATAACTGCCGCGGGTAAAAAGGCCCTGCACGACCTGAGAAGTGAACAACTTCTCGACGATTTTTTCAGCGAAGCGAGGGAGCTGCTGGATCATGTCACCGAGAACGGCAGCGAGAAAATCGGTCTCCTACAAAAGAAATTTGCTTCAAGGATCATTGGGAAACTACTGGGTCTGGGCTGGATCGAGCCGGAGGTCAAGAGAACCGGGCGCAAGCTGGAGAAACGGATGAAGGCCGTCAAGGCGGCTGAGGCACCGGCGGAGGTGGGTGACGAATTCTGGCGCAGATCGCCTAAAAGAAAGACAGCATATGAAAAACTCCGCCAACTCAAAGTGCCTCTTCTTCTGGTTAAAGTGGAAGGAGAACTGGGTGTCTCGCAAGCCGTGGTGGCAGGCCTGGTGAAAGCGGGCCTTGCCGAATACTCATCGCTGACTGTTCGGCGGAATCCGTTCGAGCGTATCGAAGTGGAGCGGACGGACCCGTATCCTCTTGTCGGCGAGCAGATCGGAGCTTTTGCAGAGGTAGCCAGTTCTCTCGCGTCGGGCAGGTTCGAGCCGTTTCTGTTGCACGGCGTGACCGGTTCCGGCAAGACCGAGATATATATACATGCAGCACTGAAATGCCTCGACCTTGGCAAATCGGTGCTGATCCTGATACCCGAGCTGGCCCTCACGCCGCAATTCGTGCGCAGATATTACGAGGTTTTCGGGGATTCGCTGGCGGTGATGCACAGCGCGCTGGCCCAGGGCGAAAGGATAGACGAGTGGAACAGAATACGCCGTGGCGAGGCGCGAATCGTGCTCGGCACACGTTTGTCGATATTCGCCCCCTTGCGGAATCCGGGCCTGATCGTCGTCGACGAGGAGCACGATTCATCCTACAAGCAGGATGAATATCCGCCATTCAGCGCGCGGGACCTGGCTCTGGTACGGGCGCGAATGGCAAATGCCATCTGCATCCTGGGCAGCGCAACACCCTCGCTTGAATCGCTCAACAGCGCGGCGTTGGAGAAATACCATCTGCTGAGGCTGAAGAGCAGGGTGCTGGAGCGGCCGCTTCCTGAGATCAATCTGGTGGATATGCGGGATTACTCGCTCGCGGGAGAGCAGGAGCAGCTTCCTCCGCCGGTTCGCGAAGCGCTCGAGGAAACGTTGGCAAGGGGAGAGCAGGCGTTGATACTCGTCGGACGCAAGGGCTATTCACCGTTTGTTCTCTGCCGCGCCTGCGGCTACCGTTTCGAATGCCGCAATTGCTCGATAACGATGTCTTATCACGAAAAAATCAAGCGTCTTAAATGCCACTATTGCGGGCGCAGCGAGGAAATGCCGGCCATCTGCCCCGAATGCGGGAGCACATCGATAGACGCCGTCGGCAAGGGCACCGAGAAGGTGGAGGAATACCTGCGCTCGGCCTATCCTGAAGCATGCGTGGCGAGGATGGACAGGGATGTCATCACCAAACCCCATCAATACGCCGAGGTTCTCGATCGGTTACGCACCGGCGAAATCGACCTCCTGGTCGGCACGCAGATGATCGCCAAGGGGCACGACTACCCCGGCGTGACAACCGTCGTTGCGCTTGGGCTGGACATGATCCTGGGGCTGCCGGATTTCAGGCACTCCGAGCGCGTTTTCCAGCTCATTCAACAGATTTCGGGCAGGGCGGGCCGCGGCGAACGGCCCGGAAGGGTATTCATCCTAACTTTCAGGCCGAATCATTACGCCATCAAGGCGGCCTGCGAGAACGACTGGGAAGCATTCCTGGAGAAAGAGCTCGATTACAGGAGGAAATTACGCTATCCGCCATTCGGATATCTCGCGCTGTTGACGATCGAGGACTTCGACAGAGGGCGGGGGAGAGCCGCTTCCCAGAGACTGGCCGAGCAGGTATTCAGTGAGTTGAAGGAGAAAGCCTACGTTCTCGGCCCCTCGCTGGCACCCTATGCGAGGCTCAAAAACCGCTGGCGGCATCAGATCCTGATCAAAGCAGCAAGCAGGACCGGGCTCGGCATCGCGCTCAGAAACATCCGGAATAACTACTCAGGACCAGGGGCTTTAAAGATAAATATCGACCCGGTAAGCGTGATGTGAACCAAACCAAAAGGCCTGCCTCCGTATCCGCCTGTAAACGTTGAGTTTATACCAGATATTGTGCTCATCCTTGACTCAAATACCCCTTCTGATATAGTTAGCTATCGCCCGTTTTTAAATATCCGGTAAAACTCGGAGGCCAGCTAAATGGCGGGGCACGAGAGCATCCTGATCCTCGATTTCGGCTCGCAGGTTACGCAGCTCATCGCCCGCCGCGTTCGCGAACTCCGGGTTTATTGCGAAATCCATCCATTCTCTATGCCCCTCGATGAAATACGGCGCCTCGATCCCAAGGGTATCATCCTCTCCGGCAGCCCTTTCAGTGTTTACGACAAGGGCGCACCCGACATCGACGCCGGATTACTCGAATTGGGAGTGCCGATTCTAGGAATCTGCTACGGAATGCAACTCGCCGCCAGGCTGCTCGGCGGAAGTGTTGAGAATTCTCCGAGGCGCGAATACGGCCATGCGGTCGTCGGCGTCGACACCGAATCATTGTTGTTCCAAGGCCTTGAAGGCGAGCAGAAGGTCTGGATGAGCCACGGCGATTCGATAACGGAGTTGCCGTCGGGCTTCCATGCGATCGCCTCCACGGCGAGTTGCCCATACGCAGCAGTGAGTGATTCTGCCGGGAGAATTATCGGCGTCCAGTTTCATCCGGAAGTCGTCCATACCGAGCAGGGCTTGCAGATCCTGAAGAATTTCGTAGTTGAAATCTGCGGCTGCAGGCAGGACTGGACGATGGCCGGCTTCATCGAAGAGAGCATCGAGAAAATCGGCAGGCAGATCGGCTGCGGCAAAGTGGTTCTAGGCCTGAGCGGCGGCGTCGACTCATCTGTCACGGCTGCGCTGATCGACAGGGCGATCGGCGACAGGCTCGTCTGCATCTTCGTCGACAACGGCCTGCTCCGCCTCAACGAAGCGGAACAGGTGATGGAGAGGTTCGAGAAGCTTGACCTCACTATCGTACACGTGGATGCTTCCAAGCGATTTCTCGAGAAATTGGAGGGAGTTACCGATCCTGAGCGTAAGAGGAAGATCATCGGCGCTGAGTTCATCGATGTTTTTGCTGAAGAAGCGATGAAGATCGGCGACGTCAAGTTCCTCGGCCAGGGGACGCTTTATCCCGACGTGATCGAGAGCGTCTCGGTGCACGGTCCGTCGGACGTGATTAAGAGCCATCACAACGTCGGTGGCCTGCCTGAAATTATGGACCTGGATCTGGTCGAACCGCTGCGCTTCCTGTTCAAGGATGAAGTTCGGGAGTTGGGCCTCGAGTTGGGCCTGCCGCAGGAGTTGATCTACCGTCAGCCTTTCCCCGGGCCGGGGCTCGCCGTGCGTATCCTGGGTGAAATATCTCGCGAAAGATTGGATATACTTCGCCAGGCCGACGATATAATCGTCGGCGAGATCAAGAATGCCGGCCTCTACCGGCAGCTGTGGCAGAGCTTCGGTGTTCTGTTGCCGATAAAGAGCGTCGGCGTGATGGGCGACGGCCGCACTTACGAGTACACGCTTGCGGTAAGGGCCGTCGAGAGTCGCGACGCGATGACGGCGGACTGGGCGCAGCTCCCTTACGAGGTACTGCGCACCATCTCCAACCGCATCATCAACGAAGTGAGGGGTATCAACAGGGTGGTCTACGATATAAGCTCCAAGCCACCGAGCACTATCGAGTGGGAGTGATAAGTTGCTTTCTTAATTTAACCACAAACCGGTATCAAACGCGGGCTTCAAAGCCTGCAGTTTTGCCTTGAAACGGAAGGGAAGGAATGCCCCAGGGTAAATCGCCGAAACCCCGACCTTTTGTCCATCTACACCTGCATTCCCAGTTCAGCCTCCTCGACGGGGCAATAAAAATAATCGATTTGCTGGAGCGCTGCAGAGAACTGGGCATGCCCGCGGTCGCCGTAACCGATCACGGCGTGATGTTTGGCGCAGTGCAACTCATAAGAGCCGCGAAAAGCTACGGAATAAAGCCGATTATCGGATGCGAGCTCTACGTTACCCGCGGAGATCATCTCGACAAATCCAATAACAACGGCAAACCAAACCACCTGACACTGCTGGTAAAGAACGATCAGGGCTATCAGAACCTTACCAGGCTGGTTACCGAATCTTATATCCACGGCTTTTATCGCAAACCTCGTGTCGACAAGAAGCTGATCAGGGAGCATGCCGAGGGCCTGATATGTCTGAGCGGCTGCCTCAACGGCGAGGTAGCCAGTAACCTGGTAATCGGCCAGGAGGAGGCGGCAGAAACCGCTGCTCTCGAGTATCGGGATATTTTCGGAGCCGATAATTTCTTTCTGGAAATCCAGGACCACGGTCTGCGCGAACAGAAGATTGTAATCGAGGGCGTCACAGAGATCGCCGCGAAGCACGGCATACCACTCGTTGCAACGAATGACTGCCATTACATCCTCGCCAGCGATGCCGAAGCACACGACGCCTTACTATGCATTGGTACCGGGAAAACCATCAGCGACGAAAACAGGCTTCGCTACACCTCCGATCAGTACTATCTCAAGTCGGGCGACGAGATGGCAGAGGTTTTCGGCGCCAAGTATGAAGAAGCACTGGAGAACACCCTGAGGATCGCCGAGCTCTGCAATTTCGACATGAAATTCGATGAGTATCACCTGCCGTGTTATGACGTTCCCGAAGGCCAGACAATCGAAAGCTACTTCGAGAAGACGACGCGCGAGGGTTTCGAGAACAGGTTGCCCGAGATACGCAGGTCAATCAACGACGGCGAAGTGCAGGCCACCGAGGAGGACTACAAGGAGCGTCTTGACGCCGAGATTGCAATGATCGAGCAGACCGGTTTCAGCGGCTACTTCCTGATCGTCTGGGATTTCATCCGCTTCGCCATGGAGAAGGGCATTCCCGTGGGGCCGGGCCGCGGCTCGGGCGCTGGCAGCCTGGTTGCTTACTCCCTCGGGATCACCGGCATCGATCCGATCCGCTTCAACCTTCTGTTCGAGCGCTTCATCAATCCCGAGCGCGTTACCATGCCGGACTTCGACATCGATTTCTGCATGCGCCGCCGAGGGGAGGTGATCGATTACGTCAGGGACAAATACGGCTGGAAGAACGTCTCGCAGATCATTACCTTCGGCACGCTGGCGGCCCGCAACGCAATCAGGGACGTCGGCAGAGTGATGGAGGTTCCTTACGCGGAGGTCGATCGCGTTGCCAAGCTCGTGCCGATGGAACTCGGGGTGACCATCGACAGAGCCCTGAAGGAGTCGCCGGATCTCGCAGAACTGTATAAAACCAATCCGCAAATCAGGAGCGTCATCGACATCGCCCGCAGGCTCGAGGGCCTGACCCGCCACGCCTCCACCCACGCGGCTGGCGTGGTGATCGCACCCAAGCCACTTCCTCACTACCTGCCGCTGTACAAGAGCAGTAAAGACGAAATCACCACCCAGTACGATATGACCGACGTGGAATCAATCGGTCTGATCAAGATGGATTTCCTCGGTTTGCGCACCCTGACTGTCATTCAGGATACGGTCGATGCCATCCGGGAGGCGACAGGCCAGGAAATTGATATCGAGAAGCTCCCTCTCGACGACAAGAAAACGTACAAACTTCTCAGCGACGGCAGGACATGCGGCATCTTCCAGTTCGAGAGCTCCGGCATGCGGGACATCCTGATGCGGATGAAACCGGAGCGGTTGGAGGATCTCAGCGCACTCAACGCCCTTTACCGGCCCGGGCCGATCAAGGGAGGCCTGATCGACGATTACATCAAGCGCCGGCACCGCAAGACGAAAGTCGAATACCTGTTGCCGGAGATGGAGGAAATCACCGAGGAGACGTTCGGCATCATCCTTTATCAGGAGCAGGTGATGCAGATCGCCAGTCGCCTTGCGGGTTTCAGCCTGGGGGAGGCCGACCTGCTCCGCCGCGCGATGGGTAAGAAGAAAAAGAAATTGATGGCGCAGCAGCGGTCTCATTTCCTCAAGGGCTCCGTCGAGCGGGGGATATCCAACAACAAGGCCGAAGAGGTGTTCGAGCTTATGGCCTACTTTTCCGGCTATGGCTTCAACAAATCTCACTCGACCGCTTATGCTCTGATCGCCTACCAAACCGCGTACCTTAAGGCTCACTATCCCCACTTCTTCATGGCAGCGCTGCTCAGCAGCGACATGGAGAACACCGACAAGATAAAGCGAAATCTGGGCGAATGCCGCGACATGGGCATAGAAATCCTACCCCCCGACGTCAATAAGAGCTTTGCCCATTTTGCAGTCGAGGGCGAATCGATACGTTTCGGAATGGGTGCCATAAAGGGTATCGGCAGAAACGCGATCGAATCCATCGTTCAGTCGCGCGAGGCGAATGGCCCCTTCGACAGCATTTTCCGCTTCTGCGAGCTCGCCGACCTACGGGCCGTCAACAAGCGCGTGGTGGAAGCATTGATAAAGTCAGGCAGCATGGACAGCTTCGGTGCCTTCCGTTCCCAGCTCCAAGCCGTGATCGACAAGGCTTTCGAATCGGGTCAGAAAGCGCTTCGCGACCGCATATCGGGTCAGGAGAGCCTCTTCGGTTCGGCCGATGTGGCGACTGCTTCGGTGAGCGCGGAGCTTCCGAATGTAGACGATTGGTCTGAGAAAACGAGGCTGGCCAACGAAAAGGAGGTACTCGGATTCTACATCAGCGGGCATCCCTTGAAGCAGTTCGAGGATCTGCTGGCAGCCAACACCAGCGCGAAAATCGAACAGTTGCAGGAGAAAAACCGCGAGGTTGTGACCGTCGGCGGGATAATCACAGGCATGCGCCGGATGAGAACCAAGATGGGCAAGCCGATGGCGGTTTTCCAGCTTGAGGACGACACGGGAAGCGTTGAAACCGTCGTTTTTCCGGATGTATTCGATGACACGGCCCGCCGTCTGGACAACGACGAGGTTATCCTGGTGACAGGGCGCGCCGAAAACGACTCGGAAAACGCCAGGCTGGTGGCCACCAGCATCGTGCCGCTCTCTCAAGTCCGCCCGAAGGATCCCAAAGCGGTCAAGCTGACCATAGACATGGATTCGGTGGAGGAAATAGTCGTCGGAGAGCTGATCGAGATCGTCCGCGGTAACCGGGGTTCCTCCGCATTGCAGATCAGGCTGAGGAAAAAGGGAGAGTTCGACGTCGAGGTATCTGCAGGCGGCTATTACAACATAAAAGCCACCAACGGCGTGGTGGCGCGCCTTCAGCAGCTCGTGGGGGATGATAATATAAGAATCACTTACGACACACCTGAGATAGCGTCTCCTTGACGCTGCTTCATCCGGTTTGCTAATATCCGTGCACTTCGGAGAGGCTTTATATTGAGAAAGATAGCAGGCGAATTCGAGAGGCCGTTAGCCGAGCTCGAGGAGCGAATCAGCGAGCTTGAGAGCTACCCGGAGTCCCGTCAACGCCAGGAACAGATCGAGCAGCTTCGCTCCGAACTCAGTGAAAAGCGTAAAGAGGTTTTCTCAGGGCTTACCCGTTGGGAAAGAACCCTATTGGCACGAGCCCCCGGCCGCCCTTACACCTACGATTACATAAATCTACTAATCGACGACTTTTTCGAAATACACGGTGATCGTCGCTATGCCGACGACCACGCAATTGTCGCCGGCTTTGGTTTTTTCCGCGATGAACCGGTTTGTATAATCGGCCACCAGAAGGGCAGGGACACCAAAGAAAAACTCCACTGCAACTTCGGGATGCCTCGCCCGGAGGGCTACCGCAAGGCTCTGCGCACCATGCGCATCGCGGAGAAATTCGGCCGCCCGATACTCACCCTTGTCGACACGCCCGGCGCCTACCCCGGTATCGGCGCCGAGGAAAGGGGGCAGGCCGAGGCGATAGCCTACAACCTGCGGGAGATGGGTAAGTTGACGGTGCCGATTTTAGTCACCGTTACCGGCGAGGGCGGCAGCGGTGGAGCACTGGCGATAGCCATCGGCAATCGAGTTAATATGCTGGAGAACTCCATATACTCGGTGATCACTCCCGAGGGTTGCGCGGCCATTCTCTGGAAAGACGCGAGCCATGCCCCTGAGGCTGCCGACGCGATGAGGCTCTCGTCGAAGGACCTATTGGAATTGGAAGTGGTAGACAAGATAATCCCCGAGCCGGCCGGCGGGGCTCATACGGATCACGCCCAGATGGCGGGGATCTTGTCAGAGTATCTATACAACGATCTGCAGGAGCTCAAAAAACTCAGTCAGAATGAGCTGATTGAGGATCGCTTCAGCAAGTTCCGTAAAATGGGCGTTGTTATCGAAGAAGCTCTCGGTTGAGGCCCATCGGCGATTCCTGCATATCAATATTATTTTCGGGGTGCCGATGACCCATTGGCGCTATTCCTTTGTTGAATACTCGCAAGAGTTGGCCGAGCAGCTTAGCGTCGAGCTGGAAATCCATCCCGTTATCGCAAGAATCCTCAGCGCCCGCGGAATAGCCGACTCACAAGAAGCCGAGAAATTCCTCAAGCCTTCGCTCGATCAGCTCCACGATCCTTTCCTCATGCTGGACATGGACAAGGCCGTCGAGCGAACCATCAAGGCTCTACGTGACCGCGAAAAGATACTGATACACGGCGATTTCGACACTGACGGTCTTACATCGACAGCGATCCTGGTTCACACGTTGAAATCCATGGGCACCGAAGTCACCCACTTCATACCTAATCGCCTCGAAGAAGGCTACGGACTGCGAAACGATGGAGTAGAGGTGGCCCGGCAGCGAGGCGCGACGCTACTGATCACCTGCGATTGCGGAATCACTTCGGTGGAAGCCGTCGATTACGCCGCTTCGTTGGGAATCGACACAGTAATCACTGATCACCACCAGCCGGAGGACAAGATTCCCGCCGCCGTCGCCATCCTCGATCCGCACAGACGCGACTGCAACTACCCGTTCAAAGACCTGGCCGGTGTGGGTGTCGCGATGAAGCTGATCCTCGCGCTGCAGCAGCACTGCAACGAGGAGCCGCAGTTACCGTCGCTACTGAGGATGTGCGCCATCGGCACCGTCGCTGATGTTGTGCCGCTGGTCGATGAGAACAGGATTATCGCGCACCACGGCCTGCAACTGCTGCCCGGCACGCCGAACATCGGCCTGCGAGCTCTGATTGATATCACCGGCCTCGCCAATTCCGACATTACGGCTTACGACGTCAGCTACCGCCTCGCGCCAAGGATCAACGCCATGGGCCGCTTCGGGCGCCAGGACATCGCGATGGATCTCTTCTTCACGCGCAAGCGCTCCCAGGCCGACGATATCGCCAACACCATGGATACCCTCAACCGGGAGCGCCAGCGACTTGTGGACAGCATGGTCGAGCAGGCGATCGAAGCAATAGAGAATCAGCCGGAAATGAGCTCACAGAAGATCCTGGTGCTCGGTGACGAGCGCTGGCACAAAGGAATAGTGGGCATAGTTGCGTCCAAACTTGTCGACAACTATCGCCGCCCTGCGTTGGCAATCGCCATCGAGGAGGGGCTTGGAATCGGCTCCGGCAGAAGCATTACCGGATTCCACTTGCTGGAAGCACTGGCGGAGTGTGAGGACCTGATGAACCGTTTCGGCGGCCATGCGATGGCTGCGGGTTTCGAGTTGCCGGCGGGGCTCATCCCGGAGATGAGGCGACGTTTGGAAAAGGTGGCCCTCTCCAAGCTAAAGGACAGCGATTTGCAGCAGGAATTCGCCATCGACGCGGAGGCCTCTTTCTCGGATATCGATGAAGATTTCGAAGAGCAGTTCGCCTTCTTCGAGCCTCTCGGCTACGGCAATCCGAATCCATTGCTGTTGGCTAAAAGCGTCAGGATAGCGCTCCAGCCGCGAATTCTGAAAGAGAAGCATGTGAAATTGAGACTGGAGCAGGGCGGCAAATACATGACCGCTCTGGCGTGGAACATGGCTGCTGAGATGGCCGATCTGCGCGAGGGTGATTTCATCGATCTGATTTACAGCATCTTTTTTAATAACTGGCGTAACGAGAGGAACCTCGAGCTGGAAATCAAGTCATTTAAGAAAACCGGCGATTGACTTATGGATGAAATAAAGACTCCCGAAGGCGAGCCGGAATTCAAGGTTTCTGACAAGCGCTTCTGGGCCCGCAAAGAGACCGGAGAAAAGAAGGAAGGCGAGCGTGCGCCGCGCAGGAGCGATCTGCCCAGCTATGTGGAACAGTTGCAGCTTCAAATGGAGACGCAGAAAGAAAAGCTCAAGGAACGGCTGCAACAGCTTGAGAATGAACAATCTTCTTTCAGGCGCCGGCTCACCGATGAGATGGAGCGCCGGCTGCAGCAAGAAAAACACCGCTTGGCTGAAATACTGCTCGGCGTAATGGATCACCTTGATGCAGCGCTTGTTTCCGCGGAAGAGACTGAGGAAAACAAGTCTCTCCTGGAAGGCGTGAAACTGACCCGCGACGACCTGCTCGCCCGGCTCGGTAAACTCGGCGTGGAAAAAATGATTGCCGTGGATCAGCCTTTCGACCCTGAGCGTCATGAGGCGGTTATGACGCGTGAAGCCCCTCGAGAGATGGGTGGAATCGTCCTCGAAGAACTGCAGCGCGGCTATATAGCCGGCGATACCCTGATTCGCCCTGCGAAAGTGATAGTGGGACGATCCGAAGAAGACTAGATTTCTCGCAATCCCCTGGAACCCTATTACACTTTATCCCGATCGTGCCTGATCAAGTCAACCATCATGTATCCGATGCTTTGCAACAGGCGCGCCAACAGGTTCACCGGCAGGCCGACGACGTTGTCGTAAGGGCCATCGATGCGGCGTACGAAGACAGCCGCCAGGCCTTGAATGCCGTAGGCGCCGGCCTTGTCCATCGGCTCGCCTGAATCCACGTACCAGGCGATTTTCTCTTCATCGAGAGGACCGAATTCCACTGTGGTTTCTGCGCAATCAACGATCAGCCGGTCGCCTGCAACAGCGACCGCAGTTATCACTTTATGACTTCTGCCGCTCAGCATTCTGAGCATCGCCCGGGCCTCTCCGGCATCACCAGGTTTGCCGAGGATGTTTTCGTCTACAACAACCACCGTGTCGCAACCGATGACGAGCTCATCCCCGGCTTTTCGGCCCCCCTCCGCCTTCTCAGACGCCATTCTTAGCGCGAACTCGCGCGGCGGCTCGCGATTACGCGGTTTCTCGTCCACCTCAACCGGCCGAATCTCGAATTTCACGCCAATTCCACGTAGCAGTTCAGCCCGGCGTGGTGAGGCCGAGGCCAGAATAATCTTCGGTAAACTGTCTGCCATGTCACCGGATTCTACCGACCAGCGCGAGTGCGGTCCAGCAGTATCAGGCTACAGGCAGTTGTGCTAGACTCCGCCCATGCGCACAGACGCACTCGTCAGATCAGCGGTAGCCAACATCCGGGTCGAGCCCGATCAACGCTCCGAGCTATTTAGCCAGGCGCTCCTGGGCCATGCGGTAGAGATAGAGGAGGAGCGGGGCCGCTGGCTGCACTGCCGTTTCGACGAGGGATCGCGAGGCTGGATTCAGCAAGGCTCGCTGGCCCTCATCGGTAAAGACAACGCGTTGTTTACAAGTGAAGAACCGATAATCGCCAGGACGCTTATAGCACGCTGCCAGTCGCAACCGATGCCCGGCGCCGAGACCCTGATGATCGTCACCGACGGCAGCCGGCTGATAAGGGTCGGTGGGGATGGAGAGTGGGCAGAAGTTCTTCTCCCCGACGGCACCAAAGGCTGGTTGCCTTCACGGATTTGCCTGGAGGCCGGCAAGCTGCCCACTCCCAGCCCGGAAAATGTCAGATCCCTTGCCAAAGCATACATGGGTATCCCTTATTCATGGGGCGGCACTTCATCGCTGGCGGTGGACTGCAGCGGCCTGACGCAGTTGATCTTCCGACTGCACGGCGTTCTGTTGCCGAGGAATTCCTTCCAGCAGGCGGGCGAAGGGCAGGAACTGGAGGTATCCCGGAACTGGGAAAGCCTTCAAGCGGGCGATCTGCTGTTCTTCGCGGAGAAAGAACGGATCGACCACATGGCGATCTCGATCGGCGGGGCTTCTCTGATCCATGCCTCGATGAGCAACGGCTGTGTACAACGGGAATCGCTCGATCCCGGCTCGCCACAATTCAGCTCAAGACTCAGCGGTTTCTTCCGCTTCGCAAGGCGGGTGACCTAGAAATCGAACCCCTTCTGCGCCAGGATGCCTTTCTTAAAGGGATGCTTTAACTCGCGGACTTCGCTCACAAGATCCGCTTTCTCAATCAGCTTCGGGTGGGCATCGCGACCGGTGAGAATGAGGTGAAGCAGGGGCGGCTTCTTGTCGACCACCTCCAGAACCTGCTCGATCGTCAGCAGGCCCTCCTTCACGGCGTTGTTGATCTCATCGAGGATCACGAGCTGGTATTCGCCCGAGGTGATGACCTGTTCAGCGCGCTCGAGGCCCTTGTGGGCCGCCTCCTTGTGAGCCTCCTCGGGCCTGTCGTCGCCCATGATCTTGTAGAAGCCGAGGCCTGCACGCTCGAGCACGAAGTCGGGCGCCAGCCGCCCGATGCCGTCGATTTCGCCGTAGTGCCAGTCGCCCTTGATGAACTGGATCATGATCACCTTGTGGCCGTAACCGATGGCGCGCACGGCGGTGCCGATCGCGCTGGTGGTCTTGCCCTTGCCGTCGCCTGTGATTACCGCGAGGATTCCTTTTTCTTCCGCCTGCTGCTCCATGCGCCGCTCCTCAGTGGATAGCGCCTTCCTCCTCGTCATCGTCCTCGTCGCGTCCCTCCGTCAGATCCCACTGGTCGTAAAGATCGAGCGACAACTCCTCGACGAAGCGGGAAGGCTGGCACATCACCCTCGTCTGTCTGTCGTAGATATTAATAGGGTAGGTGACGTAGAGATATTCCTTGGCGCGGGTGGTGCAGACGTAGAAAAGGCGGCGCTCCTCCTCGAGCTGGTCGTCGCTTCGGACGCTGAAGGTGCTGGGGAAGCGGCCCTCGATCGCCCAGATAAGGAAGACAACCTGCCACTCCAGGCCTTTGGCGCTATGGATGGTTGAGATCGTCAGTTTCTCGCTGTCGGGATCGGTCTCGTCGCCGGTTTCGGCGAAGCGGTCCTGCGGCTCGATCGAGAGATCGGTGACGAACGACGAGAGGCTGCGGTAGCGGTTAGAGATGCCGATCAGGTGCTGGATATCCCTGATCCGCTGCGGATAGTTGTCGAACCTGTCCTTGAGTATCGGCTCGTAATACTCGTGTGCGACGCTCAGCAACTCCGAGGGGGATGCCGAGTCGCGCCTGCGCCAGAGGTCGACCATCAGGGTGCGGTAGCGTTGGAACGATTCGGTTTTCGGCCGCTCGGCCTTGAGCAGGGCAGCTAACGGCTCGGGTCCGGAGAGGATCGAGCCGAGCAGAATGTCGATGGTGGCCGGTCCGACGCCGTCGATCAGGCGGAGCGAACGCGACCAGGCCAGCTCATCAGTCGGGTTTGCGAGCAATCGCAGGTGCGCCACGAGATCCTTTATGTGCGCGCTCTCGAAGAAACGCATGCCGCCGCGCTTGACGTAGGGGATGTTGCGCCGCCCCAGCTCGATCTCCAGGTCGGAGCTGAGGTACGACGAGCGGAAGAGCACCGCCATCTGGCTCAGCTCGATGCCCTCCTCGCGGTGCTCGAGCATCTTCTGAGCGATGAAGCGGCTCTGATACGACTCGTCCTCGGCGGGGATGATCACCGGCTTGGGGCCGCTACCGCGTTTTGCGGTCAGAATCTTCGTATATTTCTCAACCGCCTTGTCGATGGTGGCGTTGGCGACGTTTAGTATCTGCTGCGTGCTGCGATAATTGACCTCCAGCTTGATGATGCGCGCGCCCGGAAAACGCTTGGGGAATTCGAGGATGTTGCGGAAGTCGGCTCCGCGGAAGGCGTATATGCTCTGGCTGTCGTCGCCGACGACCATGATGTTGCCCTTCTCTCCGGCGAGCAGTTGCACGATGCGGTCCTGCATCGGGTTGGTGTCCTGGTATTCGTCGACCATGATGTAGCGGTATTGCCGCTGAAGCTTCTTGCGGATCGCCTCGTTTTTCTCCAGCAGCTCGATCAGCTTGATAAGCAGATCGTCGAAATCCATCATGCCGCGCTCGGCCTTGACCTTCTCGAATTCGGCCCTGATGGCCTCCATCGGTTCGATGAACTCGACGTAGTGGGGGAAATCGTCATAGACGATCATTTCCAGCGGCATGTCCTTGTTGACTGCCTTGCTGAACAGCTTCTGCAGCGTCTGGCGGCGGGGGAAGCGGCGTTGCTTGAAGTCGATGCCGGCGGCGGAGCGGCAACGCCCGATCAGTTCCATGCTGTCGGCGATATCGAGTATGGTGAAGTTGTTGGGATATTTGATGACTTCAGCGTTCCGGCGGAGGATTGCCGCGGCGACGGAATGAAACGTGCCGCCTTCTATCCGCCCGAATTCGCCGCTGACAAGCCCGGCCGCACGCCGCAGCATCTCCTCGGCCGACCGGCGGGTGAATGTCAGCAGCAGGACCTCCTCAGGCCGGATGCCCCGCTCGACCATGTAGGCGAGGCGGTAAACCAGCGTTCGCGTCTTGCCGCTGCCCGCTCCGGCAATCACCAGCACCGGCCCATCCAGAGCCGAGACCGCTTCGAATTGCGCGTCGTTCAGCTCGTCGCGGTAGGTGAACTCCACCTCGGGCTTCGGCAGCGCTACGTCGTCGCGAAGTACGTATTTTTTCTTCTTATCAGACATAATCTTGTCAGTGAATCCAGCGCTTAGGATACCACCCAACGCAACAATTCGCCCACCTCATACACCACTCCGGAGGGAGGCGGCGAAGTGTGCACCTCACCAAATGATTTTAACAGTGAGGAAGTTCCAGATTTTTTGAGCTACAGCGTCCAGGCGTATCCCAGCTTGACGAAGAATGTGCGGTTCGCCTGAGTAAGGCCGTAATTCTGGTTTCCGTAGTAATTATCGCTGTACCCTAAGAAGAGCACGGTGAACGGGTTGATCTTGTATGAGAACAGCGCTTGGGTGAACAGGCGGCTGAACGCAGGATCTCGAGGGACAAGGTAAAGGGAAGAGGTGTAATCGTAATTGACATACTGAAGTATCGAACGGAAGAAAGATCTCCTGTTGAGCTGGTAGACCGCCGTTAACTGACTGATGTTGGCGGCATATAAGCGGCCCGACTCGACGTCCAGGCGTTCGTAATTATGAGAGAAGTCCAACCGTAAGTGAGCCCCGATATTATAAGTGATCTCCGGGCTGATGCTGAAAACCTCCGCCGGCCTGGTGTTGGCATAGTCGATTCCATCACCGAGAAAAACACTCGTGCCAATGCTCAAGCTCCCACTTGGTCTGAATCTGAATGAAACCGTGTTGCCGTTTCTCTTGAATTCGGTCCCGTTATACAACTCGTTTTTCACAAATCCGGATAACTCGATGTATGTTTGCATCGCGGCGTCGATGTCAATCCAGTAACTGAAATTTCTGTCAAGCGGCGTGCCGTTGCGCTCCGCAAAGTAATCAAGCTCCAGTCCGATCGATATTTCAGACCACCAGCTGCCGGGCTTGCCGTACCATCTGGGTATCACGTAGCCGGAAAACAAGTCGTAGTTAACCTGGGGCATGTATCCCAAATCGGCTCTGAAGTTCTCGCTTATGCCCGTATACCTGATATTTGTCTGCAGGTTCCTGGTTGAATGCAAATATCTGAAAGCCATGGCGGAGCCGCTGAAACTATCAGGCTCCTGCGCGAAACCCCGTGCTGTCTCTTCAGGATATCGCGTGCTCGAGACGAGAATCTGCGCCTGGATGAAGTCGGCGTCAGTAACTCGGAAATCGCCGTCGAAGCCGTATACCCGGTTGAAGTAATCGCCACCCTCGCGGTCGGTGACGATCGCGCCCAGGGTGTACTTGTTGCTTATGTCCCTCTTGTAGCGGAATACGGAGGCTGTGGATTCCATCGGCAGGGATACCGAATCGGAGTGCTGGCTTCCCGGGAAGATGATGTTCGTCAGGTTGTCCCTGACGACGTAGGCGCCGATGGTGTTGGTTCCCGTCTTGCCGGTCAGCTTCAGGCCCCAATTGGGATCGCGCATCGTGCGGGTGTGGATGACTTTCAATCTGCTGTTGAAGAAATCTGTGCCCTCAGTGAAGAAAGGCCGCTTCTCCTGGTAGTAGAGGGCGAAAGGCTGGTTGATATCAAGCTGCAGCGAGTCGGCCTCGATCTGAGAGAAGTCTGGATTGAGAGAAGCACTGAAGGTCATGTTCGGCGTGATGCCCCATTTTGTCGTCAGCCCAAAATCGGCATTCTGATCGAGTTTCTCGAAATCGCCGTCCGGCAGTCCCCGGCGCTCATCCGTGCGCACGGCTGTAATCGTCGGATTGATCTCTATGTTCCTGCCCGGGGAAACGCCTTCAAAGCCGCTGAATTTCGGTAGTTGGCAGTAAAAGCAGTTGTTACCTTTTTCCAGAGGGGTTGTTCCGAAAATACGGCGATAATTGCGTGGATGAACTCGCCGGAGATCGAAGCCCCAAACCTGCGCGCTTTCGCTGTGCTGAAAGCGCAGTGAAGAAAACGGGATTTCCATTTCGGCGGACCATCCCCAATCGTGGATCCTGCCCGCGCAATCCCAGATCGCATCCCAACTGGAATCCTCGCCACTTTCAGTTTTTATCGCGTCGTATTGAGCGCCGCGCGGATTCATCATCAGAAGGTATCCGCGGCGCTCGTCATTGAAGGTGTCCAGAATAACGCTGACCATATCATCGGCCGTGCAGCCATCATGGTCACGGTAACGAGCCCGGATCGAGGCCGGGTCGGGATCGTAGCATCGGAAAGCCGCATAGAAATAGCTTTTATTGTAGGTTACAAAGACTTCGGTCTTGACCAGCGGCACGATATTTTCGCCTGGTCGAATCTCGTAATTAAGCTCCAGCCTCAGAGCTTTTTGCCATGCCTGCTCATCGAGCACTCCGTCGATTTTTATATCCGTTTCAGTGCAAGTCAATAAGTATGGATTATCAACAGTCCCACCACTTGTTTCATTGCCGGATTGAGCCGTGACCACCGTAGTTAGTGCAAGCACAAGAACCAGAGAAATCGCACTGAGTGCAGTCGTTTTCATACCATTGCCCTCCGACCCTGGATTCGCGCGGTTAACTTGGAAGGTTTCCCTTTTTATCCTGCAAATTTCTATTTTCTTTTTTGGTCGCGGTTAAAATTCTTCTGGAGATTCAGTTGTCGATGAATTATGGCTACAACTACGTCTACAAATTATGACTAGATAAAATGCGGATAGGTTGCTTCCAGGCTAAAAAAACCAAAACGATGTGAATGGCGACAAACAGTATGGCAGGGAGGGGGAAGTGGTACCCCCCAGAGGAATCGAACCTCTATCTACGGCTCCGGAGGCCGCCGCTCTGTCCGTTGAGCTAGGGGGGCCCAAGGAGATTCATTCTAGCCGCAAAGAGGTCGGCCTAGCAAGAACCTTAAGGGTGCCTGGACGAATGACAATTGATCCAAGATCGTATAAAACTAACGGGCGGCGTGAAATACGAACTTTTGACTCGACCTTATCGTATTCTAGTGTCGAGTGGGAAGAGAGTAACCGATAACCAGCGGAGAGCAAATGAAGGGCAAAAGAACTTATAGGTTTATTATCCTGCCGACTCTGCTTTCTCTAATCCTGGCGCTTGGTGCGTGTGGCGGCGGAGGCTCAGGGGACGACAATTCCTCCGATCAACAATCAGAAAACAATGGGCAACAACGCGCCAATGGCGAGGAATCCGGCGAAAGCGGGGAACAAGGTGAATTTCAACAGCAGGGTGGAGTTCCCGTCCGAACGATCGCCGTCTCCCGGGGAGATATAGCCACCGGCATCCTCTCGACGGCAGTGATCGAGGCGGAGCAGACGGTCGACATCTACTCGCGAGTCACCGGCACGGTAACCGAGCTCAATGCGGAGGAGGGCGATACCATAGGCAAGGACAAGCCGCTCTGCAAGCTCGAGGACGAGGAACTGAGGCTGGCCGAGTCGAAGGCCAAGTCGATGATGGAGAAAGCCGAGCGCGATCTCGAGAGGATCAAGCACCAGGTTGAGAGAAAAGTCCTCGCCGAAAACGACCTTATCAACGCCGAGTATGAATTCGAACAGGCGAGAATCGACTGGGAACAGAAGAAAACCTCGCTGGAATACACCAACATCATATCCACGATCAACGGCATCGTCTCTGAACGGCTGGTTCGCCTCGGGCAGAAAGTCGATCCGTCGGTGAAGCTCTACACGCTGTTCGATCCCAGGAGCCTTGTGGTAAATATCCATATTCCCGAAAGCGATTATTTTTTGATGGTTGCCGAGAAGGGCAGGAGCACAAGCGCCCTGATAACAACCGAGTCGCTGCCGGGCAGGGAATTTACCGGCGGCATAAAGCGAATCTCTCCCGTTGTGGATCCGCAGACGAATACGATAAAGATCACGATTCAATACCAAGACCCTGCAAGGTTGCTGCGCCCCGGGATGTATGTCAGGGTAAAGCTGATCACCGACACGCATACCGACACCATCCTGATACCCAAGAGTGCCATTCTCTATGACGAGAACCGGATGTACATTTTCGTAATCCGCGAGGAAAAAGCTCGCAGGCTCACGCTCAGCCCCGGTTATTCCGACACCGATTTCGTTGAGTCACTTTCGGGCCTGGATGAAGGCGAGAGGATTGTCGTGGTCGGCCAGACCGGGCTAAAGGATGGCACGAAGGTTCGCCTGGTGGATGAGGAAAGACCCGGCGAGGGCGAACGCAACGCGGCCTCGGAAGGCTGATCGGCCTTTGCAGTCTCCAATCTAAATTCTACAGGTAACAAAAGTGGAAAACATCGGCACGAATATCAGAAAAACAAAGGGCCAGATCAGGGAGAGCTTCAGAGTCACCACCACCCGCCCGGTTGCGATCCTGATGATAGTTATCGGCATATTCGTTTTCGGACTTCTCAGCTACCGCAGGCTGCCCCTAAACCTAATGCCTGATATCACTTACCCGTCGCTAACGATTAGGACGGAGTATCCCGGCACGGCTCCTGAAGACGTCGAAAACGACGTCACACGCAGGATCGAGGATGCCATCGCCTCGGTCGACAATCTTGTCAATTTGAGCTCCATATCCAAGGCGGGCCTCTCCGACGTAATCCTCGAGTTCGGTTGGAAAACCGACATGAACACGGCCACTGCGGACGTACGCGAGAAGCTCGACCAGCTAATCCTGCCTGAAGAGGCGAGGTCGCCGATAATCCTTCGATACGATCCGTCGCTCGATCCCATCATGCGCATCGCCCTGTTCGCCACGGAAAACGAAGAGGGGATTACCGACAAGGAAATGGCGATGCGGCTGCGCGAGCACGCCGAATATGAGATCCGCGACAAGATCGAGGCTGTCGAGGGTGTAGCGGCCGTCCGGATCAGGGGCGGCCTGGAGCGTGAGCTTCTGATAGATCTGGATATCGACGCCCTGCGCGCCAAGCGCATCAGCCCGCAGCAGGTCATCAACCGGGTTCAGAGCGGCAATATAAACATGCCCGGAGGAGATCTGCGTGAAGGAGATACCGAATTCCAGGTGCGGGTGCTCAACGAGTTCAAGGATCTCGATACGATACGCAACTTGATCATCGATCGCCGCAACGGCGTGGAAATCAGGCTCAACGAGTTGGCCAACGTTCGCTGGGAGAACAAGGAACGCGAGATCTACACACGCGTCGACGAGCAGCCGAGCGTCGAATTGCAGATATTCAAGGAGGCCGACGCCAACATAGTGGAAGTCGCCCGTCTCGTTGGCGAACGTATCTTCGGCACGGAGCAGGAGAGGCTCGAAGCCGAGCGATACGAAGAGATGATGCGTAAGGCTCAGGAAGGCGAAACCACGCAGCCAGAGCGCAGTGAAGAAGGCAGGCGACAGGGAGGCCCGGGCGGAGGTATGCAGCAGATACCCCCCCCCGCATTCCTCGCTTTCGAAATCAAGGGCCTGGGCTGGAAATTCGACGTTCTCACCGACCAGTCGATCTTCATTCAGAGCTCTATCGATGAAGTGCTGAGCAACGCCGTCATCGGCGGTATTCTCGCAATAATCATCCTTTTCCTGTTCCTGCGCAGTTTCAAGTCGACAATTATCATCGGCCTGACTATCCCGCTGTCCGTCGTGGCGACCTTTGCACCGATGATGCTTTTCGGTGTCTCGCTCAACATCATGTCGCTGGGCGGCCTGGCGCTGGGCATAGGCATGCTGGTCGACAGCTCGATCGTCGTGCTCGAGTCGGTTTTCCGCTGCCGCGAGGAAGGTGATTCGCTGATCGAGGCGGTTGTCCGCGGCACGGGCGAGGTAGGCGGAGCCGTCATCGCTTCGACGCTGACCACGATCGCCGTTTTCGCCCCGATTGTTTTCGTCGAAGGTGTAGCGGGCCAGGTGTTCGGAGACATGTCGCTGGCGGTCGTTTTCTCTCTGCTTGCAGCCCTGCTCTGCGCGCTCTTCTTCATTCCCATGCTGGCTTCGCGGCAAGTACCGTTCGATTTCGCCAGCAAAGAACTTAAAATATTCGGCCGAATCAAGGCTTGGGGGCTTTTCACCGGCAGGATCAGGCGGTTTTGGGCTCACGAGAAGGGCCTGCTGGCATCGCCTGCCAAATACATTCTGTTCTTACCGCATCACGCCTTGTTTACAGCCTTATTCATCGTGGATTTGGTGTTGGATTTGCTGGGACGGCCGTTCAACTCGGCTGTACTGACGGCGGAGCGGTTCAACAAATACTGGGGCAAGAAGCTCGGCTGGTTCGGCAAGGTGATTCGAGTATTTACCGTTATCCCAGTCCATTTGTATATAGGCCTGATATTCGTCATTCACTTCGCTCTTGAAGCCTTCGGAAAGCTGTTCAGGATTGCTATCCTGGTGTTGTTCTACGTTCTGCGTCTGATGTTCGGAGCCATCGGCTTTGTCGTGGGCTGGATTCTCAAGCCGATACTTTTCGTCTTCGGCAAGATCATCGACGGCATCAACGCCGGATATCCTTATCTGATTAGTTGGTCGCTGAAGAACCAGATCGCTGTCATCGCCATAGTTATTATCATCGCTGTGCATGCCGGCAGCTTGATGTTCGGGCTCAAATCGAACCTGATTCCGGAGGTCCACCAGGGAGAGTTCAATGTGAGGATCAAGGCCCCGGTCGGCACCGATATCGAGCGTACGAACGAGCTGACACGGGAGGTTGAGAACGCCATCAGAGAATCGCTTCAGGGCATGAACGGAGGGAATGGCAGCGCCTTCGAGACTACCGCTACCGTTGTGGGCGCGGAGAAGGAATCCAACACGCGCAGCGACGAGGGTGAAAACACTGCGGTGGTCACAGTCCGCCTCGCCGAGCAGGAGGAAATCCAGGGCGCCGAAGAGCGGGCGATCAATCTCATCCGCGAACGCCTTACCCTGATTCCGGGCCTAACATCGGTGACATTCGACAGGCCGGTGCTGTTCAGCTTCAAGACGCCGATCGAGGTAGAAATCAAGGGTCCGGAGCGCCAGTTCCTCAAGCAATACTCGAACGAGGCCATTCTCGCGATGGAGCAGATCGAAGGCCTTACCGACTTGAAGAACACGGTTCAGCCCGGTAACCCCGAGTTGCAGATTCTCTACGACCGCGACAAGCTCAAGCTCTACAACATGGATATCGCCGATACGGCACGGAGCGTCCGCGACATGGTTGAGGGCCGCTTAGCCGGCGAATTTCGCAAGGAGGACCGCCAGTTCGACATTCGCGTGCGGCTGCAGCGTGCCGACATCAAGGATTACAGCGACCTGTCAAACCTAGAGTTGCGCCCCACGGAGACAGAGAGAATCAAGCTGAGCACGGTAGCCAATATCCTTACACGGGAAGGGCCAAACGAGATCCGCCGCATCGACAAAGAGCGGACAGCGCTGATAACTTCGAATCTCAAGGACATCGATCTCGGGACCGCGAGGGAACAGATCGACCAGCGTCTTCAACGCCTTCGCATGGATTCCGGCTGGCTGCCTGAATACCGTTACGAGATCACCGGCCAGACCGAGGAGATGGAAGTATCGAGCAATTCGCTTGCCTGGGCGTTGGCGTTGGCCATTTTCCTTGTCTACATCGTGATGGCTTCGCAGTTCGAGTCGTTGCTGCAGCCATTCATCATCATCTTCACCATCCCGCTTGCTCTGATCGGAGTTGTCTATTTCCTTGCTCTGGTCGGCACGCCGGTAAGTATTGTGGTCCTTATAGGAGTCATCATGCTGGCCGGTATCGTGGTCAACAACGCCATCGTGCTCGTCGACTATATCAATCAGCTGCGCGAACGCGGGCTGGATAAGATGGAGGCGATTATCGAGGCCGGTAAGGTGCGCCTACGCCCGATTTTGATGACCACATTGACAACCGTTCTGGGCCTGTTGCCGCTGGCGCTGGGGCTCGGGGCCGGCGCGGAGATCAGGGCACCGATGGCATGGACGGTCATCGCCGGCTTGCTCAGCTCGACGCTGCTCACCCTGGTAGTCATCCCGACGGTTTACGCGCTGATCGACAGGCGCAAAGTCGTGATCGACAAGGCCGCTGCAACCGAAACTGAGGCTTAATCCTAGGTAACTCTGTGGTCCGCCCTTAAACACTCGCGGGCCACAGTCATATGCGATAAAAGTCACATATCGTAAGACCGCTTACATTTGCTTCGGTGATTGATGAATATAGTTATGTTCATCGCGCGATGATCTCCCAACGATTGAAGGAGTAAAAAGGTAGGTGATTCTCACTCAGCATTATTTCAGGAGGTTGCAATGAAGAAAATCGCTCTGCTCATCCTCTCGTCAGTACTGCTCTTCAGCTTCATAGCTGCTTTTACGGCGGTCGAAGACAACACTGAAAAAGATGTCATCAAGAAAGCGATCACCGATTACTACTACGGCGGGCAAAAGGGCTCCGATCCGAAACTGCTCGACCAGATTTTTCATGAAGAGTGGCACCTCTACTCGATCAGGGAAGGCAAGCTAAGCATCACTGACAAGAAGACTTATCTTGGTTACTTCGATCCGTCAAAAGCCAATCCCGATCTCAACTGGGACTTTGAAGTCTACTATGTTGACGTGGATGGGCATGCCGCATCGGCCAAGGTGCGGCTGGAAAACGACCGTGTGCGATTCATCGATTACTTCAACATGCTAAAAATCGACGGCAAGTGGTGGATCGTAAACAAAATCTCTTTCCCGACGAGGAAATAAATCTCCAGAAACTCATGCTAAAGAAGGCGGCGGTCGCTCCGCCGTCTTCTATTATCTGGCTGTAGACAGTTTTAAATCTCATTCGTGGGAGAATTACGCTCCAAACCAAGCTCTCCAAGGATCATCGCCGCTGCTTTACCCACGGCATTCGCGGCTACCGGCCCGATATTTTCTGCCAGCGTGTAACAATCTTCCACCTCAACGGCGAGGACTTTCATCTCTTTAGGCATTTTCAGTCCGAGTTTGTTACCAATATCAATTGCGTCGGCTAGATGCATGTTGTGATTCGAGAGGTTTTTCAGGGGATGGCGCAGTTCAGCGAGATCAAGCCAGTAGCACTCGCCTGGGGGCTCCTTGTCACTGATGATCGCGTCGACCACGATTGCCTTGTCGTATCCGACGAGCATATCAACGAGCCTGAATCCGGCCACCTCGCCACACTTCACAACGATGTCTTCTCGGTCTGCAACAGCCTCCCTGACCTCCTGGGCGACAAGCAGACCGACTGCATCATCGCTCAGCAGCTTGTTTCCCAGCCCTAGAACCAGGGTTTGCATGTTCACTCCGCCGGACGTGAAAAAACACCTGAAGTATAATAAAAACAGTCGGCGGCGAGCTCCGCGCGCCCGCCGCCGCCAATTGTATACGACTCTATTTACTTCCTGTACGACTCAATTATATTGCCGTTCTTGTCTCGTATGTTAACCTCCAGCGGCATCTCGCCCGGCAGCGTGTGCGTCGCGCATCCAAAGCATGGATCGTACGCCCGGAAGGCCATTTCCACCATGTTGAGAGTCGCCTCGGTGACCTCTTTGCCTTTGCCGAAGAGGGCCTTGGCCGCCTTCTTGAGGCTGAGGCTGATCGAGGCGTTGTTGTTCGTGGTGCCGACAATCAGGTTGGCGCGTTTGATAATGCCGCGCTCGTCGGTGACGTAATGGTGGTAAAGGGTGCCACGCGGCGATTCGACCACGCCGACGCCCTCCGAAGGCGTTTCCTCCGGAACCTTCTTCACCACCGGATCGGTGATCTCCGGGTCTTCGCAGAGTTCCTTGAAGCGCTCGGCGGCATACATCAGCTCGATCACTCGCGCCCAGTGCGTCGCCAGCGTCGCGTTCACCGGATCGCCGCCCAGAGTAGCGTAGAAAGCCTCATACGCTTCCTGGGCTATCGGCGTGGCCATGCCGTCGGAGGCGTTGAGGCGGCCGAGAGGCGAGGCCTTGTAAACACCGCTTTCCTTGCCGTCGACGAAGCCCTTCCAGCCTATCTTCTTGATATAGGGGAATTTTAGATAGCTCCATGGCTCGACATGTTCGGCGATGTTGTCCATGTAAGCTTCCGGTTTGAATTTGACCACCTCGTTGCCTTCGGGGTCGGTGACGCGGATGTCGCCGTGGTAGAAGTTCACCTTGTTGTTCTCGTCGACGACGCCCATGTTGTGCGTGTTGTTGGCGTAGTCGTCGCTGAGAATCAAGTCAACGTATGCCTGGTTTGCCAGCACGATGTCCTTGAACAGCTGGATGGTGAACTTGCCGAACTCGACACAGTATGCGGCATGCTCGAGGAATTCCTTGTGCTTTTCCTTGTCGAGCGCCTTGCTCATGCCTCCGGGCAGGCCGCAAACCTGGTGCACCTGCTTGCCGCCCAGGTAGACCAGCACATCCTCACAGCGTTTGCGCGCTTCGATCAGCTTGCCGGCCACTTCCATGCCGACTTTGCCGATTACTCCAAGGATGTTGCGCACGGCAGGCTCGGCGTCGGGGCCCATAATGAAGTCGGGCCCGGCAAGTATATAGAAGTGCACGGCGTGGTCAGTAACGTAGAAGCAGTTGTAGAACAGTTCGCGCAGTTTCTTGGCGGCTGAGGGGATGTCGAGGTTGTAGACGGCGTCGGCAGCCTTTGAGCTGGCCATGTGGTGAGCTTCGGGGCAGACGCCGCAGATCCGCGGCGTAATCCGCGGCAATTCTTCCACCGGGCGCCCTTCGCAGAAGCGCTCGAAACCGCGCAGCTCGGGGATCTGCAGGTAAACGTTTTCCACTTCGCCGTCGTCGTCGACGAAGATCTCTATTCTGCCGTGCCCTTCGAGGCGGGTTATCGGATCGATAGTGTAGCGTTTCGTCATGTCCGTGTCCTCCTCAGGGTCGAGTAGGGGAGACCGAAACGATAGAAAGTCCCTGCCGGATCAACAACGGTTTCGATTATCCGCGCGATCTCCTCCTCGTCGTTGCTATCGATTATCGATGCCAACGCGCTGCACATCTTTGCTCCCTGGTCGGAGACGCCCAGAGGTGGTCCGTAGCAACCACGGCACGGCATATCGGCGCTGGTGCACTGGGCCCCGCAGCCTGCCATCGTTGCGGGCCCCATGCAGATCACTCCCTGCTCGAGGATGCACTCGTCGGGATCGATGATCACCTCGTGCGGCCGCTTGATCTCCTTGATGTTTTTCTGCTGAGGCTCGTGCTTGCACTGGTCGCAGACCGTCTTCTCATCCCTTCCGATCACCGTTCCGGCCGGCGGCAGCTTGCCCTCGAGAATCGCCGTGAAGACGTTGAGCGTCTGCTCGGGAACCGGAGGGCAGCCTGGCATGAAGTAGTCAACATCGACCGTCTGCGCCAGCGTTTTTACGGTGTTGAAGAACTTGGGCAACACCAGCTCGCCCTCGGGCACGTCGGTTTTCTCCTGGGGCACGATGCCGTCGGGATTATCGATGGATGGGTTATCGATGTAGGCACGGTTGAATATTTCCTCTTTGGTCGTGAAGTTCGCCAGGCCCGGGATGCCGCCGGTGTGCGCACACGAACCGTGCGCCACCATGATCTTGCTCTTACGGCGCAGCAGCTTGGCCAAGTGCTCGTTCTCCGACGTGCGGATCGCCCCGTTGAACATGCACAGGTCGATGGACTTGTCTTCCATCGCCTCCACGTCCTTGTACTTGACGTCGATGGCGACGGGCCAGAAAACGATGTCGACCGCTGAGGCGACCTCCACGATTTTCTCGTGGATAGCCAGGAGTGAGATCTCGCAGCCGCCACAGCTCGCCGCCCAATAAAACGCAGCTTTCGGTTTCGCCATCATCACGCTCCTTCGGCTACGGCCTCAACGGGGATCTCGACCTCCCCGCCGCTGGCGATCTTGTCCATACCCAGCGGGCCAAGCGATCTGACGGTCTCTGTGAATTCATCGACCACCTGTGCCCACAACTCCCCTTCGCTAGCGCTGACGAACGTCAGGCGCAGCCTCTCCGGCTCGATCCCGAACTGCTCGAGCATCATCCTCAGCAGCGGGATCCGCCGCATAGTCTTGTAGTTCCCCTCAAGGTAATGGCAGTCACCGGGATGGCAGCCGCTCACCAGCACTCCGTCAGCGCCCATCGCAAATGCCTTGACGATGAACGTGGGATCGACCCTGCCCGAGCACATCACGCGAATCACCCGGCAGTTGGGCAGATAATCGAGACGGGAGGTACCGGCCAGATCGGCTCCGGTGTAGGAACACCAATTACAGAGGAATCCAACTATCCTCGGTTCAAAACTCATGACAAAATTCCCTCAAGTTCAGCCATTATTTGCTGATCGGTGAAATGTTTGCCGATTATCGCTGAGGACGGGCAGGCACTAACGCAAGTGCCACAGGACTTGCAGAGCGCCTCCTGAACCCGGCTCACTTTCTCCTCCTCGTCGAAGATTATCGCCCCGTAGGGGCAGAGGTCGTTGCAGACGCGGCAGCCGCTGCACAATTCCTCGTCGACGATCGCGAAATAGCCTTCCAGCTCGACCTCGCCCTTGTTGATGTTCTGCAGGGCCATCGACGCAGCCGCGCTCCCCTGGGCGACCGTATCGGGGATGTCCTTCGGACCCTGGGCGCAGCCGGCGATGAAGACTCCGTCGCTGACCGTCTCAACCGGCGCCAGCTTGGGGTGCTTCTCGATCATCCAGCCGTATTTATCGGTCGAGACGCCAAACAGGCGGGAGAATTCCTTGGCGTCGGTCTGCGCCTCGAGAGCGCCGCAGAGGACCACCATGTCGACGGGAATCCGCCGGATCGTTCCGATCAGTGTGTCCTCCACGCTGACGATCAGCTTGCCCTCCTCGCCTTCGTAGACGGGGAAGTTGCTGACCTCCGCGCCCTTGCCGCGGATGAAGCGGATGTCCTCGTGCAGCAGCCTGTCGTAAAACTCCTCGTATCCCTTACCCGGGCAACGCATATCGATGTAGAGGTCGTAGACTTCGGCCTCTGTCTTCTCTTTCACGAGGTGGGCGAACTTCAGAGCATACATGCAGCAGACGCGGCTGCAGTAGGCGTTGTAGTTCTTGTCGCGGCTGCCGATGCAGTGCAGGATCGCCAGGCTTTCCGGCGTTTTGCCGTCATTGCAGACTATCTGGCCGCTGGTGGCTCCGCTGGCGCAGTTCATCCTTTCGAATTCGAGCCCGGTGATCACATTCGGATACTTCCCGTAACCGTATTGCTTCATCGGCCGTGGATCGAATTCCTTGTAACCCGTAGCCAGAATCACGCTGCCCACTTCTAACTCAAGCTCTTCTTCAACGTCGTCGAAGTTAACCGCCTCCGGCTCGCAGACCTGCTCGCAGACCTTGCAGCCGCCGGTTCTGAAGTGGATGCAGATTTCGGTGTCGATGATCGGCGAATTCGGAATCGCCTGCATGGTGGGGATGCGGATTGCACTATTCGGCCCGAGCAGGATCTCGTTGTGACGCAGTTCAACATCATCCAGGTCCACCATCTTGGCGTGACCCGTCGGGCAAACGTGCGAACATGAGCCGCAGGCTATGCAGTCGTCCGACCGCTCATTGAAGGCCGTGGTGACGATAAGATCGGATCCGCGGTTGGCCATCACAAGGGCCTGCGCGTTAACCACCTCGTCGCAAACAACCACGCACCTGCCACAGCGGATGCAGGCGTCCTCTTCCAGCTCGGCGTTGTCCAGGATAACCGGCGGCGGCTCCACTTGGAGCTGCTCCGCAAGTTCCTTGAGAACCGGGACGTTGGGCCAGCGCGAGAGCAGCAGCTGCAACACGTACTTGCGCGTGGTGAGGGCCCAGTCGGAATCAGTGATGACACTCATACCTTCCTCAACCATTTGGCTGCAGGAAGTCACAATTTTCGACTTGCCTCTGTGTTCAAGTTCCACAACGCAGAGACGGCAGTCGGCAAAGGGTTCAAGAATCTCGTGAAAGCACAGGGTGGGGATCTCGATGTTGAGCCTCTTTGCAGCCTGGAGGATGCTCGTTCCCTCCTCCGCCTCTACTCGTCGTCCGTTAATTGTCAGGTTGACCATAGCGCCTCTCCTTATTCGACCATCACGGCATTGAAGTTACAGACGTCATGGCAAACGCCGCATTTAATGCACTTATCCTCGATAATCCGGTGGGCCTTACCCTTGTCGCCGGTAATCGCGGCCTCCGGGCAGCTGCGAGCGCACTGATGGCAACCATGCCCCGCTTCGACGCACTGTTCGGGGTTGATGGTGAACGTGAGCAGGGCCTTGCACACTTTGGCAGGGCATTTCTTTTCGTTGATGTGCGCCTCGTATTCATTGCGGAAGTATTTGATAGTCGTCAGAACCGGATTCGGAGCCGTCTGCCCCAGACCGCACAGGGAGGCGTCCTTGACAACGTTCGCTATGTGCTCAAGGGTGCTGAGGTCCTCAGGCGTGCCTTTGCCTTCACAAATCTTCGTGAGGATGTCGAGCAACCACTTGGTTCCGTCGCGACAAGAGACGCATTTTCCGCATGACTCGATCTGGGTGAAGCTGAGGAAGTAGCGCGCAATATCGACCATGCAGGTTGTTTCGTCCATCACCACAAGGCCGCCGCTGCCCATCATCGAGCCGGCCTCCCAGAGGCTCTCGAAGTCGATCGGCAGATCCAGGAGCTCTTGCGGAATACAGCCCCCCGAGGGCCCCCCGGTTTGAACCGCCTTGAACTTCCTACCGCCGGGAATGCCCCCGCCGATGTCGTAGATGATCTCTCGCAACGTGATCCCCATCGGGACTTCCACAAGGCCTGTGTTGTTAATCTGGCCGACAAGGGAGAAGACCTTTGTTCCCTTGCTCGATTCCGTGCCGATGCTCGAGAACCACTCGGCGCCGTGCTGGATAATCATGGGTATATTGGACCATGTTTCGACGTTGTTGATGTTTGTCGGCTTGTCCCAGAGCCCAGAGTGAACCGGGTAGGGGGGACGCTGGCGGGGGTTGCCGAGTTTCCCTTCAATCGACGCGATCAGGGCCGTCTCTTCTCCGCAGACAAAAGCTCCCGCTCCGCGGTGAACGTGGATGTCGAAGCTGAAGTCTGTGCCGAATATATTCTCGCCCAGCAGTCCGTAGTCCTTTGCCTGCTCAATTGCCAACTGCAGGCGCTCGAGGGCAAGAGGATATTCGTTGCGGATGTAAACAAAACCCTCGCGCGCGCCGACAGCGTAAGCGCCGATCGTCAGTCCCTCAATAACAGTGTGGGGATCGGACTCGACGATACTTCTGTCCATAAAGGCGCCGGGGTCACCCTCGTCGGCGTTGCACACGACGTATTTCTCAGCCCCTTCCGATTTTCTCGCCAGGCGCCATTTTTCTCCCGTAAGGAATCCCGCGCCGCCGCGCCCCCGCAATCCGGATTTGACAACCAGCTGGATAACTTCCTCCGGAGTCATCTCCGTGACCACCTTGGCAAGGGCTCGATAGCCGTCCCTACCGATGTACTCATCAATGACTTCCGGATCGATGACTCCGCGGTTACGCAGGGCTATCAACCTCTGTTTCTTAAAGAAGCCGATGTCTCTCATCCTTGGAACAGGAGATTCCTCTTCCGGTGGGACATACATGAGGTTCTCGACCGGCCGCCCTTTGAGAAAGTGTTCTTCGACCAGATGCGGGACCACCTTTTCATCCAGCAACTGGTAGAAGATGCCGTCGGGTTGGACGACCACAATTGGCCCTTGCGCGCAAAACCCGTTACAACCTGTGGTTACAATGGCAACCTCGTGCTCCAGGCCATGCTTGGCAATTTCACGTTCAAGGGCGGTTTTCACATCGTACGCGCCGTTGGATACGCATCCTGTTCCGGCGCATATCATTAAATGTGTTCTGTGTTCCGCCAATTCCGCACCTCCCAGAACCTGGGATCCTGTGAGACGCCTTCAATGAAGCGGCGCCAGGATCTCTAACCGGGTGATTTAGTGCATCTGTTCACTTCCGATCGCCAGAGCGAATTCTTCGACGATCGTGCCTCCAACGACATGTTCATTGAGGATCCTGCGGATCTTCTCGTCGTTGAGGTCGACATACTTGACTGGAGGCTGCCCTTTGCGCTCGACCGTGGCCATGGGCTCGCGGCTACAGAGGCCGGCGCATCCCGCCGTCGTCAAAATCACATCGGTCAGGCCTTTCTTTTCGACCTCGTCCATCAGCGCGCTTATGACGTCTCGCGCACCGGCGGCGATACCACAAGTCCCCATATGCACAATGACCCGGGCATTGCCCTGGCCGTCGCGCAGGGTGGTGGTTCGCCTCACTCTTTCCTTGATCTTCTCAAGGTCAGAAACCTTTAGCTTGCCCAAGATTTCCTCCTTTCGCGCTCCGGTCTCGGCCGCTATTGATACTTCTTAAGTATCGACTTGACGCGTCCAATTTTTATTTTCCCGTAGAGATCGCTGCCGACAGTGATCACCGGCGCCAAGCCGCAGCATCCCAAACAGCGAACTTCATCGAGACTGAACTTGCCATCGGGCGTAGTGTGCCCCTTACTGATACCCAGCTCACGCTCCAGCTGATCAACTATCCTGGGCGCTCCGCGTACGTGGCAGGCGGTGCCCAAGCAGACACTGATCGGGTAGTCACCTCTGGGTTCCAGGCTGAATGCCGAGTAGAAAGTGGCCAGGGCATATGCCCGGCTCAGCGGCATCTCGAGTTTGCTGCTGACCTCAATCAGCACGTCCTTGGGAATGTAGTTAAACTCTTCTTGGACGTCCTGAAGAATCGAGATGATCTCCCGCTTCCCCCCCGGGTATCTTGAGATAATCTCATCGACTTTACTTTCTACATCGACGTCGGTCGTTGCCATAACCGCTTCTCCCTTGCCAATGTTTGACCTTCTGTCCACCTATCGATCCAGCCAAGGCTTCGGACCGGAGGACCAATTCCATTCGAATTACCTCTAACTCTTGTTACTCACCTCAAGCTTTGCAGGCGTCGCCACCCCGATCTGATCCAGGCCTTTCCGGATCATTGAACGCAATGCACCGATAACCTCCGGGTGGGAAGGGTTGATCCCCTCGAGTTGTTCTCGTATCAAGTTGGTATCTATGCAGAAATCCCCGCCATCCTTTTCATATGAGATATAGAAGTGAACATCGGGGTGGCAAATGACCAATGTCATGATGGTTTCGCAGATGTTGCCGATCGGCATTCTGTCTATGTGACTCAGCCTGAGAGTGGCGGTAACGCGTGTTCCTATGCCGGGATCGGATTTGATCTGAAACTCCCCGCCAGCGGTCTCGGCTGTTTGCGCCAGAAACGACAAGCCCATGCCGATCTTGCGAGTGGTCCTGGTCGTGGCGAACGGCGAGGTGACTTTCCTGAGCAGATCCTCTTCCATCCCCGAGCCGTTGTCGATTATTTCCAGCGTAAGAGTGTCCGAAGCCTTGTCCTCTTGCAGCCAGATCTGGATTCTGGACGCACCTGCATTGAGAGAATTCTCAACGACATCAAGGACGTGCATGGAAAAGTCTTCCAACTTCAAACCCTCTCAATCTCTACTCTGCGGCCCTCAGCGCCTCTCAGCGCCAATCCCACTTCGTTGAAAGTCGGCTCAGCCGCGTAAATCGTAGTTCGCTTACTGCCTATCTCCTCGAGGCGGTGAGCATCGGAGGAGGTCAGAACAGCCCACTGTTTCGTGCCCTGGTCGACGAAGTCGCCGTAATCCGCTGTCGAGGCAACTTCGACGCCGTCGAGCTCGAGACCCTCCGGGATGAATCCCAACTGGCTGATCAGGCTGAAGCTGGCTCTATCGATATGAGCAGCGATCGCCAGCCCCCCCTTTTTGTGAATCAGATCAATAACCTCCTGCAGGCTCAGCGCGGTGGCACCAATGAGCAGCCTGGAATTGAAGCCTTCCACCTCGTCGTCTCCGTTGGCCACTACCTGGATGCCGAAGACGTCTTCGTCGTTCTTGCCAGGAAGGTTTTCATAGACAACCTCCTGGACCGCCAAAGCGGCACTCACGTCGGGGAAAAGGCCGACGATGTGAATTTCCTCGCTCGTCGTGATTTCCATCCCGGCGATAACAGACAGATTCCTCTTTGAGCACGCTTCCAGCACAGCCTCAGCGTTTTCGGCGCTGTTGTGGTCACAGATAGCGATCAGATCGAGGCCGACATCCTTTGCCCGCTCGGCGATGCGGAGGGGGGACATCTCCAACTCTCCACAAGGCGAGAGACAAGAGTGGATGTGGAGATCAGCGCTATGGTGACTCAGGTTCATTCAGCATCACCCCTGATTCCCGCATCATGCATTCTGCCCACAACTTCAAAGGCAGAGCGCTCTGTGCTGAGAAAAACGACTTTTTCTTCCTCAGCTTTCTTCGCGACATCCGGCTGTAACCGGCGGCCTCCGATAAGCAAGACGGCCGCAAGCGAGCGAAGAATTGCCACGGCCACTACGTTTTCGTGCGTCTGCAGTGTGACCCAGACGGCGCCCTCCGGAGCATTGCCCATCACGTCGCTCAACAGGTCGCTGACGTAGCCGCCGGCGATCTCTCGATCGAGCTGATCTCCGCCGGAGATCACCTCCAGCTTCAGCAGTTTCACAAGCTCTTCCAAAGTCATCGTTGCACCTAAAATTCCCAACGACTTCGTTCAATAAAATCCAACGATTGGCGCAGCATCTTTTCCAGCTCCTCGCGTTGGACTGCAAAGCACTGAGTAAACTCGGCGTGACCGAGCACCACATCCTCCGCAAAGGTTTCGCACGTGGGTGCTCCGCAGACACCGCAGTTGATTCCGGGCAGCTGAGCCAACATCTCCTCGCGGCGGTTCATCATTTCAATCGCTGTGCTTAAATCCTCATCCAGAGGCCTCAATGGCCTGGTCGTGAGCTTTTGTTCCACGTTGAAGTAACCCTTATTGAATTTTGCAGCAATCTCATCCCTGTCGAGAGTGGCTCGCCGGCCGATTTTTGCCTGAATCTCACGCAAACGGTGGCGGGAGACATATGGATTCTCTGCATTGAGGATTCCGCCCGCACAGCCGATTCTGCAGGCATAACACTCGACCAGCGCTATATCTCTGAGTTTGCCGGATTCGATCTCTTCAAACGTGCGAATGATGAAATCCATCACGGAAACCACCAGCGTTTCGTGACTAATGCTTCTGGTCAAACCATCAAGCCTGGACCAGCCGACACCAATGCCCGAGATGCCTTTAACTCTGCCCTCGATCTCGTCTCTCCGGTCCGCCAGCTTGCCGAGCGCAGAATGAACGGGACCATAGATATCCGAGATGGCGATGGCACCATCGAGGTTTGATTTCGTTTTGCGGGGATGGTTGTGGATTGCCAACATCTTAACCGGGCATGGCGTCAGGTAGATAGCACCGATTTCATCGACTTTAAGGCCGGTTTCTTTGGAAACTTTCTCCTTCGCCTCTCGCGCTGCAATCTCCATTGGCGAATCAATCGGGAGCAGGTGATCAGCAAGATCGGGGAACCGCCTCTGCAAGAGCCTGACTACGGCCGGGCAGTAAGGTGTAATCAGAGGTGCAGGCCCGGAATAATCCTTGAGGAACAGATCGACGGCCATCGATGTCGCCTCGCACGTCTCCGAGACGTCGTAGTAGCTGTCGAATCCGATTTCGAGCAATGCCTCAAGCAGCATGCCGGGGCTGGCGCGCTTACCGAACTGTGTATAGAAAACCGGGGACGGCAAGGCAATGTTGTGCTTGAACTTGGAGAATTCAACGAATGAATTCGTAAGAGGAATGATGGCGTTTTGGGTGCAAACCTTCAAGCATTCGCCACAGTCCACACAGTGTTCGGACAGCATAACCGCTTTCCCGTCGCGGATGCGTATGGCTTGCGTGGGGCAGACATGGAGGCAGGCCCGCCGGCCGTCGCAGCGGCTGCTCTCGAAGCGTATGGAGTGCTTGATCCTGCCCACGCTAGTTTTCTTTCCTCTTCATGTCGATAGCGAAACGAAGCAGCGTTCCCTTGCCTACTTCTGAGGATATTTCCATTTCGCTGGAGTTCCTCGCGATGTTGGGAAGCCCCATTCCCGCGCCAAAGCCGAGTTCTCTTTGTTCGTGCGTCGCAGTTGAATATCCCTCTTGCATGGCCTTTTCGATGTCGCTTATCCCCTGTCCTCTGTCTTTCACTTCAACTTCGATTCTGTCCGGCTCGACAACTATGCGTAGCGCCCCATTCTCTGCATACATCACCACATTCATCTCCGCCTCGTAACAGCAGATCGCGGTCCGGCGGATAATGGGGGAGGGAATCCCCAGTGTCTTGAGAATGGTCTTGACATGGATCGAAATGTTGCCTGCTTTAATAAGGTTCCCACCTTGTATCTCAAACTCCTGTTCCAAACGGGCGCTACTGCCCATAATTAACTTTTTCCTCCGGCAGACCTTTTAACTTCCTGGAATGGAGCAGGCCGCAAGCGTCATACATGAACAATTTCGTGCAAAACAGAGGAATACCATTCTCTTTAGCTAACTCTATAGCAGCCTGGTCAGGGCGTTTTCCCCGAACGAACACGATGGCCTCGACTTCTGCGATCAAAGCCGTTCTCACGGCCTGGGCGTTTATCAGACCGGTTATCAACAGAGAACCGGACGAGCTGAACGCCAACACATCGCTCATCAAGTCCGCAGCGCAACCTCGTTCCACGGAAATCTCGTCGATAAGCCCGTCGCCTGTAATCACTTCGCAATCCAAGATTTCCACAACCTCACGAAGCGTCAACGTCACTGAAGCCTCCTAATTAGCTGCGATGCATACCCTTATTGAGTTGAGGAGGTATTAACCAATTGTTCT
The DNA here is from genome assembly GCA_965602675.1 of uncultured bacterium. GTDB lineage: Bacteria > Acidobacteriota > DATKUA01 > DATKUA01 > DATKUA01 > DATKUA01. Next base: position 41,949 of record CBFCZO010000002.1, on the reverse strand, counting down.
CCCAACATGATTTTTCTGTCGACCGGCACAATAGTGGCCGGGCAGGCATTCCAGCAGGCGGTGCATGCGGTGCATTTTTCGATGTCGACGTAGCGCGGTTGCTTACGGACCTTAACGGTAAAGCTCCCGATGTAGCCGGAAACGTCCTCGACGTTGGAGCTCGCGAGAATCGTGATGTTCTCCCGGTGGGCAACGCTGACCATCTTCGGCGTGAGAATACATGCAGCGCAGTCGAGGGTGGGGAAGGTCTTGTCGAAACGCGCCATATTGCCACCGATCGTCGAATCGCGCTCTACGAGGTAGACCTTGAAGCCGGCCTCGGCGAGATCCAGGGCAGCCTGTATACCGGCAATGCCGGCGCCAACAACGAGGGAGGCCGGGTTGATTTCGACCTTGCGCGTCTGAAGCGGCTCGAGATAAGTGGCTTTGTTGACCGCTCCGTGGATAAGCGCCTTGGCCTTAGCCGTGGCGGAATCCTTCGCTTTGGTGACCCAAGCCACCTGCTCACGGATGTTGGCTATCTGCACAAGGTACTGGTTCAGATCGGCAGCTTCGGCGGCCTTGCGGAAAGTGATTTCATGCATCAGCGGGCTGCACGCGGCCACCACCACGCGGGTCAGCCCCAACTCCTTGATGTCCTTCTTGATGATTTCCTGTCCGGGCTCGGAGCACATGAACTTGTATTCGCGTGCCACCTCGACGTTAGGCAACGTACCCGCATATTCCACGGCGCCAAACACATCAACCTGCTTGGCGATGTTGGAGCCGCAATGGCAAACGTAAACTCCGATTTTGGGAACGCTGACGTCCTTTGCTTCCTCAGCCATTCTCCCCTCCTTAAGCCGTTACGGCGGCCAGCTTGCCGGCGATGGGCACTATGTGCTTCTTGGCCTGGATTGTGTTTTCGGGCAACCCGAAGGCTGCGGCGGTCAGCTGCGTGAAATAGACGACGGGCATCGAGATATCCAAGCCGAACCGTTTGTTTACATCTTTTTGGAATGCCTCGAGGTTCATCTGGCAGAGCGGGCAGGTGGTGCAGATGAGATCGGCGCCGCCGGCCGCTGCACAAGAGAGCAGCATCATCACCATGCGCAATGCGAGATCCTGATTGGTCCCCATCTGGGCTCCGCCGCAGCAGCGGGTTTTGAACTCATAGGGAATGACTGTCGCGCCGAGCGTCTCGATCAGCTTGTCCATCAACTGCGGATCGTCAGGATCATCGAACTCGGTGAACGGGCGCACGATCTGGCAGCCGTAATATGGAGCAACCTTCAGCCCCTTCAGCGGCTTCTGGACTTTGGCGGCGATCGCTTCGAAACCTATGTCGTTAACCAGTGGATCGAGTACATGCCGCACGCCTTGCTTGCCTTTGTAATGCAGCCCAACGGAATCAAGCACCTCGTTGAGTTTGTCCCTCAGCTCGGGGTACTCGTTGTAGTAGGTGTAGGTCTTGTTGAGGGTCACGTAGCAGCCGCTGCAGGGAGTGATCAGATCCCGCCCTTCCTTTTCCGCGAGCGCCAGGTTTCTCCCGCTGATGGCGAAACTCAGGACCTCCTCCACGCTCATGTAGGCGGTGGCGCCGCAGCAGTTCCAGTCGTCGAGCTCGATCAATTCCGCACCGAGAGCTTTATAGACGGCGCGCGTGCTGGTGTCGTACATCGACGCAGAGTGCTCACAGCTGCAGCCGGGATAGTATGTGTATTTCATCTTCCCCCTCCGTTGCGAGACATCGATCCGACTTTCTTGACGATCTGCCTCACCTGCTTAATCCCCTTGATCTTGTGTGCTCTCAGGGGCAGCCGTCCCTTGAAGAACAGCTTCATCGCCAACGGCACTTTGCCTATCCAGCCCCAGAAGTCCGCCTTCAGGAAGTAAGATGCCATCAGCCGCACCTCGCTGTTGCGGCCGTAGCGGTTCACCAACTTCGCGAAACTGCTACTGAGAACCGCTGCCTTGTTTTTCCTGGAGGTTTTTCCTTCCCGCATCGCCACTCTCTTCAATGCGTAGAAGACGTCTGCGATTTTGATCTCCTTGGGGCAGCGCACGGGGCAGGTGTAACACGATGCGCAGTACCACATCGTGTCGCTCGCCAGAACCTCGTCCCGCATTCCAGCGCGGATCATGGAGAAGATCTCTCTTGGAGTCTTCTCCATCTTGAAGCTCGCCGGGCAGCTTCCGCTGCAGGTTCCGCACTGAATGCAGTCCTTCACCTTGTCGCCTCCTGGCAAGGAATACACCTCGTCCAGGAAATCGAGCTTCATGCTTTTTTCGAGTTTAATATCTTTGAGGGTAGCCACTCGAGCCTCCTCTCGCCTTAAAATGGTTAGCCCCTATGAACCATTTTTATTCCATGGCCGGAGGTTGCCGAGTGCCCGCGAGGAAGAAAAAATCGTCCCAGTGGCTCTCGCCTGTATCATGTTACCAAGCCTCCGGCTCATGCTTTCCAAAGCGGGCGGCAGCATGCTCGCCTTGTTAGCGCACTTAAGATCGGATCATGGCTGCAAATTGATGCTATACGATCAATATGAATCTTGCTTTCAGATCCCACCCTTTTGGATGTTCACCTATAACTTCCATCAACCATTAAGGATAGACATAATATAAGACCTTTCATTGCAGCCACTTAGCGGTCCAAAGGCTCGGTATTTCAAAGATCGGAGCGATAATTGAAAAAACGTAGTTGAACAATCCCCCTTCACAACAGAGAAGATGCGTTTGCCTAACTTTGATATATCGCCACTCTATGACCAATTTATTCTAACATATTGGCCTTGTCAACCGTTATTTTTATTATGCACTACAATCAAAAACAGGCAGACCGAGATATGTCGCATAATCTATACACAAGGCAGGTTTCAACGCCAGCCAAGGACTAGTTCCTGCAATTACGCGTGACAAAGAAGTGCAGGCGGAACAACAAAAACTGGACCTTCCTGCAGGCACCAGGTTGTGTAAACCAATGATAAATGAAAAGACAATTCATCACTCTGCGAGGAATATCTGACGGGTAATCGCGACGTTTCGTATGTTATGCTCCATTTGTCAGATGGGAAGGGAAGTAACGATGGGCGCAGCCGCTGAGAAGAGAGGACATTTCGGCCCGGGATTTGTGATTACTGCGGCATTCATCGGACCCGGGACAGTAATCACCTGCACCGCCAGCGGCGCAAACTTCGGCACCGCCTTGCTCTGGGCCCTGCTATTCGCTGGTCTGACGACATTAGTCTTGCAGGAGATGGCGATAAGGCTGAGCCTGGCGACGGGCAAAGATCTGGCTGAAAATCTCCGCGAAGTGTTCGCCAATCCCTGGGGGCGGGGGATCATTTGCTTGCTTTCAGCCGGCGCGATAGCGATAGGGTGCGCAGCCTACCAGGCCGGCAACCTTGTCGGCGGAGCAGCCGGAGTGTCAGTGCTTCTCGGCGGCGATTTAACGTTGTGGGTGATGATTCAGACGGCCATTGCGGTGGTTCTGCTGTGGACCGGCAAATACAAGTATATAGAGAGATTCCTGACTGTCCTGGTCGCGATCATGAGTTTTTGCTTCGTGGTAACCGCTGTGGTCTTCGCTCCTAGTCTTCCGGATATCCTAGCGGGGTTGTTTCTACCATCGTTACCCGAGGGTTCGGTATTGACCATTCTGGCGCTAATTGGAACAACCGTGGTGCCTTACAACCTTTTCCTCCACTCGAGGATCATCGGCGAGAAGTGGGCGGGGGAACGCCACCTTGGCTATGCGCGGAAGGATCTGATTATTGCCGTCGCAATAGGAGTTGCGGCTTCTGTGGCAATTTCCGTAACGGCCGCCGGAGCGTTGCGTGGCGTAGAAATCAATAGTATCCAGGCTCTGTCCGGACCGCTGCACTCGCTGCTCGGCAACATCGGGTCCGCGGTGTTCGGCATCGGGCTTTGGGCAGCGGGGATGACCTCGGCCATCACAGCACCTCTAGCCGCCGCGTACACCGTCGCCGGGGCGGCCGGATGGAGTCGCGACTCGACAGATCCCCGCTTCCGTGCCGTGTGGATAGTCGTGATAGCTTTCGGTCTGTTTTTTGTGATGGTCAGCGCCCGGCCCATTCCTCTAATCGTCACCGCCCAGGCACTGAACGGCATCATCCTGCCGATCGCTGCGCTATTCCTGCTGTTCACGATGAACAGTAAAAATCGTCTCGGCAAACTCCGAAACCGACTAGCCGCGAATATCGTGGCAGCGCTTTTTCTTTTGATTGTGGCCGTTCTCAGCGCGCGTTATATCCTCCGCGCCGTGGGTTGGTTGTAGTCGACAGTTCCGACGAAAAAGCGGGCTAATCGCCAGCCTGTGAACGATCCATGGGGAACACCGGATATCAAGAAAATTCGCCGTTCCTGGAGTCGATCTCCAAAAACCCTTGACAGGATTAGGATTCTCATTAAATTGTTATACAGAAATAAAATCTTGACAACCGCTCATAACCGCTCATAGAATGCTATTGTGAATTTTGGGACAAATAGCTTGCTGTAACCAAATCCTCGGACGAGGTCTATTTATGAAACGTAAGGGATTCAAAAGGAAGGTATCGGTTCAAACGATCCAGCGCCTTCCGAGATACTACCAGTATATTTCATACCTGAGGAAGCAGGGCATTCGCTTCGTATCCTCGCTAAAACTGTCGCTGCAGACGTACGTCGAAGCCACCCAGGTGCGCAAGGACCTCACGTCGATTGGTCACACCGGAAAGCCGAAGGTCGGCTATGAGATCGACCAGTTGATGAACACGATCGAGGAATTCCTAGGTTTGCGCACGATAGAGGACGCAGTGCTGATCGGCGTCGGCCATCTGGGAACGGCAATAGTGCAGTACGCGGGATTTGCCAATTACGGGTTGCGGATCAAAGCTGTCTTCGACGCCGATCCGATGAAAATAGGCACTCACATTCAAGGTAGAGTTATTCAGGACGTGAGCACCGTGGGACAGTATGTCAGGGACCACAAGATCCCGATCGGCATCATGACGCTTCCGGCGCCTGGCGCGCAAGAGGTTACCGACATGCTGGTCAAGAGCGGTGTCAATGCCATCTGGAATTTCGCGCCGATAAACCTGTTCGTCCCCGATCACGTGATCATCAAGAACGAGAACCTCGCTTTCGGCTTGGCCATCCTGAAGCACCGGCTGAAGAGCCTGGCTGAGCGTGACTCGTCATAAGGACGTCCCAGCCGGGACGATTGATAAATGATCGAGAAGATAGATCATCTCGGGATAGCCGTCCGCAATCTGGACGAATCGCTGAAATTCTACGGTGAAATCCTCGGCCTCGAACTCGTCGGCAAGGAAGAGGTTGCCAGCCAGAAGGTCCGTGTGGCTATGCTGAGGATTGGGGAAACCAAGATCGAGCTGCTGGAATCAACCAACGACGACGGACCGATCGCCAAATTCATCGAATCGAAGGGAGAGGGGATACATCACCTGGCCCTGAGAGTCGACGATATCAAGGCAACCCTGGCTTCTCTCAGGGAGAGGGGCACTGTTCTGATCAACGAGGAAGCGGTACCCGGTGCTCACGGCACGCTGGTAGCGTTCGTTCATCCGAAGGCTACCGGCAAGGTGCTGCTCGAGCTTTGTCAACACCCGAAAGGTTGAGCACAAATGCCCCAATGCCCGAAGTGCGGCGCCGAGATCAATCGTTTCCGCAATCCAGTGCCCACCGTCGACATCATTATCGAAGTCGAAAGCGGCGAAGGAGAGAAGGGGATAGTCCTGATCAAGCGGAAAAATCCGCCTTTCGGATGGGCCATACCCGGCGGTTTCGTAGATTATGGGGAGAGAGTTGAGGATGCGGCGGTGAGAGAAGCCGCCGAGGAAACAAATCTCGAGGTGACTCTGACCGGATTGCTAGGGGTATATTCCGATCCCGATCGCGACCCGCGCCACCACACGATCTCCACCGTTTTCACCGCGACGGCTCAGGGGAAACCCCGTGCAATGGACGACGCCGCGGAGGCGGCGATTTTTCTGCCGGACGGGCTTCCCGAGGACATTGCCTTCGACCACCACAAAATACTGCAGGACTACTTTGAAAAACATGTGGTTGATGAAGCTCTGTGACCCCACCTCACACACGCTGGAAAGAACCGACTTTTTGCATTATCTTGACAGTAAAGTAACCCGGGGTTACGATCTTGGGCGGGGGAAACTGCCGATGTTGCGGGCATAGCTCAGTTGGTAGAGCGCGAGCTTCCCAAGCTTGAGGTCGCGGGTTCGAGCCCCGTTGCCCGCTCCAGGCCATATTCTTTAACACTTGATAATCGGAGATCAAAGTGGGCATCTTTGGCAAGCCGAAGAAGTCTTCCGAGAATCGGCCCCAGCCTGTCGGGGAGACTTCGCCGCCGGTGAGTACGCGGCGTACTGAAATCAGCCAGGGTACCGTCATCAAGGGAGACATTATGTCTAACGACGCCCTTTTCAACGAGGGGCGGATCGAGGGCAACTTGACGGTCAAGAATTCCGTGACGGTAGGCAGGAACGGAATTATCAAGGCTGATGTGACTGCCACATCGCTTCAGATTCACGGGAGAATAATCGGTGATGTCGTTGCATCGGAAAAGGTGAGCATTGAGCACAGCGGCACAGTTGAGGGGAACATCCACTCGCCGAAGCTCATGATCTCCGAGGGCGCCCACTTCAAGGGCAACATAGACATGAGCCACAAGACCGGGGATCTGGGGCCGGGGGGATCCACAGCGGTCGACAAAGGCGAAAAAAAGAAATTCGAGCTGCGAGGCGGTGCAGGAACGCCGAGCATGGTCTCCACTGACAGCTGAAAAGTCTCTCGTTAACGCGTATTCATGAATCCAGATCGATGTATGTACGGGTACGCCCGCAGTTTGCGTTATCATATATGTAGCCGGGACTGGATGGAATCGAATGTTCATACCTATCAGACACGATTGGCGCGACAGGAAGCTTGAGGAGGAAGAGGAGCGTGCGCGGCTGAAACGAATCTATACGCGAAATCTGATCCTGATCATCCTGAGCCTGGGAGCGGCAATCACCATCTTCATCTTCACCCGGCTTTACCTGCCGCAGCAAAAGCATCCGCAATCGATTCTGCTCGAAGAGGCCTTACACAAAGCGTTCCCGCAGGCTTCATTCTCGGTATCCATCGATGAAAGCGGAAATTTGCCTGATATCGAAATCAGCGCTGTCGTCGCAACGGCTCCTCTCGACATTGATGCCTATATTGCCCACATCGAGAAGGTCATTTATGATGATGCAGAATTCGACCGCGGAATGGTTGTCATCAGGCTTTTGGAGCGCTTGCAGGCAAACAACGGCACGGAGCTGGCATCGCTCGCTGTAAGGCGAACTTCGTTGACCGAGATAGAAAAAAACGCCGAACGATAAATATCTGCGGCAAGAAAAGAACCAAGGCGTTGTTCAACCGTTATAATGACTGAACGAATATAAGAAACAGCCGGATTGCCTCTGAATATGTTGGGACGCACAGCATTCAGTTTGAAAACCAAGATTACCGTGCTGGTAGTCTTCCTGATAGTGGCGATCCTGCTATCAATCGGATTCCTGCAGATAGAGCGCGACCGCAACCTCCGCAAAGAAGAGCGCGAGAAGAGAGCGATTACGGTTGCGAAGACTATCCTCAGCTTCAACATACTCGCCGAGCGGCGTACCAACTACAACGAGGTACAACGCTATCTTCGCCGCTTTCTTAGCCAGGAGGATCTCTCTCAGGATATCGTCTTCATATCACTGCACGATCAGGAAGGCGCTATCCTCGCCGGTGCCGTAAACCGGTCGCTTGTCGGCTCCTACAAGGTAGTCAACAGAGCGGGCGGCCGCGATGTGATCGAGGAGCATCCGATCGAGACGGCTGAAGAGGAGCGGGAATTCATCGACAAGCTCTACCGCCGGCGCATTACGGAATCCAGCAACAGCCTTCGGATCGTCGAAATCAATCTCAGGCGGGACAGTGCCGCTGAAGATCTCCGCCTGATCCGCCTGGGCTTCAGCACCCGGGGACTGGAAGCCGAGATTTTCCAGGCGATTCTCATCAACCTCAGCATCTTCTCCGTGTATATCGTGATCGGCATCATCGCGTCGGTCTTCCTCGGCAGCGCAATCTCCCGGCCGATCAAGGTGCTCGAGGAGGCGATGAAGCGGGTGAGCGCAGGAGACCTGAACCAGAACGTCGACATTCCCACGCGGGACGAAATCGGGACGTTGGCTCGTACGTTCAACTACATGACAGAAGGGCTGCGCGAAAAAGAGAAGCTCAAGAAGGAATTCCTCATCGCCCGCGAGGTACAGTTCAACCTGCTGCCTCGTACGATCCCGGAGCACGCGCGCCTGGAGGTAGCGACATACTTTGAGCCCGCCACGGAGGTTGGCGGTGATTTCTACGACTACCTGCCGATGGGCAACGACAAGCTGGGTGTGATTATCGGCGACGTCTCGGGACACGGCATGAGCGCGGGTTTACTGATGGCGATCACTAAAAGCTGCATTCATACACAACTAAGTTACACGGGCGAGGTCAACCAGATGATGTCGTCGATGAACAACATCCTGCTCAGCCTCAGCGAACCGCGCTCGATGGTGACGCTCTTCTATTCCGTAATCGATTTCAAGGAATTATCGATCGACTACGCGGACGCCGGCCACCCGTTCACTTATATAATCAGGGGAAACAAGCCCGATGTCATCGCGCTGGAAGCGATCTCCTATCCGCTTGGGGTCAAATCGGACCTGGCTTTCAGCTCGCAGCGGCATAAACTCGAGCCTGGCGATTTTCTCGTCTATTACTCCGACGGCATAGTCGAGGCTCTGGACGAGGAAGGCTCCGTCTTCGGCTACGAGCGGCTCGAAGAACTTCTCAGTAGCCGCGTCTACGAATCTCCCGAGGAACTCCTCGACGCCCTCATCACCGAAGTTCGAATCCACATCGGCTCCGCTGAGCAGTTCGACGACATGACGGCCGTCGTCCTGCGCATGAAATAATAATCCCGTAGGGAATCGAAACTACAGCCCCAGCTTGTTGTTGGTGTACTTTGTAATCAGCAGGTTTCGCAGTTTACGGTACATATCGACGATTTCTTCCATGCTGCGGTTAGTGTAGTCGGTGAGGAATTTCTTCGCCGCCTCGGGATCCTGGTTGTAGAGTTCAAGGGCTTTGGCGTCGATCTCCGCCTGCTCGGAGAAGAAGCGGGATTCGAGCGGGTCGCGGGCGGCTCGCAGGTCCTTGATAGCCTCCTGCCAGCGCAGGTAGAGCAGGTTGTCGATGAAGTCGATCGCCCAGCGCGCGGAATCCTCGCTGAACTCGTCGGGATCGTAGGTTTTATATAGCGGCGAGATCTGTTGCACTCCGGCGTAGATCGGCACATAGGTGCTGGTGTGCTGGTTATCGAGATAGAACCAGTAGACACCGCCGATCGGATCGGGCAGCCAGCCCCTGAGCTGAGCCACCATGCCATAGCCGCCGCGCGAGACCATGCGGCGCCAGGTGATATCGAGAAGTTCGCGCCAGTCGCGAGTGGGGAAGGGGGTGGCCAGCGGGCTCTTCTTGTAGCCGCCTTCGCCGTCGGGCACGAGCCAGTCGGCGTCGGCGGTCATATCGTAAATCGTCCCCTCGAACACCGAGCGTTGGAAGGCGATGACGTCCTGCACCGAGAGCTTTTTCTCGGGCTTGATCGAAAACGGATAGGTTGAAAGCGGCTCGAGATACTGGTGGTAAGCGTCGTAGCCCTTGAAGGACGAAGTGAGCTTTTTGTCGGGCCATTCCTTGTAGTTGGGAGCGAACTGGCTGAAGAAGAGATAGAGGCGGCTGATCGCCCACTCGCGCGGCATCGGCGTATAAATCTCCTGCCAAATGAACGGGCGGCCGGCGGCAGGATCGTACCAACCGCGGTCGATCGCCACCTGCATGTAGTTCTCCGAGGCTTTGAATTCGTCGGGCTTGCTGAGGTCGATCTCCTTGATCACGCTCCAATTGGGCACGATCGCGATGTGGTCGTCGGGCACGCGCTGCGCCGCCCAGATCGCGCCCAACTCGCCGCTGCCCGGCTCCCAGCCGGGGCCTACGCTGAACACCTCGAGGATCCATACCTCGTTCGGATCGGCAATGCAGAGCGCTTCCGATTCGGGACCGCAGGATGGGAGGAAACCATATTCCTCGACGAGCGAGGTGATCAGCTCAAGTGCCTCTCGCGAAGTCGTGCAACGCTCGAGGGCGAAGATCATCGCCTGCTCGATGGTCATGATCTGCTTCGCGCCATCCTCCCGGCTCACTCTCAGTTCGGCGCGCTGGCTCATCGTGCTCTCGCCGATTGCGAGCTGGTGCTCGTTGATGTGCGAGTAGCCGGTGTGGAAATATGCGTATGTTTTTTCGACCTGGGGGATATACCCGATGATCTCGCCGTAGTTGTCGATCGGCTTTCTGACATCCTGCAGGCCGTAATATACGGGCGCCTTCGAATCCTTTGGCCAGGTCCTGGCAGGGACGACATGGACCCTGCATTCGTTGCAACAGCCGGTATGCGATGTAATCACACAGCCGTCAACTGATGCTTTTTTACCCACGACGATGTTCGTGCACGGAAAACCAAAAACCGACGCAACCATCCAGATAAACGCGGCACACAGCGCCGTCCGGCGCGAAACTCCTGTTTTTTTCATTTAAGACACCCCCTGAATTCAACATGGCATTATCAGCGCACGGCTCGGGTAAGCGCAATATCTCAATGAACATTTGACTGCCAAACCGGTTCTGTGAGCATCGTCAGATTCCTTGACTGGCGACGCCTGTTGCGATAGCATGCGCCGTTCCAACAAACCGTTGAACTCAAAGGCGATAGTGAGATGAAGGCAAAAGAACGGCACGAGATAAAAACCGATAAATTTCTTGAAACGATGGGTGTGGTGCAGGAATACCTGGCCGATAACAGCCGCACGATATTGTTCTTCATCGGCGCAATAATAATTATTGTCGTTGGTTGGTTCGGAATCACCTGGTTTATCGATTTCCGCGAAGGGAACGCCACGGCGGATCTCAAGACAGCGCTCGATTCGCTGCAGGAGGCCAGGTACGCCGAAGACAGTTCCGGCATCGGCCTGGCCGACGTGGAGAAGGAATTGCAGGCCGTGGCGCAGAATCACGGCGGGACCGCCTCCGGCATTGTAGCCAGATTCCGCTTGGGAATCCTGAGACTCGAGCTCGGGAAGAACAAGGAAGCGATCGAGGATCTTCAGGCCGTCGTCGAGAGCCGGCACCCCTATTACTGGGAGCTCGCCTCGCTTCGCCTCGGTGAAGTGATGGAAGGCGACGAGAAGCACGAGGAAGCCTGCGCAATTTATCGTCGCGTTGCCGACGCGGGCACGGACCAAATGCCCCTGGCACTGTTCGCCTGGAAGGCCGGAAACTGCCTCGAAGAGCTGGGCAAGAATGAAGAAGCCCTAAGCTACTACAACAAGGCCAAGGCGAGCGAGACGACGGATCTCAACTCGACTCTCAGCACCAACATCGAGCTTAAGATTAAAGAGCTGAGCAAGAAAGCGGAGCCCGAGACGCCCGAATGAGACCCGGGTAGGGAAGTGCCGCCTCGGAAAGAAAATCTCACTGATTCCGGCATAATATTTTTTAAGACGACAAATCTGCGTACGGAGGTTGACCGAAATGGCACCCAACCGCGGAAGCGATTTCTCGGGTTTGCCGGCGAACAGCGAGACATTCGCGAAGCTGACATGGCCGGAGATAGAGCCATATTTCACCGATCTCGAGTCCCGCCACCTCGCCGCCTCCACGCTCCAGCCCTGGCTACGCGACTGGACGATACTGCACGCCCTGATCAGCGAGTCTTATTCGCGGTTACACGTAGACCTTGCCGGCAATACCGAAGACGAGAGCGCCCGTGGCAGATTCCACGATTTCGTCGAAAAGGTCTATCTTGCTTCGCAGCCATTCGAAACGAGGTTGAAGCGCAAGCTGATCGACAGCGGACTGAAACCGGAGCTATTCGATCGTCCGTTGGAAAACATGAAAGCCGAGGCTGATCTTCACCGGGACGAAAACCTGCCGCTGCTGGCGGAGGAGGAAAAGCTCGGCTCGGAGTACGACAAGATCGTCGGCGCGCAGACAGTCGAGTGGGACGGCGAGGAGATTACCCTTTCGAAGCTCTCGACCGTCTACCAGGAGTCAGATCGCGACAGGCGCGAGGAAGCATGGCGGCTGGCATCGGAAAGGCAGCTCGCCGACCGTGAGGCGATCAACGACCTCTGGACCAAGTTCATGCCGCTGCGGAGAAAACTCGCCTCCAACGCCGGCTTCGATGCCTACCGCGACTTCCGCTGGCGGCAGATGCTGCGTTTCGACTACTCGCCCGCGGATTGCTTCCGCTTCCACGAGGCGATAGAGAAGGATGTCGTGCCCGCCGCCACAGCGATCTACGAAAAGCGCAGGAAACGCCTCTACCTGGCAAAACTTCGCCCCTGGGACCTCGATGTCGATCCGCTCTCCAGAAAGGCTCTAAGGCCTTTCGAATCGGCTGAAACACTGGAAGAAAAAGCCGCAGCGATCTTTAATAAAGTCGATTCCGAGCTCGGCGATTATTTCAACGTCATGCGAGAAGAAGGGCTGCTCGATCTGGCCAATCGCAAGGGAAAGGCGCCGGGCGGATTCTGTACTTTCTTCGCTGCCGCAAGAAAGCCTTTCATTTTTATGAACGCCGTCGGACTGCATCGCGACGTCAAAACTCTTCTCCACGAAGCGGGACACGCGTTCCACGCTTTCGAGGTTGCCGCCCTGCCGTATCACCAGCAATGGGACTACGGCATGGAGTTCGCCGAGGTGGCCTCGATGTCGATGGAATTGCTCGGCTCGCCGTTTCTCACCGACGAGGGCGGGGGATTCTACTCCGCGCAGGACGCCGCCAGAGCCAGGACCGAACACCTGGAGAAGATCATCCTCTTCTGGCCCTATATGGCCGTTGTCGACGCTTTCCAGCACTGGGTCTACGAGCACCACGATGCCGCGACGAATCCGTCCCACTGCGATAAAAAGTGGGCAGAGCTCTGGCAACGTTTCATACCCGGGATCGACTACACCGGCCTGGAGCAGGACTTGGCAACCGGCTGGCATCGTAAGCTCCACATCCACCAGATACCGTTCTATTACGTCGAATACGGCCTTGCACAGCTGGGCGCCATCCAGGTATGGGCCAACTCGCTGAAAGACCGAGCCGCGGCGGTGGCGAGCTACCGCGAGGCGCTGGCGAAAGGATCGGCGCCGCTACGGCTTCTCTATCGGACCGCCGGAGCCGAGTTTTCATTCGGCGGTACCCGGCTGAAAGGAGCCGTCAAATTGATTCTGACCACTCTAGATCAGCTGAAAGCAGCCTCATCTCATTGATATATAATGACTTACAGTAATTTTTGCTTGGCTTGGCAAGCCAATTTGTTTTATTGGCTGCAGACCGCAACGCGCTAAGGTATCATTCTGCATAAACCACGCGGGGGGATACAATTGTCGGAAACCTCTTTTATTTTAGAAAGAGCCGGCCGCCAACCGATCTATGGTGATCTTGAGACACCGGATCCCAGTGGAAAACTGGACAGGCAAAGCTATCCGGTTATCGTAATCAGTCACGGCTTTCTTGGTTATAAGGACTGGGGATTTTTCCCTTATCTAACAAAAAGAGCGGTTGAAAAGGGGTACGCAGCAGTCCGTTTCAGTTTTTCGCAATCCGGCGTAACGCCGCCCAGCAGAAGCATCAACCGGCCCGATCTCTTCAGAGAGAACACGATCAAAAGCGAGCTCGAGGATTACGCAGTCCTTTTCGATGCCCTCGGGTCCGGAGAGCTTCCTTTTTCCGAGAGGCTCGACATCAGCCACTGCGCTTTAATCGGATTCAGCAGGGGAGGCGCCACTGCGGTTCTTTACTCATCCGATCCGGTCTATGAAAACAAGAGCGCGCGAGTGAAGGTCTTGTGCACCATCGGTGCCATGTCGGACTGGTTTGCCTTCGACAATCGCATGATGGACTTCTGGGACGAAAATCGCGAGATGCGTATCGAATATCCAGGCAAAGGCGATCTTGTTCTCGGTCCTTCTGCGCTGGAAGATTACGAACTTCATTCATCTTCGTACCATCTTCTCAGGGCCGCAGGTAAAATCACGATTCCCTGGCTGATTTTTCACGGCGCGAAGGACTCTACAGTTCCGACTGAAAATTCAAAGGTGCTTTACGAGCATTCAGATCAACGTCTCTCCGTGCTGTCGATAATCGAGGACTGCGATCACTCGATGAATTGGAAAAGCAATTCCTCCGAATCCGATCCGGCATTCGCCAAAGCTACAGAGACACTCTTCGGTTTTCTCTCTTCTCATCTGTAAACCGCGGGGGAGAAGTTCAACAATTTTTATCAAAACGATCGATCAACGGAAAGCGGGATCCAGGGCTTTTCATTATTAGACATAATATATCTTATCAGACGCACGCGGCCGATTCGGGATTCCGGGCTCCGCTGGCCGTTTGAATCAATTATCCCACCCCTCTACCCATTACATGACGGCTCGGCTAAAATACGCAACCGAGAGAATAATTCGAGGCCGGCGTCATGAAGATCTTCTCAAAATTCGTCATCAAGGAAATCACTGCGCCGGCGATGGTCTCACTGGTTACCTTCACATTCGTCTTCCTGATGGCAACCATTGCCCGGCTGGCCGAGAACCTGATCGAGTACCAGTACACGCTTGCCGAGACCGGCTTGCTGCTTTTCTATAATCTGCCTGCCATCCTTGGTTACGTTATTCCGATGGCGCTGCTTCTCGGCATAATCGTCGGCCTCAACCGGCTCAGCGCCGACAGCGAAGTCATCGCCCTCACTTCCAGCGGCGTCAGCTCGCATTCATTTCTATTTCCATTGCTCGGAATCGCCGTTTTCGCGTGGTTGGGAAACACCTGGTTGCTGACCGAAGCCGTGCCTTGGGCAAATGAGGAGTCGGGCAAAATTGTCCTCGAGCATTCTCGCGAAGTAATCAGCGCGGAAGTAAAGCCGCACATATTCCATGAGGACTTCCCGGGATTCATCATCTACGTCAACGACATCGATGAAAACGACAACCGGCGGTGGAAACAGGTTTTCATCTACGACAGCAGCGATAACAGCTACCCGAAGGCCATCCTTGCCAGGCACGCCGATCTTATCTCACGAAGCAGCGGGGGCACGCTCGATCTCAACATGGCCGTCTCCTATACCTATACCTTCCCACGGGATGAGCCGGGGCAGCCGTCGGCCGTATCCAGAGCGGTCAACAACACCTTTCACCTGATGGAAGAAGAAAGCCTCGAGGAGCGGAACGCTAACGCGTCCGATATACGGGCAAAAACCGTTCCGGAGCTACTCGAAAACATCGATCGCGAAGAGAACTATATGATTTTCCGGGCATCTGTGCGTAACGGCGCGGGCAGCCCCCAAAATATACATGTTTCGATGACGGTCGCCGGCGAGGAAGTGGCTGCGGACTCGCTGGAGGTTCCACAAACCACCGGGTGCGAAACGCTCCTCGAGATACCTCTTCGCCTCACGCCCGGCTATGAGAGACACCCGCTGAAGTTGCAGATCTCGCAGGGGCGGCGGAAGCTGCTCGAACAAGATTTTACAGTGAGCGACTTCGCCGACAGGCAATACAGCTATTCGGTGGCCCGGCATGTCAGGGGCGACAGCAACCTCGAACTGATTAACTCAAAGCTCATCAGGCAGAAGACCAACGCTTACTGGATCGAAATCCACAAGAAATTCTCTCTGCCTTTCACCTGTATCATCTTCGCTCTGCTGGGTCTGCCGCTCGGCCTGAGCTCGCGTCGCGGAGGAAAGGCTTACGGCTACGTCGTGGGAATCTCGATATTCATTATCTATTGGGGTCTACACATTACCGGCGAACGGCTTGCGCTCTATGAACGCGTCTCCCCCGCTCTCGGCATGTGGATGCCGAACTTCATCTTCGGCCTGATCGCCGTGCTGCTGCTTTTCCTGCGTAGAAGAGCCGAGCTGCGTGTGCCGGGCCTGGGCCAGTTTCTGCTGAGGATCAGAACGCCTGAAGACGAGACGCCGGAGACAGCCGAACCGGGAGAGGACGAACACAAAACGAAAAGGCGAGCTCGCAAAAGCGGCCGCGGCGTCGAGGAACAGATCGGCCGCGCCTACGGTTTCCCGTTGATTGTCGACCGCTACCTAATCAAGACCTTCCTGACGGCCTTTCTGCTCGTATTCGTCATCGTATATGCGGTCTTCAGCCTGGTGAATTTTATCGATGTCAACAATGACATTCAGAAGAATAACGTCGACCAGGCGATCCTCATCGATTACTTTCAATTCGTTGCGCCTGAAACAATCCGCTGGGTGCTCCCCATATCCACTCTGATGGGCACGATGATCAGTTTTGCGCTGCTGAGTAAAAACTCCGAGATTATCGCCTTCAAATCGAGCGGAGTAAGCATTTACAGGCTGTCGGTGCCGGTGATCTTCATGGCCCTGGTAGTCAGCATCTTTGCCTTCTACAACAACGATTTCCTCATCCCTGCGACCGCGCCGAGGCTGGCGGAAATCAAGGGGATCATCCGTGACCGGCCGATCCAGACCACCCGCGACCCGCGCAACCGCTGGGTTCTCGGCGAGGAGAAAAACAGGATTTATCACTTCCAGCTGTATAACGAGGACGAGCGCCTTCTGGAGGAACTCCACGTCTACGACATCGATCCGGTGAGCTACCAGCTGCGGCAACACATATACGCCAGGCAAGCTGCGTGGAGCGAAAATTCATGGGTGTCCGACAACGGCTGGATAACTTACTTCAGCGGAACCACCCGCAGCCCGACGGAGATTACATCCGTTCAGGAATTGCCCATCCCCGAACATCCGACCTATTTCGGCCAGGAGATCAAGCCGTCGGACCAGATGAGTTATTCCGAACTGACGGACTATGTCGACACGCTCGCCGCGTATGGCTTCGCGACGACCCGGGAGAATTTCGACCTCTACTGGAAGCTCAGCTTCCCGTTTCTGCCGCTGGTGATGACGCTTCTCGGGCTGCCATTCGCTTTCACGACCGCCAGGCGCAGCGGTCCGATGACGGGCATCTCAATTTCCATCGGCCTAGTGATAGTTTACTGGGGTATGATGAGCCTCTTCCGCGCTCTGGGCCAGACCGGCCTCCTGCCCGCCCTGCTGGCCGCCTGGGCCCCGAACATAGCTTTTATCGGCTTCGGTGCCCTGCTCTTCGCCACACTGCGCAGTTAGCCCTCTACCAGCGCAAACCTGGCGTAACTTATTGACTCGTAAGGAATTATGCCGCGCACTGCATTCGGGCGGCCAGTTGCATTTCGATTAATTCTTTTATTATCAACAGGTTAGGAGCGCGGGTGACTTTTATTGTATAGCCTGCGAAGCCGCTCGCGGCTGACCTCGGTGTAGATTTGGGTGGTAGTGATATCGCTGTGGCCCAACAGGGTCTGCACGCTGCGCAGGTCGGCTCCGTGCTCCAGCAGGTGTGTGGCGAAGCTGTGGCGCAGGAGATGGGGATAGATGTTCTTTCTGATGCCCGCCTTACGCGCGTATGAGCCTACCAGGACCCAGAAGGTCTTGCGCGAGATGTGGCCGCCGCGCGAGGTGATGAACAGAAAAGGAGACCTCTTTTTCCCGAGTATCTCTCCCCTGCTCTCATCCAGGTAACGCTTGACGTGGCGGTAAGCTTCGCCCCCCAACGGGACGATGCGCTCCTTGTCGCGCTTGCCGCGCACGAGGACGAACGGCATCATGTCCGCCCTAATATCATCCAGTTTCAACGAGACCAGCTCTGTGATCCTCAGGCCGGTGGCGTAGAGGGTCTCCAGCATGGCCTTGTCGCGCAGACCGAGAGGTTTGGACAGATCAGGAGCCGAGAGCAGCGAACCGACCTCTTTCTCACTCAAGACCTCGGGAAGCGTTCTGGTTATCCGGGGAGCAGGAACCGTTTCGGTGGGATCCTCGCTGATCTCCTCCTCGCTGAGCAGGAAGCGGTAGAACTGCCGCAGCGTCGACAACAATCGTGCTGAGGATCTTGCCGAGAGGCCGCCCTGGCGCAGTTCCGTTATCAGGTCCGAGATATCGTCGCGAGCCAGGGTTTTGAGATGTTTGTCGTTCTTAGCGGAGTAATCGAGCAGCTTGGCAAGGTCCCTGCCATAGGAAGCCACCGTGTTGCGGGAAAGCCCCCGCTCAGCGATCAGGTGATCGATGAACAGCTCGACAAGACGTTCGTCATTCATCGTTCCTGCGCTCGATTATGAAAGTGACCGGCCCCGAATTTACCAGGGCGACATCCATCATCGCCGCGAAAACACCGGTCTTCACGCCGACTCCGATCCCTCTTAACTCGTCGCAAAAAAATTCATAGAGTCCCTTGGCTTCCGCCGGATCCGCGGCTTTGTCGAAGCTCGGCCTTCTGCCCTTGCGAACGCCGGCGGCAAGGGTGAATTGCGAGACAACGAGCGCCTCACCGCCGATGTCGAGCAGCGACAGGTTCATTTTACGCTCGCCGTCGGCGAACGCTCGCAGCTCGGCGCACTTCCGCGCCCCCCATGAGAGGATCGATTCGTCATCCCCCTTCTCCACGGCGAGGAGCAGCACCGCGCCCTGTGCGATCTCGGAGTGCAATCTGCCCTCTATCATCACCGAGGCGCCCGACACCCGCTGGTAAACTATCTTCATTCCGGTCTCTCCCCGGGCGGCTGAGCCTCAGCGGAACTCCGTCCCGGCACAGCTCTGTCTTTGCGGAACATCGATATCAGCTCAGGCAATTCGCGGCTGCGGAAGGCGGCGCAAACAATTGAGAACACAACCACTCCGGCGGCGATCGTAGCGAGTGTCAGGCCGATTTTGACCCAGCCGTTGGGCATCGAATCGAGGCCCAGCCACCCGCCGGCCAGCCAGCAGAATCCCCCCATCACCGCGGACGCGACTGCGATCTTGACCAGCGAAACGCATATCTGCCTGAATCTCAGGCTGCCGTGACGGCGAATAAAGATAAACAGCAGAAGTGATACGTTGAGCGCCGCCCCGCACGTCAATGCCAACGCCACGCCCGAGTTTCCCATATAAGCGCTGAGGATATAGCAGAGCGTAATGTTAACAACCATGTCGCAGGAGCTGATCATCACCGGAATGCGCATTTCCTTTAGCGCATAAAACGCCGGCGCCATCACCTTGATCATGGCGAAGAGGAAAAGCCCGAGGCTAAAGAAGACAAGCGGATCGGCGGTGAGCGCCAGTGAGCGCTCGTCGAAAGCACCCCGCTGGAACACGATGCTGACGATCGGCTTGCGCAGGACAATCAGCCCTACCGCCGCCGGTATGGTGATGAAACCGACCACCCTGATCGCAAACGAGAGAGTTTGCCGCAGTTCTTCTATGCGGCCCGCAGCGGCCTGCCTGGAGAGGAGCGGCAGGATCACGGTCGAAACCGAGATGGCGAAGATTCCGAGCGTGAGTTCCATCAGGCGGTCGGAGTAATAGATACCCGAGGTTGCGCCCTCCTCGAGGCCGGTGAGGACGCGGGTGGCGATGAAGATGTTAATCTGCGTAATGCCTACGGCGAAAATCCCGGGAACCATCAGCTTGAAAACCTGCCTGATTTCCGGGTCGATGAAAGAAACGCGGAAGTTGAACTTCACGCTGAAGCGCCGCAGGAACGGTAGCTGAAATACAATCTGCGCCAGGCCGCCCAACAGCACTCCGATGGCGAAGCCGAATGCCGGGCTGGTGAATGTGGATGCGAAAGCCCAACCGCAGACGATGATGCTGATGTTGAACAGCACCGGGGTGAACGCCGGGGGCCCGAAGCTGCCGAGTGAGTTCAGCACCGCCATTACGATGGCCGCCAGTCCGATCAACGAGATGTAAGGGAACATGACCTGATTGAGCTGGATCGTCAGCTCGATCTTGCCCGGCACCTGGTCGAAGCCTCCCTGCTCGGTTATCAGGTCGACCAGCACCGGGGAGAAGGCTACACCGAGCGCCGCTGTCAGCAGGAGAATCAGCGCGAAGGTGCAGAAGAAGGTGCTGACGAAGCGCCACAAGCGCTCCTTGTCGCCTTTCTGCTCTACCTGAGCAAAAGTGGGGATGAAAGCGGCGGTCATCGCCCCTTCTCCCAGGAGCCTACGGAGCATGTTGGGGATCACGTTGGCGACTCTGAAGGCATCCATGTGCATGCCGGTGCCCATCAGCGCGGCCATCGACATGTCCCTGACGAGTCCGAAGATCCGGCTGGTGGCGGTCATGATGCTCATGATCCCCGCCGAGCGCAACAGCCTGCGCTTGCCTTCCCTCTCCTCCGCCTGGGCAGCGACCGTCTCGGCGCCGGTCGTTGTCGTATCCCCACTCATCAGCAACCCTCTAGATTCGAGCAATCGATTCTATTCTTCCTGATCCCCACCCGCAATTGTTTGGAGAGAAAGCGCTTGACTTTAGCCGCCACCTTATCTAAACTCCCGCCTGCTTTTTCGGAGATTAAGAGGCATAAGATGGCAAATATCAAGTCAGCAGTGAAAAGGAACAAGCAAAGCTCGGCCGCTCGCCTGAGAAACAGGCATTATATGAGCACTCTTCGCAGCGAGATCAAGAGATTCCGCAAGCTTGTTGTGGAAGGCGACATCGAGGGAGCCCGTAGCAGCCTCGGCAGCACATATTCGCGCATTGATAAGAGCATTCAGAAGGGCATTATTCACCGCAACCGCGCCGCCCGTTTGAAGTCCCGCCTGACCGCTAGTCTCGATCGCGCCAGCGCTTCCTGATAAAACAGAAAGCCTCATCCCGCAACATAAAGTGTTGCGTGTCTGCATTTTATACTTCATGTAGTGCTTTAATAGTTTTTCTTTAATAGTGTAGCTTTATTTGTCGGCGCGCCGACTTCAGGGCTTGATTTCCGCTTTGATTTTGGCGATCGCCTCTTCAAGGGCCTTGATCATTTCCTCTGTGCTTGCATCGGTTTTCTTGAATTTTACGGTCACCGTAAAGGACTTGTCTCTTGCGGCATGGCGGAAGGTGGCAGGCTTCGGTTTTTCGCTTTTAAGGTGCGGGCGGGCGGCCCTGGCCTCGTCGCGCGATATTCCCCTGCTGATAATACTCTGTGTGAGATGCAGCATGTCGCCTGAGGTATCCTGCCGCGCGATCTGCAGCAGCATCGATTTCGCGTTAATCCCGTGGCTGCGGCAGAGCCTGCGGATGTCTTCGGGAATCCTCGCCAGGCTCATGGTTTCAGTGATCGAGCTGCGAGATTTACCTATCTTATTGGCGATGTCGTCATGCGTGTATCCGTGCTTTTCCTTCAGCTGTTGAAGACCGTCCGCCTCCTCGAAAGGGGTAAGGTCTTTCCTCTGCAAGTTTTCGATAAGCGCAACTTCGAGGGTTTCGATATCGTCCGCGTCCCGGACGACGCAGGGGATGACCTCCAGTCCGATTTCGCGTGCGGCGACGAACCGCCTTTCTCCGGAAATGATCTGATATTTCTCTCCGTGCTTTCGCACGATTATCGGCTCGATAATTCCTTTTTCTTCGATAGAGCGCTTCAGGCCCGTGAGGTCTCCCAAGGTATTCCTCGGCTGCTCCTCATTTGGTTCGATTTCCCCGACCGGAATTTCCCTGCCGATTGTCTTTGGCAGTGGCGCGCCCAGGCTTTCGACGTAATGCCTGTCATGCCTCGGTCGAAGAGTTTCAGGAAGGCCGCGACGCATTGACACGTTCAATCACCTCCTCGCTAAGCTGCAGATACTCCTGCGCACTGACGGAATCGGGCGCATGGCGGAATATCGAAATCCGATAAGCCGGGCTTTCTTCCAACCTGACTGATTTGCTGATGATGGTTGAGAAGGCGGTTTCGCCAAAAATCTGACGCACCCGTTTAACCGCATCCTTGCCCAGCACCGTCCTGCGATCGTGAATCGTGATGAGGGCTCCCAGCAGGCTGAGTTCCGGATTAAATCTCACTCGAACCTTGTCAACGGTGTCAAGCAGATCGTCGGTGCCTTCAAGGCTGAGATACGAGGATTGAATGGGGACGACCAGGTGTTCCGCCGCGACGAGGCAATTGATCGTCAGCATACCCAGGGCCGGCGGCGTGTCGACCAGAATAAATTCATAATCTTGCTTGAGCGGTGCGAGAAGGTCTTTCAATCTGAACGGTCCGTCGATCTCGGAGATAAGATCTCTCTCGATTTTCGCCAGATCGATATCCGCCGGGAGCAGATCTATCCCTTCTTCCTTAACCGGGAAGATCGCGTCGCGTATTTCGCACTCCTGCCGGAAAACTGAGTAGATCGTCCTGCGCTCGTTCCCGGATTGTAGAAAAGACAGCGAGGAATGCCCCTGGGGGTCCATATCGACGAGCAAAGTTGACCGCCTTTGGAGGCCGCCTAGAGCCGCGGCTAGGTTGACGGCGGTCACGGTCTTGCCTACTCCGCCCTTCTGGTTGGCTATTGTGATAATCAAGGCCTGTCCATCCTTTTGGTCCTAATTTAAGACGAGGCCGAGCCGGTAGTCAAGCAGAAGAGACTAAATGTTGAGTATTGGATAAAAATAAACGCAAGATATTGGAAGATTGGAGCGTTTCCGGAGGGATTACATTTTGTATTTGCCGAATGCGTCGATATCGAGGTTATCAAGCCACTTTTTAAGCTTTTCCTTGTGTTCGGGGTCGTCGGACATTTCAAAACCGCTTGCGGCCTCGATTACTAGGGGATCGACAAATATGGGAGACTCAGTTCTCAAGGCTATTGCGATCGCATCGCTGGGCCTGGAGTCTATCCTCAGTTCCTGTCCGTTTATCGTGAGGTAGATGTTGGCGAAGTAAGTGCTGTTTTCCAGCTTGCTGATTTCTATTCGCTTGAGTTCGGCTCCGATCGTATCGAGGATGTTCTTGATCAGATCGTGTGTCATCGGCCGGGGTGTGGGCACATCCTCTATTTTCAGGGCGATAGCATTTGCCTCAAAAAAGCCCACCCAAATCGGGAGGACTTTCTTGCTATCAGCATCCATCAGGACGATGATCGGCATTTCGTTGATCGGATCGATCAGCAAACTTTTTATTGTCATCTTAATCAGCATAACCATCTCCCGGAATTATCAATCAATCTATGGCTGAGGTATCTAAGTGTCAAGGAGACCCGGCTATCCGGCCACCGAGACTGTAGCCTCCGGCTTCGCCTATCTCCACGGATACTATCTTTCCGATCAATTCTCTCGGGGCTGTCAGATTGACGACGAGATTCCCTTCCGTCCTTCCGCATAGCTGCCCACCGCCGCGTGCCGACTCTCCCTCAATTAAAACCGGTTCAATTGTGCCGACCAAACGTTCGTGCTTTTTCCTCTGTATGCGCAATTGAAGTTCTTGTAGATGCTGCAGCCGGTCGACTTTAACTCCTCTGGAAACGTCATCATCGAGACTTTCCGCTTTTGTGCCCGGCCGGGGCGAATAGATGAAAGTGAAGAGTTGTGAAAACCCGACCTCGCCTGCCAAATCTAGAGACAACTTGAAGTCCTCTTCGCTTTCCCCCGGAAATCCGCAGATAAAATCACCTGAGATCGAGACGTTCTTCAAGTAATCCTTTAATACTTCAACTTTGTTCAGGTATTCCTTTCTGGTGTATTTACGGCTCATCGCCTTAAGAATTCGGTCGCTTCCGCTCTGAGGCGGAAGGTGAATCGCGCTGCAGATATTGTCGTGCCGCGCCATAACGGCTGCGATGGATTCATCGAAATCTTTGGGATGGGAGGTAATGAATCTGAGCCTGCTGATGCCGCCGACCCGGGCCACCTCGTCCAGCAGAGCAGCGAAGTCAAAACCGGCATTTTCATCCCTGTAGGAGTTGACGTTCTGACCGAGAAGCTGGACTTCGACGTATCCTTTTTCCGCAAGTTGCCTGACCTCCTCGAGGATGCTTTCGGCCGGCCTGCTGATTTCTCTCCCCCTGACAAGCGGCACGATACAATAGCTGCAAAAATTATCGCAGCCCTCCATTATCGTGACATAGGCCACAGCCTTGGATCCGCGAACAAAGACGGCGGAGCCGGGCAGGTCGTCGGTGAGCTCGAGAAAGCTGACTCCCCCACCCCCGCTATCTCTTTTCTGCCTCAATTCTTCCAGGAGAACAGGGAGTCTGGAAATCGCCCTCGTGCCCAGGACGATATCCGTGTGTGGTGCGCGATCGAACAGCCGCTCTCCCTCGCGTTGGGCGATACATCCGCTGACTCCCACGATCAAATTGGGATTCGCGCGTTTCATCAGCCTGACTCTGCCGAGCTTTGTAAAGAGCTTCTGATCGGCTTTTTCGCGGACACTGCAGGTGTTGAGGAAGATAATATCCGCCTCTTCCTCGCATGCCGCGGCCTGATAGCCGAGAGTTTCGAGGATCCCGGCCAGATACTCGCTGTCGTGCACGTTCATCTGGCATCCGAAGGTGTGGATGTAATAGCTGCCTGTTGCTGATGCGCCGTTGTTGTTCATCGCAGCCTCATTGTCCGATGCAGAGTAGCCCGCTCTTACATTTTTAGCTTTAATACGGAAAAAGGCCACCCCCCGGGGTGGCAGGCGGGTCAAATATCTTCAGGATAATTCCTCGCTTGGGAGAGCAGTTCTCGTGCATGCTTGCGGGTTACGTCAGTAATCTCCTCGCCGCCGAGCATTCTGGCCAGTTCCTCAATCTGATCCTTCCCCGCAAGAGCCTTCACGTCGACCAGCGTCCTTCCCTCGTCAGCCCGCTTGATCACGGTGGAGTGGAATTCCGAGTAGACCGCGATCTGAGGAAGGTGCGTAATGCAGATCACCTGCTGCAATTTCGACAGCCTCTTGAGTTTGCGGCCGATAAACTCGGCAACACGCCCTCCGATGCCGGCGTCCACCTCGTCGAAGATCGCTGTGAAATGGCTTCGCGGTTCCACCGCGCACGATTTTATTGCCAGCATCAGGCGGGACATCTCGCCGCCCGAAGCGATCTTTGCGAGAGGCTTGAGCGCCTCACCGGGATTGGGAGAGATAAGAAAGGCCACCCTGTCCATGCCGCGGCGGGTTCTGCCGCGCGGATGCGGTTCCAGCGCAACGCTGAATCCTGCCTTCTCCATGGCCAGTTCCGCCAGGTGTTTCATCACTTCCTTCTCGAAGCCCGGGACAGCCCCCTCCCTTGCAGCTCTCAGCGTAAGACTTTCATTTTCATATACTTGCAGCAATTCCTCCAGTTCTTTTCGCAGGCCTTCGGCCCGTTCGTCGGCGCCTCTAAATCCCTCGAGGCGGACCTTGGCTTCCTCCAGGTAATGCAGGACCTCTTCGGTAGTATCGCCATACTTTTTCTGTAAAGATCGAATCGTGTCCAGCCGCAACTCTATCTGTTCCAGGCGCGCCGGGTCGGCTTCGATCCTGGAGAGGAAGTCACGCAGCGAAGCAGCGGCATCGTCAAGTTGATACCCGGCTTCCTCGATCTGATTCTTCTTTTCACGGAACGACTCTTCGAAGTTGGAGAGCTCGGCGACCAGCGAGACAACCTCGGCCAGCCTGCCCGTTATCGCATCCTCGCCGGCATATAATTCCTGAAACGCCCTCTCGCTCAGCTCTCTCAGCTTCTCAGCATTTCTCAGCAGATTGCGTTGCTGCAATAATGCTTTTTCTTCCTCAGGATCCAGCCTGGCGGCTTCTATCTCTTTTATCTGATGCTCGAGAAGATCGATTTCCCGCACCCGCTCGCGCTCGTTGGTGCACACGCTGTTCAACTCTTCTTCCAGGATCTGAAGATTACTGAAGAGTGTCGAAACTTTGTCGACCCGGCTCGCGCAACCGGCAAAGGCATCGAGCAATGCGAGCTGGCCCTCCGCCCCAAGCAGTTCGTCGCCCTCGCCCTGCCCGTGAATCGCTACCAGAAATGTCCCCACCTCCCGCAAGGTCGAGACATTTACCTGGGCGTCATTAATGTAAGCTTTACTTACACCATCAGCGCGCAATCGCCGCCTGAGAATCAGCTCTCCGTCATACGTAAACCCAATTTTTTCAGCTATTTGGGAGATTTCCGGTGATTTGGCTCCCGTGAACACTGCCTCGACCCTTGCTTCCCCGGCACCGGTGCGGACAAGCTCGGATGACGCCCTGTAGCCGAGTGCCAGGCCGAGTGAGTCGATGATGATCGACTTACCCGCTCCTGTTTCCCCCGTGAGCAGATTCAAGCCCTGACCGAACTCGACCTCGAGTTGATCGATTATCGCCACATTAGAAATATTGAGAGAGTTCAACATTGGCTCATAAACCTGTAGGGAAATCTATAAATTTAGTATCTACATCGAATTCTTCCGAGATCAGCTCCTGCAGCGCTTTTACACCGGTTGTCTCGGTAGCGTAATGTCCCGCAAAGTACAGATTTATTTCTCCTTCCTTCGCGACGTGGAACGCGCTGTGAACCTGCTCGCCGGTGATAAAGGCATTGCAGCCTTCCGCGATCGCCTGAGGCAGAAGATCGGCGCCGCCGCCGGAGACGATACCCACCTTTTCGATGCGTTCCTGCCCGAAGGGCAGCAGGAGGCAGTCCGTGCCGAGTGCAGAATTCAATCGCTCACGCAATTCATCGCTGGTCAGCCCATCCGCGGCGTGTGCCAGCCTGCCGATGGTCTCGCCGTGGTATTCTCCGAAAGGGCCGACGTCAAGCAGTCCCACCAGATCTGCAATCTGCCTGTTGTTACCAAACTGCGCGTGAGCATCGAGCGGCAGGTGCGCAGCGTAGAGGCCTATACCGGCATCGAAAAGTATCTTGAGACGCTTGTAGTGGGCATCGACGGCCAGCTGGACATCCTTCCAGTAGAGCCCGTGGTGCACTATCATCAGCTGCACACCCGTCTCCGATGCCATCTCGAAAGTTGCGAGAGCGGCATCGACCGCAAACCCGATCTTTTCGATCTGCTTAGGGCACTGCACCTGAAGCCCATTTTGCGATACATCCGTAATCTCGTCCAACCTGAGAAGTTGGTTGAGAAAGTTGACAAGAGCCCTGGCTTCTACCATCTCCGCCCCGCTAAATCCTTGTGTATCAACAATAAATGTGAGATAATAGATTACGCATGCGGGCAAGAGAGCGTCAAGTGTTTTTCTGATATGTGTATTTCCCACAGCCCCATCGGCAAAGCCAACACGACGGATTTCCTCTATAACAGAAGCAGATTTCTGTTTATGGCGATAATCTCGGTTTCTTTCCTTTTCTTTTCAATCTCATGCGCGTCGGGGCGCAGGCCTAACTATCGCGCCGGCGGCGGCGTCTACCACGTGGTAAAGCCGGGCCAGAATCTCTACCGGATAGCGCTCACGTATGGCGTGAAACTCGATCACGTCGCCAGAGTCAATAGAATAAGCGACCCGAGCAGTATTTCCTCGGGACAGAGGATATTCATTCCCGGCGCCATAAGAGTCCTCGAAGTACCCATCGTGACAGCGACCAGCCCGGCCTTTGCGATGCTTCCCGCCGCCGGGCCGATAACCAGCCTCTTCGGAGCCCGCCGTTCGGGACACCGCCACACCGGCATCGACATCGCCGCCCCCCGAGGCTCGCCGGTTAAAGCCGTGCTTCCCGGAAGGGTGATCTTCAGCGGCGTCATCAACGATTACGGCCGGACCGTCAAGATCAGCCATGAAAACGGCCTGATAACCCTTTACGCCCACTGCCAGAAGAATCTTGTCCGCAGGGGGCAGTTGGTCAAGAAGGGGCAAACGATAGCCACCGTGGGCAACACCGGCAGAACCAACGGCTATCACCTGCATTTCGAGGTCCGGCGCGGCAACGTCTGTATTGACCCGTTCACTCTTCTGCGGCGATGATTCAACTATGGAAATCATTACTTCCCACGGCAACGCCGATTTCGATTCGTTTGCCGCCATGCTGGCCGCCGGCAAGCTATTTCCCGAGGCTCAGATAGTATTCTCCGGATCGAAGGAAACCGCCCTGGCAGCCTTCCTGGAAAACCCTTATTACGACTTCAGCGAGGCCCGCCTGCGGGATATTAATCTGGACGAAGTGAAGCGTTTGATACTAGTGGATGTCAGCCACAGTTCCAGGCTGGGACCGATTGCTTCTCTACCCCACCGCAAGGGTGTCGAAGTTTTCATCTACGATCATCACCCTTCCATGAAGAGCGACATCAAGGCAAAAAGACGCTATATCCGCCCATACGGAGCCGTCACAACCCTCTTCGTGCGCATACTTCGCCGCCGCAAGATACCCATCTCCAGGATGGAGGCGACGATCATGGCGATGGGAATCTACGAGGACACCGGATTCCTGACCTACCGCACGACTTCATCGGAGGACGTGCGCCAGGTTGCGTACCTTCTGGACTGCGGCGCCGACCTGTCGTTGATCTCCAATTTCCTCAAGCGTGAACTTACGGCCGAACAGTTGTCGCTGCTCAACGAGCTGATATCGAATGCCGATTCGCACAACGTCAACGGGGTGCCCGTCGTGATATCGCAGGCCGAGCGCGATAAATTCATCAACGATGCCGCGGCGGTGATCCAGAAACAGGTCGACCTGCAGCACTACCTGGTTTATATCGCCGTGATGCGGATGGGCGATAAGATTCACGTGATCGGCCGCAGCAGGCACCATCGGATCGACATCGGCAAGGTGGTCACCGAGTTGGGCGGCGGCGGTCACTCCACAGCGGCCTCGGCGGTGATCAGCGGCAAAACGCGGTTGCAGGTAATCGAGCTGATTCTCGACAAAATGCATGAGCTGGTCGATCCGACTATCACAGCCGTCGACATCATGAATCCCAATCCACATACTCTCGCACCAGAGACGCGCATCTCAGACGCGCGAACCAAGATTGTCGACCTGAATATCAATTCATTTCCAATTAAGGACGGTGGCAGGGTGATCGGAGTGGTGACCCGGCAACTCCTCGATCGCGCCGCGGCCCACCGTCTGCGCGGGACCGTCCGTGAAGTGATGAATGTCGACCTTCCGCTAATCAGGCCCGAGGCAAATGTCGAAGAGGTCGAAGAACAGCTCATGGAAGGGACGCAGCGCTGCCTGCTGGTCGGCAGAGATCCAGCGAGCGTGGAGGGAATCATCACCAGGATGGATCTTTTCCGCCGTATATACGTCGAGCGACGCGACGCGAGGGAGCGCGATCACATCGAGCTGATCAAACCGATTCGCAGCCACAATATCGAGGAGATGTTGCGCAAGCGCCTCGATACCAGAGTGATAACGGCCCTGAAGCTGGTTTCGGAAGCCGCCGAATCCTCGAACGAGAAGGTCTATCTGGTGGGCGGCATCGTTCGCGACCTGATCATGAACTACCCGAACAAGGATATCGACCTGGTTGTAGAGGGAGACGGCATTGCGTTAGCAAACAGCCTCGTAGAGAAATCGGGGGGACATGTCAGATCGCACGAGCGCTTCGGTACCGCCGTGGTTGTTTTCCCGGATGATTTCCGTCTCGATGTTGTTACCGCCCGCAGCGAGAGTTACGCCGCCCCGGGAGCCCTGCCCGAGGTCCGCACGGGAAGCCTGAGGGCCGATCTTTATCGCAGGGATTTCACGATCAACGCTCTGGCAATAAACCTCCTCCCCTCTGAATTCGGCAGGTTGATCGACTACTTCGGAGGCCTGAGAGATATCCGCAACAAGAAAATCCGGGTGATGCACGGCCTCAGCTTCATAGACGACCCTACCAGGGCCCTGCGCGCCATCCGCTTCGCCAACCGTTTCAGTTTCGATATTACCGAGGGGACAAAACAACTTCTGATCAGCGCGATGGAGCGCCGCATGCTCAAACGCATCTCCGGAAAGCGTATCCACACCGAGCTCAAACTGCTTTTCGATGATCCGCGCCCCCTGCACGCCGTAGAGCTGCTGGAGAATTACGGCATCCTCAGCGAGCTGCATCGAAAGATTAAGCTCGACCGCTTTACGGCTAACCTGGTTCGGAAAATCGACGCGACACTGAGCTGGTTCCGCCTCGCATATATCCGCGGGAATCCAAGTCCCGTTCTGTTGATATATATGGCTTTATTCGAAAAGCTTACATCCGTCGAGAGGCGCCGGACGTGCAAGCGATTACAGCTTGGTCCACAGATGACCGAAGTCCTGTTAGCCTTCAAGCAGCACATGCGTAAGACGCTGGAAATGTTTCGCTCCCAGACGCAACCTGCACCTTCGGCAATTGCCGATAACTTCGAAGGCCTCCCTCTGGAGACGGTCCTTTTCATCCACTCCTTCGCCAACCGCGAGTGCGTCAGGCTTGCCGTGGTCAACTACCTGACCAAGTACCGCAAGGTCAGGCCATCACTCAGCGGTGCCGATCTGATCAAGCTCGGGTGCGAACCTGGCCCCAGTTTCAGCACGATCCTGCGCCGCCTGCGAAACGCCCGTCTTGACGGCGAAATACGCACCAAGAACGACGAAATCAGCTTGGTTAAAAAGGAATATCTGGATCACGGTCCGCAGGAAAAATGATGATCATCCGAGAAGCCACCACCGGCGATTGAGGGAAGCTGGCTGATATTGGAAAAAGCGGCCCAATTCGCTGGGCCCGGATTTATTGAATTCTCGGTGATCGGAAGCAGGCCGAATTACTATAAAAACTGCGGTGACGACTTGATGTTTCAAGCCGGAATCAAAGATATGCTCATACGACAGGCTCTATTTAGCACACCGTCCTAACTTGTACATAAATAATAGGTTAGCATGTCTTGAACGGCTTGTATCCTGAAGTTTCGTGTGTTATATTTCATTTAAGAGGGACGTTGCCTAAAACCCTGAAGGAGGTTCAGTATCAATGACTAGCGCCGAGATCAAGGGAATTCTGTTGGAGAACAATGTTAACTTTAAGAAACTTTTCGAGAAGCACCAGAATTATGAAAGGCGCTTGGATCAACTTAATAAACGACCGTTTCTCTCCGCCTCAGAGGAGCGGGAAAAGCTGGAAATCAAGAAACAAAAACTGAGCCTTAAAGACAAGATGCAGATCCACATCGAGAAATACCGCGAAGAAAACTCTTAAAGCGATGCTTTAAGATATGCTTGAAACCTGACGGGGGCCCGGGCTCCCGTTTTTATTAGGAAGCGGCATCATGTCCCAGCAGGATTTTACAGTTTCAGTAATCGGATCCACCTCGCTCAAGGGTAAAGTACTTCTTGATTCATTACCCGAAAGCGGCATCGCAGTGAAAGACATCAAGCTGCTCGACGAAGAAAGCCTGGTCGGCACGCTGACCGAGTACGACGGCGGTGCTGAAGTAGTCACTCGAATCACCTCGGAATCGCTGGAGGGCAGCGATCTCATTTTTCTTTGCGGTTCGGTGGCTCACTCTTCCGAGTGCCTTGAACTAATCGGCGCTTCTTCCGTTCCTGTTATCGACCTCAGCGGCTGCTCAGCCGATGACGAGAAGATAGCTAAGGTGATATCCGCATTACCTCACGGCAGAAAACTCGGTAATATCGTAGCTTTGCCGGAGTCTCTTGCCGTCGGATTGGCTACCGTTCTCGACATCTGCTTGGGCGCCGGGGGTTTGGAGATGGCTGCCGCGACCTGTATGGTTTCCGTCTCCGATATCGGCAAAAAGGGATCCGATTCGCTTCACTCCCAGCTGGTGGAATTGATGAATTTTAGCAATGTTCCGACGGACGTTCTCGACCGCCAGCTGATTTTCAACATCCACCCTTCCTTCGGCGAAACCGCCAGCCGTGGACGATCTGTGTTCGAGGAAAGGGTAGAGTCGCAGCTGCGCCACCTGCTTCGACAGGAGGATTTACCCCTGGTGTTGAATGCCGCCCGTGTCCCACTGTTCTTCGGGACGGCGGTATCGTTGTTCCTCAAATTTGAAGGGGACGTCACGGAAGGCAAGCTACGCAAGGTCCTGAACGCCGACGCGAGAATAGCTCTTAGCGGTGCTGATACGGAAATAAACGATATACCCAGCCCGATCGATTCCAACGACAAGCGCGTGTATCAAATCGGCCGCTTGATGGCTATGGAAGGAATGCCTTCCACATTCCTAATGTGGTTCAGCTTCGACAATATTCTTCGCGGAACAGTGCTCGAAGCGATTGAGTTGGCAAGGGAAATGCTGGCTTCAGTCGACTAGTCGATTTCCTCCAGACCCGATCCGCGTTGAGGACGGTGCACAACATATGTGACGGTGTCGTGACCGATCTTGCGGCTGATGCTGTCCCGGGGAACCTCAGGCTTATCCGCAACCGTTTTCTTTTTCACCCTCAAGCGGGCCTTCGCCTTCACGGGGGGAGCCGGGCTGCTAATTACCTGCGCCGCCAGACTTTTAATCTCCCTTTCGATGTCGGAAGCTGACGGCTCGCATCCGCTTTTAAAGAGCCTGATCCATGCCGCCAACAGATCATCCTTAATCCGGTATTCTTTCTCTCGCGATTCGATGATATCGACCGCCAGCAACCATTTGATGTAATCCTTGGTCACGCCGAGACTGCGATCCAGTTCTGCAGCGATAGAAGTAAGGTTTATGCGGCCGGAACGTATTTGCATTGATGCGATTACGGCAAGAAGCTGCCTTACTATCCCCTGCCCCCGTGAACGCTGAACAAGGTACTCATAAGAAAACCTGCAGAGCAGTTCCAATCCGCCTCCGGGAGATAACTCTTCAAGTGCGGCATCCACCGGATTCTTGCTTCCACTCGTTTTCATTTTCTTTAATAACGCACCGAGATAGGCCGGCGAACCGCAACAGATCCGACTGACATTATCAAATTGCCCCGCGTTCAACGAAACACTCAATCCGGCGGCTGTCTCTTCGACATCCAGTCTCTCCATGGCGGGAACAGTGTAGTGTTCAAGCAGGATTTCTGCCCGCCCGGCGGCCTCGATCACGCGTGAGGGGAAGGCCGAACTCATCACGACCTTATAAGCGCGGCTCAGCTCTAAAAAACGCCTGAGCGGATCACCCTGCCCTGGAAAGCTCTTGAGGACGGCTGTTTCGGCCACCTCGTCCACCGTTATCAGCGGTGGGAATCCGCACTTTTTCCCCGCCGACTCGATCATGCCGAAAAGATCATCGACAGCGGTGCCGGAGTGTTTTTTCCTAAAACCGGAAAATCTCTCGCCAGCTCTGTCAACCGCATCGGAGATGATTTGCCTGCACTTTTCGATGAAGAAATCAGGTGAGAAGCAAATTTCATCGAAAGGGAAGAAGAGAGTCAGGAATTGCTTTCGCCCCGTAACTTCGCGGTTCAGGGATTTGAGGAAGTGGGTCTTCCCCCACCCCGGCCCACCCGAGAGAAGCACAGGCACCCCGAGTCCCCCTTCCGTACAGACTTGCCCCGCGATGTCGTTGAGGAATTCGCTCCTCGGTACGATGCTTGACGAATTCTCGTGCGAAATAGCCATCCTCTTATGCAGGCATCATAGGTATCTTTACGCCGCGCTCCCTGGCAGTCTGAATCGCCTTTTCATATCCGGCGTCGACGTGCCTCATAACTCCTGTGCCGGGATCGGTTGTGAGGACTCTCTCCAGTCTTTTCGCCGCTTCGGGAGTTCCGTCGGCAATGATCACCATGCCTGCATGAATGGATTTGCCCATACCCACGCCGCCGCCGTGATGGACGCTGACCCAGGTGGCACCACCCACCGCATTGAGCAGGGCGTTAAGAATCGGCCAGTCGGCAACCGCGTCCGTG
Organism: uncultured bacterium; assembly: GCA_965602675.1. Lineage (GTDB taxonomy): Bacteria > Acidobacteriota > DATKUA01 > DATKUA01 > DATKUA01 > DATKUA01. The sequence continues at coordinate 8,258 of CBFCZO010000002.1, read as the reverse complement.
CCGTCACGCATACCTTCCGTCTCGCGGTAGGGGCTCGCCACCGAACCGGAATCGAGATGATCCCGACCGATAACTATCGGTGCGCTCACTTTACCGCTGGCGACCAGTTCGTTGAATATCAGCCCCATTTTCGCGCGCTCGCCGTAGCCTAGCCAGCAGATCCTGCACGGCAGGCCCTGGAACTTGACCTTTTCAGCGGCTAGCTTGATCCAGCGGCAGAGAGCCTCATCCTCCGGGAAAGTCTCGAGCACGGCCTTATCGGTCTCGGCAATGTCTTTCGGATCACCGCTCAGAGCCGCCCAGCGGAACGGCCCCTTGCCTTCGCAGAAAAGCGGCCGGATATACTCGGGGACGAATCCGGGGAAATCGAATGCGTTCTCGACCCCAGCCTTTTTCGCTTGTCCGCGGATGTTGTTGCCGTAATCGAAGGTGACGGAACCGAGCTGTTGCAGCTCGAGCATCGAGGACACGTGTTCGGCGATCGTGCGCATCGATTCTTCGATGTAGGAATCGGGATCGCTTATCCGCAGCTTGAGAGCCTCGTCGTAGGACATGCCGTTGGGTACGTAGCCGTTGAGCTCATCGTGCGTCGATGTCTGATCGGTCAGCACCTCGGGCGTTATTCCCCTTTCCAGAAGCTCCCTCAACATGTCGGCGGCGTTGCCGAGCCATCCGATTGATAAGGCCTCTCCGGCACACCTGGCTTTGAGAGCGCTTTCGATAGCCTTGTCGATGTCGCGCTCCATATGGTCGAGATAGCCTGTCTCGAGCCTCCGTTGAATGCGGTGCTCGTCAACCTCTGCGATCAGAGCGGTCCCGAGGTTCATTGTGATGGAGAGAGGCTGGGCTCCACCCATGCCTCCGAGGCCGCCGCTGACCACCAGCTTACCCCTCAGCGATCCGTCGAACCTCTGGCGCGCGAGCTCGGCGAGCGTTTCGTAAGTTCCCTGGAGAATGCCCTGGGTTCCGATATAAATCCAGCTTCCGGCCGTCATCTGGCCGTACATCATCAAGCCCTCTTTCTCGAGCTCTCTGAAATGCTCCCAGTTGGCCCAATCCGGGACCAGCAATGAATTCGCTATCAGCACGCGAGGAGCGTCAGGATGGGTGGTGAACATTCCCACCGGCTTGCCGCTTTGCACAAGTAGAGTTTCGTCGTTACCAAGGTCTTTCAAGGATCTAATAATTGCGTCGTAGCACTCCCAATTGCGGGCCGCTTTCCCGCTGCCTCCGTATACTATTAGTTCGTCAGGATTCTCACCGACTTCGCGGTCGAGGTTATTCATCAACATTCTCATCGCCGCTTCCTGGCCCCAACCCTTGCAGGTTATTTCGGAGCCATGCGGCGCCCTGATGTTTCTCTTTTCTGACATGGCTTGCCTCTTTCTAATAAATGCAAACAAGGTTATCACCCGCGGAAAGATTAAATCAATAAAACTCCAGGGTGTACACAGCTTTGCCATGAGGATTGAATGGGACTCAGCGGAAAAAAGACGCCGGTTCAGCTATGCAGGTCCACTTTACTGCGGAAAGCTTCCACGTTACTCAACCAGGCGTTGAGAATCTCAATTTTGGTGATGCCTTCTTTAGAAACCTCTGGAGCTTTGGGCGGCGCCAAAAGGTTCTGTATTTCGGTTACCTTGGCTGCCAATATCTCATTATCCGGATCGGAATCCAGAAGGTTCCGGTAGATATTCAACGCTTCTCTGAAATGGCCCTGCTGCTCGTAAATCTCTGCGGAGGTTCGAGTCGAGGGAGCTATTATCTCTTCATCCTCGACCGCATCTTCCGCAATGTCGACTACCGGCTCCTCAGGCTCGACCTCAACCGAAGCATAAAGATCCTGCACCTCATCTGCACCCTCAACCCCCTCGAGCACGAAGTCTTCGCCTAGCTCGAACTCGAGGTCAGCTTCGGCTTCGTATTCTTCCTTTGCTTCCTCCTTGAGGGTTTCCTCGAGAGTGCCAACCTCGATTCCCTGGGGAGCAACGCCCTCCTTCAAGATATTATTTCGATCCAAGTGAAGCTCTTCGGCGGGAAATTGACTCAGTTTCTCTTCACTGAGCTGATCAAGCTCGACCACCTCGACTTCAGATGCCTTGTCTTCGTCGCCAATCTGAATGGATTCAACCGTAATCTCTTCGCTTAACTCTTCGGTAACAATAATTTCTTCCGCCTCTTCAACTTCTTCAAATGCCTCAACAGCTTCGACGATCGGTTCATCGGTGGTGATCTCAAGCTCTTGAGCGGCATTAATCACTACGGGCTGCTCCGATATTTCCTCTGTTTCCTCCATCGTTTCCAAAACTATTTCTTCGAGATCGCCGCCGATTTCTGTGTCATCAAGCTCTAGACAAGGTCCGTGGTCGAGCCCATCTTCCTCAAAGGCTTCCGGAATATCTGCAGCAGCTACGGTTTCTTCAGCAACGGTCAGCTCTTCTTGCCCCTCATCCACCACCTCCTGCTCAACTTCCTCAGTGGCTACAGTAGGTGCCTGCTCTGGTATTTCGATTTCTTCGATTTCCAGCGACTCAATGTCATCAGCCTGCATGTCCAGAACTCGCTCTTTCGTCTGCTCTTCCAGCAGCGCTTCCGTCTCCACAGGCTCGGCTTCAATGGTCAGGGGCTCATCAACATCGGCCGGTGCGGCATCCCGCGCAAGGGTTTCTTCCTCGGTGACAATGCCCAGCGTCTCGACCGGCTCTTCCTCCTCCAGGCTGGCTCTCTTCTCCGGCTCCTCTTCGCCCTCGAGAGAAAGCGACAGATCGAGATCCTCATCACCTTCGGTCAAATCGAGATCCAACGAGTCGTCTTTGGGGGAGCCGGCCAAATCCACCGGTTTGGGAGCAGGCTCCGAGATGAAAACCGGCTCTTCCTCCGGTTGTTCGAAATCGGGATCAAACCCTCGCTTGTCTTCCTCGTCTTCCTCGCCTTCGATCCAATCGGGTGTGGAGCGATTTAACAATTCATCTTTTTCTATGTGTAATTCGCCCTCGCCGGAAATATCCACCGATTCTACAGGCCCACCCTCCGGCTCATCAATCTGCTTCAGCATCAAATCGATTTCAGCGTCGGCCGGGCGTTGCTTCTTCACTTTCAGGAGGTGCTCGCGAGCGTGTCCGAAATCGCCTCGTCTTATGTAGAGCTCGCCAAGATGCTTGTTCGCCGTCGGATTATCAGGATTCTTATCCAGTAAATCCTGAAGCGTGTTGCGCGCTTCGTCGTATTCTTTAATTTCGATGTAACAGCGCGCCAGAGTAATGAGCGCCGGCGGGTAGTCTGGATGGTGTTTCAGGCCTTCCTTGCAGATGTAAATCGCCTCATCGTACATCCTGCTCTTTCGGTACTCCTCGGCAAGGGGGAGGAATTTGCGCGATGTGGGGTCCTGCGCATACTCGTCCGAGAGTGTTTCCAGGCGTGGGGATAATTCGATTTCCTGTCCGTTCTCTTCAGCCATCGCCCGTCACTCCTTTAAGCTTTGCTGTAAATTTTATCTATTTCTATTTCCACAGTCAAATATCGCTCTTTTTTGTTGATAAGGGAGGGGAAAGCCCCTCCCTTCACGAGCAATAAATCCATCAAAAATCTCAGAACGTTATGTTCATAACGTCTGTACTGCTGAGTCCGTTGTCATCAGTAACGGTCAAAACTATGGTGAGCACGTCGTCTGCGAGCGGCATATCGCCCGCTGCATCGCCCACTGTCAAAGTCACCGTCTTTTTATCCGTAGACGTAACCTGTGCCACGTCGATAGCAGGATTTCCCGTGTCGGGGCTGTAGGAAAGCGACCATTCGAAAGTCAAAGTATCGCCGAAAGGCAGATCCGGATCATAACTATTTGCCGCTGAAAGGACGAACACATTTACCTTACCGGTATCGGCTGTACCCGAAACCAGATTAATAATCGCCACCGGCGGTTTATTTATTTTTACTGCAAGAGTGTCTCTTGTGTTTGCAGTTCTGGCCGTCAGCGTCGAATCACTCAATATGTTCTGGACGAACGTCTCGGCTTCGCCGTTGCTGTTGGTCTTCACCTGACTTTGCTGGAAATACGCGTTGGAATCAGTAGATGTGAAAGTAACCATTATGTTCGGGACCGGTTGGCCGCCGGAGGTTTCCGACTTCACCGAGGCTCTTAATAGGAGCGAGGCATTGTTATTAATGAGCACTGGTTCGCTTATAGCTGCTCCGTTCGTTCCGATGGCCTCCAGAGTGATATTCTTGTCCTCTTCGTTGGTGATTTCCACGAGCTCCTTTGACTTGAGGGCGCCCGCCCTGGCCTGAATGGTGGCATCACGACTGATGTTGCGAATAAAGGTGCTCGCCTTGCCGTCACCGTCGGTTTTAACTTTCTTGGAGTCAATGCGGGCGTTTTCATCCGAGCAACTGAACTCAACCCTGACGTCCGAAAGCGCCTGGGCGTTCCTCGACAACACAGTTGCTTCAGCTGAAATCGTCAGCGGCGCCGTGCCGCTCTCCGGATCAATCGTCAGGACGACGTCACCGACGTCCTGGTCTTTTCTTACAAATTTTACATTTACGGTGGCGGAGGCCTCGTTACCGAACCGCGTCAGAATCGTCGCGGTGATCGGATTCTCTTCGCTCAGTAAATAGAGCGAGGCCTGCCCGCCTGCGGTATAAACCTCGAAAGACCTCGTGGCATCCTGATCGTTAATCGGATCGATGCCGTTGAGGCTGAAATCACCTGCATCGGCGGAGAAGCGAACCGGCAGGTTATTGGGCGCCTGCTGCCCGCCCACGGTGCAGTCGGCGATGAGGAGAGTGGAGCTGATCCCGTCGGCAGGGATTTGTCCCGGATACGCAGTAATGCTGACCGCCCTGGGTCCAGTGGGTGGTGGCTGGACCCGCGGCTGTGTCGGTGTCGGCGGATCATCGGGTGAGCATCCGCTGATCCCGGCGACCACCAGCATGGCCAGCATCAGAAGCAAGCTGTTCCTCGCACTGACTCTCATCTTATTTCCTCCCAATCAGGAGCCGCTGCTCCTCGTGCACTCATGGGCTGTTTGCCTCTGTTCTTTGAATTAGCTCCGTCAGTCCGCCCAGTTTGTGAACTCGATAGATATCTGACCCTTGGCATAGACCGGGTCGCCTTCGAGTGTTTTACCTTCGAATTCGAGGGTTACGTCGCACTTGATGCTGATGTAGTTGGTGCTGCGCTCGTAGCCGTAGAAAATCAGGTCGCTGACTGGGAACTGACCTTTCATCGTTGCCGGTACAATTGCGAATCCGTCAATCGTCAACAAACCCTGGGCGGGAACCTTGTACGAAACCGCTGAGCGAAATGTCATGGGCGCGTCCGATCCGCCATCAATCCTGCTGAAGCTGACAGTGATAGAATTGATGAGCACGTCGGCCCAGGTCGTGCTGCTTAGTCCTCCGGGATTCTTGAGGTCGTTGTGAAGTTCGATATATACGGAATCCCCAGGGATGGTGCCGTTTGATGAGAGTGTATCCCCGAACGGTTCGGAGGCGGGATTGATCGAGGCCACCGTGAGGATTACCTGCCCCCTCTCATCGTCGCCGCACGACACCAAGAGAGTTGTGGCTGCTATCATCGTCAGCAGTAAAACCTTCCTCGTCATGGTAATAGCCCCTAGTTAATGATTTTCGGTGAAATGAATATCAACAGCTCGGTGTTCTGGACTCTTTCGAGCTTGTTGCGAAACAGCCTTCCGATGATCGGCAGCTTGCTGAGGAACGGCGTCCGCTCATATGTCAGGTTGTTGGAAATCTCCAGGACGCCTCCGATCACCGCAACTCCGCCGTCCTTGACCAACACGGTGCTTGTTGCGGCGCGTTTCTGGATGGTGAAACCTGCCGCCGTCGCGATACCAAGCGAGCTCTTGTCGACGACCAGGTCGAGGATCACTGTGGAATCTGACGTGATATGGGGTGTAACCTCGAGCTTCAGAGTCGCTTCACGCCAGCGGATACCGACGGTGTTGTTCTGAACGACCTGGAAGGGAACCTCGACTCCGCTTTTAATTTCGGCACGCGAGTTGTTCTGCGCACTGATCCTCGGCCGGCTCAGCACCCGCACCTTCTTCTCGCTCTCCGCTGCGGTGAGGATGACGTCAAGCACGAACGAACCGCTGATATTTGCGAACGAACCCAATATGGAGCTGTTAACGGTATTCGACGGCAAGTTGACCGCAAACGGAACCAGACCAGCCGCAGAAACGTTTGCGTCCCCGCCCGCGATGGTCATCTGGTTGGGGAAGACGCTCCCGGTGGAGGTGCCGTATTCGGATGTGGCCGAGCCGCGGAAACCGTATTGCAGGCCGAATTCATTGATGAAGTCCCTCGTAGTTTCGACGATCCTTGCCTCGACAATGACTTGCTTTGTCGGGATGTCGAGCGCCTCAATCAGCCTCAGATGTTCATCGACCTTGGAAGGAATATCGGCAATAACAATAGTGTTTGTCCTTTGATCGACGACCACCTCGCCCTTGCTGCTCAGGTTGCGCCTGATCAGATTTGCGAGAGCATCAGCTTTAGCGTAGTTGATCGGTTTGGCAATATGGCGCAACGGCACGGCCAATGCTCGCTGCTCGATCAGCTTGCGCCTCTCCTCGGCTTCGGTGGCCAGCCTGGTACGGCTCGCGATCCTGATAACATTGCCTTCCTCGATCCTGCCGAGTCCGTAGTAATCGAGGATGATATCCAGCGCCTGGTCCCATGGCAGGTCGCGCAGGCTGATGGTGACTATCGTCGGCTGAACCGAGGGATCGACGACAAAGTTCTTGTCAGTCATCTGCCCGAGCAGCAGGACGAGCGCCCTGAGGTTGATAGTCTCGAACTCGAGACTCACTTTTTTCCCGTAGTAGCGTCTTTCCGCGCTCGTGATTTCCTTGGTCTGGAAGAAATCGCTGATGCCGGTCGGGCGCTGCTGCGGGGTGGAAATCTCCTGCTGGCTCGGCTCTTTGAACGCGAAGGTCTTTGGCTTGACTGGCGTCGAGCTTATGTTTCTGCTCGGTTTAATGCTGTCGGGATACTGATTTGAGAAAAGGCTGACGTTTTCGCTTATCGGCTCCTCGTCGCTCTCCGAGCTTTCAAGCGTTGTGGCAGCGTAGGAATCGGCGGCTTTATAAGTTTCGGTTTCGAAAGGCTCTTCACTGATCTCTTCTGCTGCAGGAGTCTGCGCGTCAGCAACGTTTTCAGCTTCAGTTTTCGTTTCGTGACCGTTATTCCCCGGCAGGTCCTCTGCAACTTTGCCGGCCTCGGGAATTACTTCAGCTGTTTCTTCACTCTTCGGAATCGTTGTATCCGCAATCTGCTCCTGTTTAATCTCTTCTTCTATCGTTTCGGATTGTTCAACAACATCAGCAATCTCTGTCGGTTTTGCTTCTGTTTCCTCGGTTGCGCTCTCCTGCGGTTCGGTTACAGCTTCAGCTTCAGCTTCAGTTTGAGTTTCCGCAGTGGGCTCAGCGTTTTGTTCTTCCGCTTGTTCCGACGGCTGCTCCTCGTTTTCTCCTGTTTCGAGTTCTAGGGGTTCGACGCTGATTTCCGATTCCTCCAGCTTATTCTCTTCGGCGTTGTTCTCCGTGCTCTCCGTCTCCGCGTGATTCTCTGATTCGACGGTATCAATAATTTCATCAGCTTTGTTTTCATCCGTATCCACAGTCGATTCGGCAACTGTCTCAGCCAGCTCGCCGGCCGGCTCTTCTATCGAGGATGCCGCAACAGCTTCCGGCTCGACCTCAGCCTCGACGTCATCGCCGAACAGCAGCACGAGGTCGTTGCCCCTCTCCACGAGCGCCGGCTTTGAGCCGGGGACCATGTCGAGCACGACGCGGCTGATCGGATAGGGATCCACCGCAAACTGGGCCGAGCGCACGGAGGTGAAGAATTGCGAGCCGGTGTTATCGCTCTTGGGCCTCAGCGAGTTGGATGCTCCGTGGAAGTCGATTACGAACCTGGGCGGTTTGCCGACGGGCACGACCCGATAGAGCCTTCTTTCGATCGGCTGATCGAAGGAGATGATAACCGCCGAATCGCCGGCGTTACTGCGAACGGCCAGGTCCACCATGTTGTACTGGGTCACGGGATCGATGCGGTATTTCAAGGCCGCATCCACCAAGGTCTGATCCACCACCTCGTCCTGGACTCCGCCGTTCAGTGTTACGGCAGGTGCCTCCTCGGCGCTCTCCGCCTCATTTTTAGCCGCTTCCTCCGGGGCTTTCTCCTCGACGCTCTCAGCATCCTTCTCCGGCTCATCCTCAATTGGATCGTTCTGC
>CBFCZO010000001.1:0-125689 GCA_965602675.1 uncultured bacterium | reverse complement strand
TAGTCCAGGGCCTCAACTGGATCGGCGACGCCGTCATGTCGCTGCCGACAATCCACAACACCCGAAAGGCGCTTCCCGAGGCATTCCTGGCAGTCCACGCTCCCGCCTGGAGTGCCGGACTCTATGACATTTGTCCGGCTGTAGACAAGGTAATCACGGTTTCGGAGAAAGGATTTTTTTCGGAATACAAAGAAGCAAAAAGACTTGAAGCAGAGAAATTCGATGCCGCACTGGTCCTGCCGAACTCCTTTCGCTCGGCGCTCGCTCCCGCCCTGGCACACATCCCCAGCCGCTGGGGATACAACACCGATGCCCGCTTCCCACTGCTGACAAACACCGTGCCACGGCCGAAGGACGCCGACTGGAGGCACACCGTCCTCTATTACCGAGAATTACTGGCCGCCGCCGGGATCGAATGGGTCGATGAGAGATTCGAGATTATCCTGTCCCAGTCGACGAAGGAAGAAGCCGAGGAGATAATCGTCGGCCTTGGTGTGCAGCCCGCTTCGCAGAGAATCGGTTTTTCTCCGGGGGCTGCCTGGGGACCCTCGAAACGATGGCCCGCCGAACGATTTGCCGAAGCCGCAAAACAACTGATTGGAAACCTCGGTGTTGACACACTCGTATTCGGCAGCGGCAATGATTCCGAGCTTGCCCAGGGAGTTGTCGAAGCTGCCGGCGATGGCGCGGTTAACCTGGCTGGAGCCTTTCCGAACCTGCGCCACTTGGCAGCCGCTATAGCTGGTTGCCGGCTGTTGATCACAAACGATTCGGGGCCGATGCATATAGCCGCCGCTCTCGACGTGCCTGTCGTCGCCCTTTTCGGTCCGACCGACGAGCAACGCAGCGGACCTTGGGGCTTGGGAGAACGCGCCGTCGTGGTCAAACGGGCAATGGATTGCCGGCCATGCTACAATCCGGAATGTGGAGGAGTGGGGCACCCCTGCATGGAGGAAATCGGGGTGGAAGAGGTGGTTGCCGCCGCCGAAAATCTGTTCGAACGAGGGAGTACTTCCTCATGAGCAAAGCCGTGCCCGAAAAGGAGAAACTGCTCCAACTCGCAAGCCGGCTCGCCGGGAAACGCGTGCTGGTCTACGGCGATTTCGTGCTCGATGAATTCCTCTTCGGCCAGATCGAACGCATATCGCGCGAAGCTCCGGTGTTCATCGTCGCTCATGAACACAGCGATTTCCGTCCCGGCTGCGCCGCAAATGCCGTCGCCAACCTCGCGGCTCTGGGGGCCGTTCCCCTGCCCTGTGGAATCCTTGGGGATGATGAAGCGGCAGGCCATCTCACGGAATTGTTCGAATCGATCGGTGTAAGCACAGACCATCTGGAGCGCGTGAAGAGCGCCGGGACGGCGGTGAAAACCCGCGTGATAGCCGGCGGCGCACACTCGGTCAAGCAGCAGATCGTACGGATAGACCGGCTCAATGGCGCTTCGGGCAGCGTGGAGTTGGATGAATTGATCCGCAAACGGCTGAAACCCCTACTTTCGGAATGCGACGCCGTCCTCATCTCCGACTACGGCATCGGTAGCCTAACCGCCGAAACAGCCGCCTGGCTGGTCTCAGAGGGGTGCGACGCCGGAGTACCCGTGACTGCCGACTCCCGATACCGACTGCTGAATTACACTGGAGCAACGGCGATGACGCCCAACCAGCCTGAAGTGGAACACTGCCTGGGAGGCCGCATCGGCAACGTTGAGGAGATGCACAAAGCGGGAAAAGAGCTTTTGTCTAAACTACGCAGCAAGGCGCTGGTGATCACCCGCGGCGGCGAGGGAATGACTCTCTTCCGCCCCGAATCGGAGCCCCTCGACATTCCGCCCTTCGGAGACGATGAGGTCGTGGACGTAACCGGCGCCGGCGACACCGTGATCGCCGCGTTCACGCTGGGTATTGCAGCCGACGGGGGATTCGAAAACGCCGCCCGGCTGGCAAACGTCGCAGGCGGCCTTACCGTGCTCAAAAAAGGGACATCGACCGTGAGCTCTGAAGAGTTGCGGGCAGCGCTCAGCGGGAGCTGAATCATGGGGCTGCTCATCGGCAGGGAGGAAGCGGCGACCCTAGCTGAGAGGCTAAGGGAAGAGGGCGGGACGACAGTTCTCGCCAATGGCGCATTCGATCCCCTTCACGTCGGGCACGTGCGCCATCTCAAGGCGGCAAAGGACTGCGGCGACACCCTTTTCGTCGCGCTCAATTCCGACAGTTCAGTACGCGGCCTAAAGGGGCCTGGCAGGCCGATGATACCTCAGGATGAGCGCGCCGAAATCCTTTGCGCGCTCGAGGCCGTCGACTACGTCGTCATCTTCGAAGAGCTGACCGTGGAGGAAGTCATCCGACTCTTGAAGCCCGATATCCACTGTAAGGGGACCGACTACACTTCCGATTCGGTGCCCGAGGCAGCGCTTGTCCGCTTGCTCGGCGGCGAGGTGCGCATCGTCGGCGATCCCAAGAATCACGACAGCAACGCCATGATCCGGAGGATCAAGGAAGGCGGCGCCGGCAGCAAATGAAGAGTGTTCTGATCCTTAAGAGAACGTCTTTCGGCGACATTATTCACGCTCTGCCCGTCATTCCAGCCATCAGAGAACGTTATCCCGACGCAGAGATCACCTGGCTAACCGAACTCGGTTACGGCCCGTTTCTGTGCTCTGTGGAAGGTGTTGACGGCGTTGTCGAGATCGGCCTGCGCTCGATGCTGCGACGGGGGAAATTCCGCGGTTATTTCCAAAGATTACGTTCGTTGCGGAAGGGTGACGCATTCGATGCGCTCCTCGATCTGCAGGGCACGCTGAAATCGTGGCTGCTGATCTTACGCTCCCGGGCTCGCCGGAAGATAGGTTTTAACCGCAAAGATGCGCGTGAGCCGCTAGTGACTCGCCTCTACTCAGAGCAGGCCCTGCCGCTGCCCGCGGGCCTGCATATCGTCTCGCAGAATCTCAAACTGCTGGAGGCGATCGATATCAAAACCGAGAGGATACGGTTTCCCGAAATCGCCGAGGCTTCCGAGCATTCCGAATACATCGACAGTTGGCTGAAAAGGCACGGCATGGCTGAAAACGCAGGCTTTGTCCTGATAAATCCATTCACCGCGTGGACCACCAAGAACTGGCCGACGGCTCATGCCGCTGCTTTATGCCGTATGGTCCGGCGCGAGCTCGGTGTGAAGTCGCTGGTACTCTTCGGCCCGAAAGAGAAAGAGGAGGCCGAGGAGGCGGCGAGGCTGTCGGAAGGTGCCGCCCTGCCCGCCCCGCCGACCGACATTTCGCAACTGGTTGCGTTACTGCGCCGCGCAAAGGCCTATGTCGGCGGAGACACCGGCCCGACTCACCTGGCCGCGGCGTTGAGCGTGCCGCTGGTGGCGTTGTTCGGGCCAACCGACCCGCAGCGCAACGGACCCGTCGATCCGGCCGATCCTGTTATCCGGGCGGACCTGGGCTGTGAACGCTGCAGCCGCAATCACTGTCCTGAAAGCCGCGACCGCTGGGCCGAGTGCATGCGCCGAATCGCCCCCGATGCCGTGCTGTCGTCGCTGCGCGTCAGGTTGGAAACAGCGGCTAGCGCGACTTAGATGAATTCAGGATATCAACACTGATCGATTTTATTTCCCAAGAACCTACGCTGAATCAGAGCGAATAGAGAGTTAGCAGCGGCAGGCCGAGTGTCACCCGCAGTCTGGAGCGGAACGCACTGCGGCGTGTGGCTTCGAAAGCTTCGGAGTCCATCAATCCGCAGTGGGGTTTCAGTTTTCGCTCAACGTACTTCACGATTTTGTCCCCGACCTTCTCGTCAATCGCGGATTCCGCGGCGGCCATCATCTGTTCGTCCAGGTCACTCAACAGCTCTTCAATTCGCTCCGGTTCCGCGTTACGATCCGAAACCGCCTTCAGCTCAGACAGTTCCGCCGCCACTTCAATTAGCGCCTCGGCCGGCCTCACCCGGCCGCTAGCCTTGATGCACGCAGCAGCGTGATGAATATCAAACGCAAGACTGTCTAAAATCGAGACGATTTCTTCGCCGGTCCGCTCGCTCGAGGCCGGTTCCTCGTCGCGACCGGCCTCGATCTCGATCGTTTTGTATTCCTTCCACTCACGCTGAACGGCCCAGCGGCACCAGCTCAAGCTGCGCACCTCTTCGTCGGGCTCCTGCGATTCTGCCAGCTTCTTAAAGTAGGCGTTACGTATGCCGCGCAGTACGCATGAGAGCGGTATACCCCGTTCGTACCAGCCCTCGGCAAGCTGATAGTCTGCGGGAGAGAGCAGCAGGCCACGGCCTCGCAGAGCAGCGAAGAGTGCTTCGATTTTATCGAAATAACTCTTGCGATAATCCTGCTCGCCGTCGAAGTCGAAACGCTCTTGCTCGTCATCAACCATTGCTATTCTTCGGAAATCGCTTATTGACGTATCCCTCGACAGCATCTTCGATCAGCGCGAACGTCTCATGGTAGCTTTCGATATCGCCCCCGTAGGGATCGTCGATTTCCGGATCCGCTGCGGAACCGAACTCACCCAGTAGTTGAATCCGCTCGGCCGGTATTTCGGAATGGGTTTGCAGCATCATCTTTTGAGATCGCTCCATCACCAAGATCTCGTCATAATACTCCAGATCTGCCGAGAGAATCTGACGCGCGCGGTGATCGTCAATGGAAAAGCCGTGTAACCTCGTGACTTCGCGAGCCGAATCGGAAGCCGGGTAGCCCGATAGCGCGCCGATCCCGGCCGAATCGATCTCGGCTCCGTCGATACCACGGTTCTCAAGCAGCTTACGCATATAACCCGCCGCCATCGGTGAGCGGCATATGTTGCCGTGGCACACAAATAGGATCTTTCGCATCCGGCGCCCCCTTGGCCTCCTTGACGCTCTATCGGACCAGTCAATATAATTAATATAGACGGGCTCAGAACTCAATGAAGAGTATTCGCTCAGAGCAAATTCTCACCGTAGCTGGCGCCGCCGGCAAGGGCGAAGGTGTACCAGTGTACCTGGTCGGCGGCTCGATCCGCAGGATGCTCACAGGAAAAAGGATGAGCGATATCGACCTGGTTGTCGACGCCACCAGGGGCGCGATCAGCCTCGCGGAAAGACTCGCCCAAAAAATTCCCTACGCATCGCGGCCCGTAGCCGTAAGCTCTTTCCCCACGGTGGAGGTGCGCTGCGGAGACATCACGATTCAGATCAGCGAACCGCTGCGCAACATCACAATGGACATATCGGGCGTCGGTGGGCCGCTGAGTGACGCTATGAAACAGGATGTGCTGCGGCGTGATTTTACCGTAAACACGTTGCTCTGCCCGGTCGACAAGCCTGCCCCGGAGAAAATAATCGATCCTCTCGGCAGTGGCCTGAGCGATTTCGAACAGAGAGTGCTTCGAACCCCTCTCGACCCGCAGGAGACCATCGGCAACGATCCCATTCGCATGATACGAGCCATCCGCTTCTCAAACCTTGAGGGATTTGCCATCGAGACTGCGCTTGCAACGGCCATCCGCGCAGGCGCTCCAAAGATCACTACTATGCCCGGCGAGCGGATCAACACTGAGCTGTCAAAGATGCTCACCGGATCGCAGCCCTCCGAAAGTATTCGCACCCTGCACGATCATGACCTACTGCGCTTTATCCTGCCCGAGTTGTCTGCTCTCGCGGAGGTTGATCAGCCGACCGGCTACCACGGCGACGACGTGCTCAGCCACACTCTGAAGGTCCTCGACAATATAAAACCAGAGCTGCGCTTGCGGCTGGCGGCGCTGATGCACGACTTGGGCAAGAGCTCAACGAAAACGGAAAAAGACGGGCGCACCGTCTTTTATGGCCATCAATACTCCGGCGCAAGCGACGCCAAGCGAGCGCTGAAGCGCCTGCGCTATCCGGCGAAGCTGATCGATGAGGTCGCCTCTCTTATCGAGATGCATATGGTGGCCTATCGTGAGGAGTGGTCGGACACGGCCGTAAGACGGTTTGTTCGCAAGGCAGGAGAGCAACTTAACGATCTGATGGAACTCTATCGAGCCGATATACTTGCGCGCAAGCCGCCGTTTGATGACCTTTCGGATTTCGAAAATCTCAATGAACGAATCGTTGCGGTGGATGCAGAGGAGATCCTGAAAATTACTTCACCACTGAGCGGTGAGGAGGTGATGGAAATCCTGTCTATAGAGCCGGGTCCGGAGGTCGGCAAAGCGCTTGACGCAATTGAGTCGGCGATAGTGGATGGCAAGATAACCGCAGATAGTCAGACTGCGCGGAACTTCCTGCTAAATGAATACGTTACAAAGCGTGTGGAAGGATAATTCAGCAGATGAACCGGACCCAAACGATAATCATAGGCGTCGCTCTGATCGTTCTTGGAGCGTACCTCCTGCTCAGCGAGTACGGCTACCCTTTTAGAATTCACGTCTCGTGGCCGGTTATTCTCCTCGTTGTGGGGGGAGCCCTGATCGCCGCCTTCTTTATCTCCAAGCCCAAAACCGGGTATTTGTTCTCCGGCAGCCTCGTCCTCTGGCTCGGCGTGTTTTTTTTGCTGATGGAGAACGCATTCGAGTATTACTACGGATACTCCCGCCTCTGGCCGGGTTTTATCATTGTAGTCGGGCTTGCGCACCTTACTACTGCCATCCTCAATCCCGCCGCCAAGAAGCACCTAGGTCCCGCAACCTTCTTCATCGCCGCGGGTACCGTGCTGATGTTCTTCTCGTTCATCGGTTGGAGGATGATCAGGTCCATTAACATCGTCACTATTATTGCGGTCATCACAATCATCATCGGCCTCAAATATGTGGTCGAGTTCTTCATGACGATCAGGGAGAAGAGATGACCGGACCCCGTCTGGGCGCTCACATGTCAATCGCAGGGGGTGTGGGCCGGGCCGTTGACCGCGGCGTGGAAGTCGGCTGCGACACTATCCAGATCTTTACCAAGAACAGCAACCAGTGGCGGGCCAGACCCATCTCGGACGAGGAGGTCGCCGGCTTCAAGGAAAAGCTTGAGGAATCGGGGATCGACCCTGTTGTCGCGCACGACTCCTATCTGATCAACCTCGCCTCGCCGGATCCGGGGCTGCTGGAGCGCTCACGTAACGCATTCCTCGAGGAGATGAACCGGGCCGAGGCACTGGGGATACCCTACCTGGTGATGCATCCCGGCTCGCATAAAGGCAGCGGTGTCGACGTGGGTCTGCGGACTATCGCCGAGAGCTTCGACCGCCTTCACGAACAAACTGTCGGCTTCCGGTTGATGGTGTTGCTGGAAACGACGGCGGGGCAGGGCACGAACCTCGGATTCACCTTCGAGCATCTGCGTAGAATCATCGACATGACGGCGGAGGGCGGACGCCTGGGAGTCTGCCTCGACACCTGCCACGCCTTTACTGCCGGTTACGACATCACCAGCCGCAACGGCTATGAGAAAATGTGGGAGGAGTTCGACAGCGAGATCGGCCTCGACCGCCTGAAAGTCATCCATTTGAATGATTCCAAGAAAGATCTCGGCAGCCGCGTCGACCGCCATGAGCACATCGGAAAGGGCACACTCGGCCTGGAGCCTTTCCGGATGCTGGTCAACGATGAGCGCCTCCGTGAAATCCCCATGATCCTCGAGACGCCGAAGGGACCCGACTACGCCGAGGACAAGGAAAACCTTGCGACGCTTCGCAACCTGATAGAGTAGCAGCATCGTATGCGAATCAAGACCATAGCGCCCTGCCGCATAGACCTGGCTGGAGGCACGCTCGATATCCATCCCATCTTTCTGCTCTTACCTGACGCCTGCACTGTCAATCTTGCCATCAATATAAATGCCGAAGTGGAGATCGAGGATGCTGACAGCGACCTCATCGAGTTGAGTTCCATTGACAGCGGAATAAGCTGGTCCACTACACCGCGAGGCGGCGAGACGGCTCCTCCGGGCCTTGAGCTGGCGGCGACGGTAGTCAACCACCTCGCACCGGAAGGGGGTCTTGCGGTCAGGATTAAATCCAGTTCCCCGACGGGGGCGGGAATCGGCGCCTCCTCAGCCCTCTGTGTCGCCCTGGTAAGGGCTCTACTAGCCAGGCGCAGGGAAATTATGGATGAGGCGGATTTCGTTCAGCTCTGCCTCGATCTGGAAGCAAGTGTCCTGGGCACGCCTGCAGGTTACCAGGATTTTTATGCCTCACTGAATGGTGGCTTGCAGGACATCAAATACGAGCCGGGAAAAATCACCGCTACTCGCCTCGACGCCGATCCGCAGACCTTAAGGAAACACATATTGCTTGCCTATACTGGAAAACCGCACCATTCGGGACTCAACAACTGGGAGGTCTATAAGCGATTTATCGACGGCGACCGCCGGGTGCGCTCCGCCTTTCGCGAGATCGGCTATACGGCTGTGCAGATGGCAGGCGCGCTTCAGACGGGGGAATTCGATGCCGTCTGGAGCCTCCTGGCGCGCGAGTGGGGACAACGCAGGAAGCTTTGGCCCGGCGTTTCGACGCCTGCGATTGATTCGCTGATCGGTGCCGCTGAGGAGGCCGGCGGAGCGGGCAAAGCTTGTGGTGCAGGAGGAGGCGGGTGCGTGATTCTATGGCACGACGGGACCGACGATGCCATCTCGCACCTCAGGAAAGCCGTTCGCACCAATGATGCAGAGGAGTTGGATTGGCAGCCGGCCCATACGGGTTGCGAGATTGGAAACAGCGATGAAAGTGCATAGATTGCAGGCTTTTATATTAAAAATAGAGACAAAGGCAGCCTGCAACTAAGTTGGAGAAAGGAAATGTACGAGGACAAAGACTTCAACAGCGAAGAGGCGCCAAGACAACGTCGAAAACCCGAAAAGGTTAAAAAGCCCTTCCAGCGTGACCGCGACGGCCACGGAGGGAAGAGGGGCGCCGAGTATGTCCGCAGCAGAGAGAAAGAGAATCTCCGCGAGATTCTCGATGAGTTGGATGAGGAACAAGAGGAGGAACCAGAGGACGAGGAGAGCGAGGACATCGAATAGCGCTGCCGGTCTCAGGCACTTCTATCAACTGGGTTGCACCAAATAAACGAACATTGCTGATTTTAATTATCCGTGTGCCCAGCAAGGGGGCATGGTTTATGGGAGTGACTTCTTCTATTTCCCGCCGTTAATGTGCAAGGCGACGGCTGTTATGTCATCTTCGAAAACCTCTTCGCCACGGTGCTTCCTCAGTGAACTTTCGAGGGAATCGAGAACTTGTTTAGGATCCCTTCGGCCGCCGACGCTCAGCAATCCCAGCAAGCCATCGTAACCGAGGTCGCTGCGCGAGCCGTCCGCGGGCCGGATCTCAATAACGCCGTCGGTGACAAAGACCATTGTGTCGCCGTTATTGAGTTCCGCCTCCGCTTCGACATAGGCTGAGCGGGAGGAGGCTCCGGGCGGTAGCGGATAGCTCTCCATTTCGAGAAAACGCGCATTACCCTTTGCCGGGATCAGGATTGGTTCGGGAAGTCCAGCGTTGCTCCAGCGGATTTTTTTATCTTCGATATCGATCACGGCGAACATCACGGCCGCGAAGGAGCGCGCCGAGGAGTTTCGCACGAGATAGCGGTTGAGACGTTGCATAGTTTCCGAAACAGACGTGCTCTCTTCGGCGATGAGCCGCACCGAGGAGATCGTCGCAGCCATGTTGATCGCCCCGGCGACGCCCTTGCCCACGATGTCGCCTACGATTACTCCAAGCCGCTTTGATCCGTATTCGATAAAAGTGTAGAAGTCGCCGCCCACTTCCATCGCCGGCAGACTCATCGCCGCAATCGAAGCCCCTTTCAGCCTGGGCGGGGTCGCCGGCAGCAGGCTCTGCTGAATCTCCCTGCCGATTTGTAGCTCGCGCTGAATCCTCTCTTTCTCAACAGCCTCGGCGGCCAAGCGTTGGTGTTCGAGGCCGTGAGCAGTCTGGTCCGCAAGCAGATCAAGCAGGCCGATATCCTCGAGGTTGTATTCCTGCTCGGAGAGCTTCGGGCCGAGAAAGAGGAAGCCGACGATTCTGCCCTGACTGCGAACGGGGAGGCAGATGTCGGCGCCCAGGCGGACAAACGAATCCCTCACTCGTCCGTTCCCTGCGGAGCGCTCCTCGCTCATCTCGCGCAGACCGAGGAATTTTCTGCCGCCTCCAAATGCGCGCTTGAGGTCCTCAACTGCGGCGCTCTCGAGTGTTGTGCCCAACAGCGCCTTGGGGGTCGCGCACTCGACCCCGGCTACGCCTCCGTCGGCGATCAACGCCACCGCCACGCTCCTCGGATGGACCATGCGTTCGGCGTTATCGATGACGATACGCAGCATATTCTGCCTGTCGGCTGCCCGGTCGAGAACCGAGGCAAGCTCGCGCAAGGCTTGCCTGTAGTCGTACTTCTGACGGTAGAAACGTCTGTCGACAAAATCCTGTGCCCTGCGCTTCAGGCGGCCGAGCGCCACGCCGATCAGCAACGCCCAAGCCGCGATAGCAATCCTCTGGACATTCGGGTCAAACAGGAAGCGCACTATCGAATTCTGCTCGTTGCCGGTCTGCGGCAGGAGATCCTGGATAATGAAGAGGAGGGCGAATACCGCCGCGAAAACAAAACCTGTGGCGACGAGCACCGCCCCGGTGACCAGCGTGTAAACCAGGCCGCGCCGCAGGATCAGCTCCATCTGCATCGCCCTGTAGCGCACGATGGCATAGAAATTGGTCAGCGGGATCGCCGCCAGCAGTATGGGCAGCGTCCAATGCGGAACGAGGCCGCCCAGGCCGGGGATGTATTCGGCGAAGCTGAGGATGACGATTAGCCCCAGCGGAATCGCGATGCCGAGCGTGATCCACCGAATCCTGCGCTTCTCCTCCAGCTCGCCGGTGCGCATGTAGGTGGCGAGCAGCACGACAACAGCCAGGCCCAGGTAGCCGATCCAGATGAAGGCGATCGAGACCGACAGCAACGGCGAGAGGAACTCCACAAGCGGCGTCAGCACTCCCCTCAGCATGTTCGCCCACAAGTAGGTGAAGAGAAGAAGCACGATCAGCCCGGAGACGCCGTAGATGGTTGGCATCGTCCAGCGCCTCAACGCGAATCCTCTCGGGTGGGGAAACACGAGCGCGAAAACCAGCAAAGCTGCCGCCGATATGATCAGCGAAAACAGTATGACGGATTTGAACACCAGAGTCAGTAAGTGCTCGGTGCCGATGCTGACACCTCCGGAGAAGATCACTGTGCCCATCAGCAGCGAGAAGAAGCCCCAGGCGTTGGCGGCGCGGTACTGCGGTCGCGAGAAGAAGACCCAGCAGCCGAGGACGATGTAGACCGCGCCGATGGCGAATAACATCATGCCCGGGAGGCTGAGCGGCTGCTGCCTGCCCTCGATGACCAGAGGCCGATCTCCAGCGTCGGTTCTGATCACCAGCTCGATGGAGCCGAGTATGTGGGAGGAGCGAATGCAGTTGATGCACTCCTCCTCGCTGGTCAGCTCCTGGCCGTTGAAGCTGACGACGACGTCACCCTCGCTCAGCCCCGCTTCTTCGGCTGCGCTGCCGGCCTCGATGTCGCTGACGCGCGCGGTGCCGCTCTCTCCGTCGAAGAGTATCTCGAATCCGTGGGCGAAGGTGTTGATGCGATCGATCACAACATAGAGGCCGGAGACGATGCAAAGCACGGCGACCGCGCCGAAAACGGCCTTCTTCAGTCTGGCACTCATTCCGCCGAGCCCCGCGAAATCGCTGAAGCCAGAGGGGTAGACGGGTACCCGCGCACGAAAGTTCCTGCAGCGCGGTTGGGTGCCCTCAAGATCACTCCTCCTCCAGATTAAATTCAGGTATCTTGAACCAGAAGCCCGTTTCGGTGATGTTGTCCAGCTCGGCTTGAAGGATGTCGTAGTGCGCCTCCTCCATATCCATCAGCGTCTGAAAGATCTTGCGCGCGTTGGGATCGGTGGCTTTGGCGTACTGCTCGCGGTAGAGCTCGGCCGAGCGGCGCTCCTGTTCCATGGCCGCCTTGATCGCGTCGACCTGATCGATTCCGCTCTCCCCCTTGACCTTCACGTCGCGTTCGCGCAGCTTGGGAACGACGCGTTCAACCAGCGATTGGCGGATTTTGATCTCTTCCCAGTTTCCGGCGATCTCAAGCTTGCTCAATGCACGCTCGAGTATCTCGAAGTGGTCGAGCTCGTCGCGTGCGAGCAATAGGAACATGTTCTTTCCCGTCTCATCCTTTGTCTTCAGAGCAAAGTTGAGGTAGTTCTCGAGACCGCGCTTCTCGGTCTCCATTGCAAGCTTCATTGCCTCGAGAACCTCGGCATTTTTCCCGCTGCCAGATGACATGTTTGCTCCTTTTCCTCTTTTTAAGTCATACTAAATTAGCGTCCCGTTAAGGTCAAATGTCACCCGCGCACATACCCGAAGAAAAAACTTGACATGAGTTCACTCAGATATTATCTTATAAGCTGACTAAGATAGATTCTGGGGGCCGAGCCCCTAAAGCAAGTAATAGCAGGAGGATAGCAAGAATGAGCAAGGTAATCGGCATCGACCTGGGGACGACCAACTCGGTTGTTGCCGTTATGGAAGGCGGCGATCCGGTGGTAATCACCAACCCTGAAGGAGGGCGGACCACGCCGTCGGTAGTCGCTTTCACCAAGAAGGGCGAGAGGCTGGTGGGCCAGGTGGCCAAGCGCCAGGCTGTCACAAACCCCGAGAACACCGTCTTCTCGATCAAGCGCTTCATGGGGCGCCGCATTCCCGAGGTCAAGGAAGAGGAAAAGATGGTGCCCTTCAAGATCAAAGCCGGTCCGAACCAGGACGTGCGCGTGCTGGCCCAGGGCAAGGATTACAGCCCCCCGGAGATCAGCGCGATGGTGCTGCAGAAGCTCAAGTCGGCAGCCGAGGAGTACCTGGGCGAGAAGATTGACCGCGCCGTGATAACGGTGCCGGCCTACTACAACGACTCGCAACGCCAGGCCACCAAAGACGCCGGCAAGATCGCGGGCCTCACAGTGGAACGCCTTGTCAACGAGCCCACAGCCGCAGCCCTGGCCTACGGCCTCGACAAGAAAAAGGACGAGACTATCGCCGTCTTCGACTTCGGCGGCGGCACGTTCGATATCTCGATACTCGAGGTCGGTGAGGGCGTCGTTGAGGTCAAGTCAACCAACGGCGACACCCACCTCGGCGGCGACAACCTCGACCAACGGATCATCGACTGGATCACCGAGGAGTTCAAGAAGGACCAGGGCATCGACCTCAGCGGCGACCGCATGGCGATGCAACGCCTCAAAGAAGCCGCCGAGAAGGCCAAGATGGAGCTGAGCACCGTGCCGGAGACCGACATCAACCTGCCGTTCGTCACGGCAGGCGAAAGCGGCCCGAAGCACTTGCAGATGACCCTCACCCGCTCCAAATTCGAGGCCTTGGTGGGCGACCTGCTCGAACGGACCCTTAATCCCTGCCGCCAAGCCCTCAAGGACGCCGGCCTCGATCCCAACCAGATAGACGAAGTAGTTCTGGTCGGCGGCTCGACCCGCATCCCCAAGGTGCAGCAGATGGTCAAGGAGTTCTTCGGCAGGGACCCGCACAAGGGCGTTAATCCCGACGAGGTCGTGGCAATCGGCGCGGCGGTCCAGGCGGGCGTGCTCACAGGCGAGGTCAAGGACCTGCTGCTGCTCGACGTCACTCCGCTGAGCCTCGGCATCGAGACACTTGGTAGCGTTTCCACAAAGCTGATCGACCGCAACACTACCATCCCGACCCGCAAGAGCGAGATCTTCAGCACCGCCGCAGACAGCCAGACGAGCGTCGAGATTCACGTGCTGCAGGGTGAGCGATCGATGGCAGGCGCCAATCGCACGCTCGGCCGTTTCCACCTGGTCGGCATCCCGCCCGCGCCTCGCGGAATGCCCCAGATCGAGGTCACCTTCGACATCGATGCTAACGGTATCGTCAACGTCAGCGCCAAGGATCTCGGTACCGGCCAGGAGCAGAAGATCACAATCACCTCAAGTTCGGGCCTGAGCGAGGACGAGATCGCTGGGATGGTCAAGGACGCAGAATCTCACGAAGCTGAGGATGCCAAGCAGCGCGAGATGATTGACGCCCGCAACCAGCTTGACGGCCTGGTTTACCAGGTCGAGAAGACCTTCAAAGAACACGGCTCCAAACTGGGCGAGGAAGAGCGCACCAACCTCGAAAACGCGATCAAGGAGGCCAAGGAGGCATTGGGCGGCGATGACGTCGAGCGCATCAAGCAGGCGAGTGATACCCTGACCCAGGCGTCGCACAAGCTGGCCGAATACATCTACCAGCAGAGTGCTCAACAGCAGGCTGCCGGAGGTGCGGCTGAGGGCCCTGCCGACGCTCAGCAGGAAACGGCGGGTGAATCCGACTCCGGATCCGGCAAGGATGACGAGGACGTCATCGATGCCGAGGTCGTTGACGACTGATTTGTCGACCGGCTAATCGTCGGTGTAGATAAATAGGGCAGGTACGGGGCGTCCACTTAGGGGCGCCCCGGGTGAACCGATATGGCTCAGGACTACTACAAGATCCTCGGCGTGCCCCGCAAAGCCAGCACGCGGGAAATCAAGGCTTCTTACCGCAAGCTGGCCCGCAAGTATCATCCCGATGTGAATCCGGGCGACGCCGGCGCAGAACAGCGCTTCAAAGAGATCAGCGAAGCTTACGACGTCCTAGGCAACCCGGAGAAGCGCAAGCGCTATGATCAGTTCGGCACTGTCGATCCGAGCGCGTTCGCCGGGGCCGGTGCCAGGGCGGGAGGTTTCGGAGGGTTCGACTTCCGTGGATTTGACTTCGGCTCTGCCGCCGGCGGTTTTGGAGACATTTTCAGCGAAATTTTCGGTGGCAAACGCAAGAAGCGCGCCCGCGAGCAGAGGCGCCGGGGCGACGATTTACAGTACGTGGTGAACCTCAGCTTCCAGGATGCGCTGAAAGGGATCGAGACCGAAGTTACCATGACGCGAAGGGCTCAGTGTAAGGCCTGCAATGGCAGCGGCCGAATCCTCACCGGCGGCACCAAATCGTGCCCCGCCTGCGGCGGCAGTGGGCGGCGGGTGATGATGCAGGGCGCGATGAAGTTCGAAAGCTCCTGCGACATTTGCGGTGGAAGCGGTGTGCTCTCCGGCGAGGCCTGCCGCACCTGTGGTGGCGAAGGTTCCGTGCCCAAGCAGGAAAGGATCAAGGTTCGGATCCCGGCGGGCGTGGATAACGGCTCCCGGGTACGCGTCGCCGGCAGGGGGAACGCCGGAGTCAGCGGCGGCCCGCTGGGCGATCTTTACATCTTAATCAAGGTCCAGCCGCACAACTTCTTCAAGCGCAAGGGCAACAACGTCTATGTCACCGTGCCGATCACCGTGACCGAGGCAGCGCTGGGCACCAAGCTCGAAGTGCCGACAATCGACGGGACCGCGACGATCCGCATCCCGCCGGCTACGCAGAGCGGCCAGAAATTCCGCATTCGAGGGCGCGGAGCCAGGGCCTTGCGCGGCGGCGGC
The DNA here is from genome assembly GCA_965602675.1 of uncultured bacterium. GTDB lineage: Bacteria > Acidobacteriota > DATKUA01 > DATKUA01 > DATKUA01 > DATKUA01. Next base: position 110,222 of record CBFCZO010000001.1, on the reverse strand, counting down.
TTGGGCGACCAGTATGTCGAGGTCACGATTGTCCTTCCGAAGGTCATTGACGAGGGGACGAAGGACCTATATCGTAAGCTCAAGGAGAGCGAACGCTGGAATCCCCGTAAAGAGCTTTACAGCAATCTTTAATTGGCCTGACCATGAACGCCAGAAAAAAAGTATTTTACTCCATCGGCCAGGTTGCCGAAGCTTTCAGCATCCATCAGCAGACGCTCCGTCAGTACGAGCGTCTCGGGCTGCTGAAACCGTCGCGCACCCAAGGCAACACGCGTCTCTATTGCGACAGGGACCTGGAGCGCCTGGATGTGATTCTCAACCTCACCCGGGAGCTCGGAGTCAACCTGGCAGGGGTGGAGATCATCCTCAACATGCGAGACAAGATGGAGGAGATGCAGCGGCAGACCAACGAGTTGATGCACGCTCTGCAACAGGCTGCGGAGCGCTACGGGATTGAAATCGAGGGCAGGAATGTTCAGAGCCTCGTTCGCATCAACCGTTTCGCGTATCCAATAAAACGCTGACGCCGGCATGGATGAAAAGAAGTTCCCGAAACTGACGGATGACTCGCTGAAGATCTATCTCAGCGAGATCTCCAAGATTCCACAAATCAACCCTGACAAGGAAAAGGAGCTCGGCCACCGGATCCATCAGGGTGATGAGCGGGCTTTACGCGATCTGGTCAAGGCCAATCTGCGCTTCGCCGTCGCCTTTTCCAAGAAGTATCGCGGAGGTCCCTTAAGCCTCGTCGACCTGATCGAAGAGGCTAATCTGGGCCTGATCGAGGCCGCCAAGCGCTTCGATCCCGACAAGGGCGTGAAGTTCATCACTTACGCTGCCTGGTGGATCCGACAGGCGATCATCCACGCGCTCGGCGAGCAGGGGCGCACCGTCCGCCTGCCCCAGCGCCAGGCAAACCTCCTTTACCAGCTCGGGCGCAACTACAACACACTCAAGGGAATCCTCAACCGCAATCCCACCTCCGAAGAGATCGCCGGCAAGATGGAAATCCCGGTCGAGCAGGCCGAGGAGCTGATGCGCTTCTTCCACGACGACGTCAGCCTCGATACCGCCATCGGCTCCGACTCCGACCTCGAGCTAAAGGACGTAATCGAGCAGCGGAGCGTCCCCCCTGCGGACCTCGAGCTGATCCGGCGCAGTTTTGAGCAACAGATGCACGACGTCGTCGATCAACTCGATCCCAAAGAAAGAATCGTCATCCAGGAGCGCTTCGGCATGCTGGATAACGAACCGAAGACTCTCAGGCGAATCGGCGAGATGCTCGGCGTTACCCGCGAGCGAGTGCGGCAAATAGAGCAGAAAGCGATCAACAAGTTACGCCGCAACGTCAAGGTCCGCAAATTAAGGACCTACCTCAACTGAGCAATCCGTCCGAGAAGAATCAGAAGGATTGGGGATGGACAGGGAAAACAAGAAAACCGGAGCGATGGGCGATAACGAGGGCACCTGTTCGCTCTGCGGCGGCAGCGGCTGGATCGTAGAGGAGCGGGGGGGGCGCGAGGTAGCTCGGCGCTGCAGCTGTTTCTATGATGGAAGATCGGGAAGGTTGATCCGCTCAGCAAAGATCCCCGCAAGATATATTGAAAAGGGACTTGATAACTTCGAAACACCAAATCCGACACTGAAGGCGGCGAAGAAGATTGCCACCGAGTTCATCGAATCATTTCCCGGGTGTGATAAAGGATTGTTGTTTGTTGGCCCCCCGGGCACCGGCAAGACCCACCTGGCGGTTGCGGTGCTGACGGCCGCAGTTATGAAAAGCGGGATAAAAGGTTTGTTCTGCGAATACACCAGGCTGATCCGCTCGATTCAGGATTCCTACAATCCGAACACCGAAGCCACCGAGCTGTCGATTATCAAGCCCGTCCTCCAGACCGAACTGCTTGTGATGGACGAGCTTGGCGCGCTCCGACCGACACAGTGGATCCACGACACAATCACCTACATCATCAACAATCGCTATAGCAATGAGAAGCTGACCATTTTCACCTCAAACTACCCGGTTGAGAGCCAGAACGTTGAACAAAAATTGATAAAACAAATCGAAGCCCTGAGGGAAGAGATCAAAAACATCAAGGTTAGGCTTTCACCTGAAGAATCTGTCAAACTGGAGAAGAAGTTATTAATGTCGAGTATCACCGAGACCGAAAGCTCGAAAGGATTGGTTTCTCAGATCGGCGAGCGGTTAATGAGCCGCCTCTACGAGATGTGCCGTTTCGTGCCGTTGGACGGCGTGCCCGACTACCGCAAGCGGGACTCGAGATAAACTCTACAACCTACCGACGTGAAAAAGGCGCGCCTTGGCGGCGCGCCTTTTGGTTTTCTCTTCTCTGGTAAGTCTTACTGGCCGGGTAGGCCGCGGCTGACCCTGGTGTGCGGTCCCAAGATCTTCGGCACTACGAACCGGCTCCACTTCTTGGTTACGCGGGTGTGGCACTGGATCAGGGCGCCGAACCTGCCGTTGCAGGAAAGAGGCAGGTTGTCGACAACCTTCATGTTGTGGTAGCGCTCGGTCATTCCGGTGCTGCCGACCCGGTAGCCGGGCATGTGGCAGTCGATGCAGCGGATCGCGTCGGACTCGTAGAGAGCCGTCTTGACCTTGCTCGAGAAGCCATGGAAGGAGCCGTGGCAGAACAAGCACTGGTTGTTGGCTGCCTTGGCGTCCTCGGAGTGACGCGGAATGTAGCTTTCAGCCTCCTCCAAGTCAGAGCCGGGATAGAGGTTGGTGTAACGTGTGCCGAATTCCGCAGCGATGGTGTGGGTTGTGTGGCAACCCTGGCAGCTCATGCCATGCCACTTGCCGGCCTTGACAACACTAACCTTGTTGTTGTCGGAGCTGGCTGTCTCCAGCGTCGGCTGATGACACCAGGCACAGTAGGTGTTGTTGTTGGTCGGAGCGGTGATCGACTGTGCGTGCTTGCTGCTGAGCCATCCCTTGCCAGTGATCTCAAGTTCCGCAGGGGAATGGGCTTCGCCGGTCGGCTCAGTCAGGCCTACTGCGCGATAGAGGTGATATCCATCCCTCTGATGTCCGCAGTTAAGGCAGCCCTCCGGACTCTCGGCTTCCGGCAGTGCGTAGTCGTAATTCTCCGGTGTGTACGGACCGATGATGGTCGTACCCTCCTCGGCCAGCGTGACTGCGAGCATGGCCACCGTCGCCAAGGCGAAAAACCCTAGGCTGAGTAACAGTTTTTTCATGATGCCTCCACATGTGAAAATGTTGCAACGTTCTAGTAATCCCGGAACTGTATGACCCGTTGAGGTTCACCTTCTGCGCCTTACCAGGCAGCCGACGTGATCAACTCACGCCCTTTGATTCCTTTGCATCTCGGCATTGGAATCACCTGGGGTGACACTCAGTCCCATTCATTGTTAATAATATCGCCATTTCAAGCGTAATTCAACCTCTTAAAACGGGATTTTACATGCAATATTTGCCTATATCGCTAATTTATCCTCAATTAAGCTCGCGCAGGCCCTGGGGGGGGTTGCCAATCTGCGCCAGTTTTGAGCATAGCTTTATCGTTGTTGAACAAAGCGCCGTGGGCAGTTACAATTCGGCTTCAACCTGAAGAGTCGTAAAACATAATCATGGGGGCTATATATGGCTGTAACGGGTGACCAAGAAGGGTTGGGAAAGACCTACGAGTATAAGCCGTACGTGCCCGAGGAGACCGACCTGAAGGAGTTGACCTTCAAGGCGCTCTTCATCGGCGTGATCATGGCTATTATTCTGGGTTCCGCCAACGCCTACCTAGGACTGAAGGCCGGCATCACGGTGGCGGCGACGTTCCCCGCAGCGGTCGTCGGTATGGCGGCGTTGCGCCTGTTCGGGGGCACGATCCTCGAAGAGAACGTCTCGCGAACCACCGGTGCTGTCGGAGAGGCGCTGGCTGCCGGCGCGATCTTCACCATCCCCGCCTTCGTAATCGCAGGCGTCTGGGAACAGATCAGATACGTCGAAGCGACGATCCTGATGCTTGTGGGCGGCGTGCTGGGGGCGATGTTCGTCATCCTTCTCCGGCGAATCTTGGTGGAGGAGTCGGGCCTGCCGTTCCCCGAGTCCGTAGCTGCGGCCGAGATCCACAAGGCCGGTCAGGGAGGCGGCACGGGTGCCGGCTACGTTTTCGGCGCGATGGGACTCTCCGCTCTGATCGAATTGTTCAAGAACAGCAAGGGTCTGTTGGCGTTCGCCAACTACCAGTCGTTCGCCACCCTGGCGAGTGAGAAGAGCAAGCTGGCGCTCTATCCCGATCCGCAAACCGGGCGCGGCGCGGCGGAGGTGACGATCGGCGGAGGCTGGCTGTTCGAATCTCCGGCGGCTAGTCCGGCGCTATGGGGCGTCGGCTACATCATCGGCCCACGCCTGGCGTCGATCGCGTTTAGCGGCGGCCTGCTCGGCTGGGCCCTGTTCGTGCCGCTGGTAATGATGTTCGCTCCGGACCTGCTCACGGCCGTCGGTAAGCCTGAAGTGCTCGCCGGAGCGCTGGATTCAACGAAAGGAGATCAGTTCATCTACCTCGCGAAGGGAATCTGGACCTTTGTGGTGCGGCCGTTCGCGGTCGGGGCAATGCTCGTCGGTGCCGCTTATACGCTTTGGAACATGCGCAAGCAGCTCATAACCGGCATCGGCCGCGCCGTCACCGACCTGTTTAAGTCTGCCGGCCAGAAGGAGAAACTGGCCCGCACGCAGACCGACTTGCCGTTCGGGGTGATCTTCGGCGTCATCGGCATTCTGGTCATCCTGATGTCGGTTATCTACTACTTCTTTAGCCAGGACATCACCGCTGCTATCACTGCGGCGATCGTGATGACCGTCGCGGGATTCTTCTTCGCGGCGGTTGCGGGCTACCTCGTCGGCCTGATCGGCAGCTCAAACAACCCGATTTCAGGCCTGACGTTGAGTACGCTGATCCTGGCGGCGGTGCTGCTGGTTGCCCTCGGCGTGCCTGAGCGCCTGGCGCAGGCTTATCCCGAGATGGGCACGTTCTTCGCTATTGCGGCTGTGCTGGGGGTTGCATCGGTCATCTGCTGCGCCTGCGGCGTGGCGGGCGACATGCTGCAGGACCTCAAGGTGGGCCACATCCTCGGCGGCACGCCCTGGCGCATGGAGATCGGCAAATTGACCGGCGTCTTCTTTGCGGCGTTGGTGATGGCCATTCCGTTGATCTTGCTTCATGAGGCATATGCAGACACCGGAGGCATCGGCGGCAGTGACCTGCCGGCACCGCAGGCGGGGCTTATGGCGATGCTCAGCAAGGGCATCATCGGCGGCGATATGAACTGGCCGCTGGTGATCCTCGGCATGGTCTTCTCCATGGGCTTGATCCTGATCAAGAGCCCGAGCCCGATGCTGATCGCCATCGGCATGTACCTGCCGTTGCACACCACATTCGCGATCTTCGTCGGCGGCCTGATCCGCTTCGTGCTCGACAAGACCGTCAACAGGCGAAAGGTCGAGGGTAACCGCAAGACGCGGCTGGAGAATGTCGGCATTCTGCTTGCGAGCGGGCTGATTGCCGGCGAGGCGCTGATGGCAATCTTGCTCGCGGGCTTCAACTTCGTCGAGGGCTTCAGCCTGCCGGTGCTGGTGGCAGATCCGCAGGCGTGGCCGGGAATCATCCCGCTGGCGTTAATCGCCATCATCCTGATCTGGCTGCCTCTGAGGAGCGTCAACCGTGACACCGGGTCGACGGAAGAAACCAGCACGTAACATCGCATTCTGCGTCCCACGTGCTTGCGTGGGACACGAGGCGGATGACGAACCGGGTACCGTAAGGCTGCTGGTGCCCCGCTTTCGTGCCTCGTGGTTGCAGTGGCTGCAAAAGCGCCTGCGCAAGCCTCACATCAAGGTCAAGCTCGACGAGATCGGCTCCGCGGTATGGCAGCTGATCGATGGAAAGCGCATGGTGGTAGAGATCGGCGAAGAGCTCGAGAGGCATTTCGGCGAGAAGATCCATCCGACCAACGAACGGTTGGGATTCTTCTTCAGCCACCTGCGCCGTAACAAGTTCGTCGAACTCGAGGAGAGCGGCGTCCCGCCGGAGCCGATCAAGGCCGGGTAAGCAGCCAACAATGGTAAATAAGACGGCCGCGGCTGGTTAATCAGTCGCGGCCGTTTTGCGTCGGCTATTTCCTTACTCTAATAGGAAAAGCCTGATAACCATATGTACTTGCGTAGATGCGCTTTCCATTTCTGGTTATCCACGGACGATAAATGATGTAGTAATCACTATCGTCTTTAACCTTTGAAGACAAATTGAATGCCTCCTTACGTCACCGAAGGTTTGACTTAAGAGGCGGCGATGACTATAATTGAATTGAGAGATTCAAATAGTTTTTAGCACCGGACTCATGATCGTCGGTTGCGATCATGAGTTCTCCTCTTATACAGTTTTATCAGTTTTCTTATCACCTCCTTCAAAAGCATACACTTCGGCTTGGCTCTTTAACCAAAAGACAATAAAACGCTTATCTTCAGGTGTCAAATGCTCGGGTAAAACCAATTCTAACTTTCTTCCCGTGGGCAAAACAGCAGGGACACTTATTAATTTTTCTTCGTCTCTAAACATCGTCAGCTGGATTTCTTCATTATTACTAGGACTGAATACGCCCTTAGCTTCCATTATATTTGACATTTCGTGCACATTCTGGTTTATTCGATTTTTAATAATAGCCCTCGCGAATATTCCCGATTTTATAAAAACATTTGCAGCAGCTCTAGCTGCATTTTTTGAAGCCATACTTTTATCTCTAAGAAAAAACTCCCCTAAATTGGATGGGAGCACTACCCCTCTAAACTCACGTATTACTCGTCTGTACAACGGTGGAGCAAGGAACGCCACTATAATATTTAAATCTTTCTCTTGGCTCGCTTTACCCCTTATGATACGGGACGACAGATCAGAAATCTTAATTCCTTTTCCATAGACGTTCTCTAAAAGCCCAAACTGCTCCGAGCTACTTAGAAAGACTGAAACAGAACTACTCGTTGTTGATCTAACACCTACATGATCTCGTATAGCTTCTCTTGGAATTAATCCCGATCCGAATTCCCCAGCAAGATCTTTTATGAAATTGAGACAGCTCTCCAAATCCCTCCTTGGGTACGGCTCACTTCGTTCTCTTCTCTGCATAACAAACCTCCCAACCAATCTTAGTGCGCAGGGCCGCAAAAGTCAACCATAGCGAGGCAAACTTTACATAAGTTTTGTATCACATAGGTATTGCAGGAGATAACTCGCTATGATTTTGTCAAATATGCTGAATTATGCAAACCCAAAAAGAGGTTGGCTTGTTATTCTTCACTTTCGCTTAGCCGCTCGATCTCCCTGCGCAGTTCTTCCTTATCACGTTTGCGGTCGTTACCCTTTTTGCCTTTGGGAGAGCTGTGGGGACGCTGCACGGGATTGCGGTCCCACGTCTGCCGCGGCTTGCTGGGTTTCTTCGGCTGTTTCTTTCCGGACATTCTCTTTAATCCCGCGCCGATATTCTCACCGGCTCGATTCCCGGTCAAACGGCTCCAAACTTCTGCCAGGCGAGGCCGGCCGCGCCGAGGAGGCCGGCGTCGTTGCCGAGGACGCTCGGCCGCACGTCGCATGCCTCGAGCGCGCCCGAGATGGCGCGGTCCTCCACTCCCTTCATTATCAGCGGCATCAGCAGCTCGGCTGCCGCGATCAGGCCGCCGCCGAGCACTATCTGGTCGGGATTGAGGGCGTTGACGAGGTTGCCGACCACCTGCCCGAGCAGGTAGCTCGATTCGGTCACGATCTCCAAAGCTACGGGATCACCTTCTTCTGCCGCGTCGGTCACACTCTTGCCGAAGATGCGCGCGTCGCCGATTTCGGCAAGGACCGTTGGCTTGCCCGCCCCAATCGCCTCGCGTGCCTTGCGGGCGAATGCCGTGTCGCTGAACTCCGCTTCTATGCAGCCGCGCTTGCCGCAGTTGCACAGCGGGCCGCGGGGTGTAATCACCGTGTGGCCGATCTCGCCGCCGTAGCCGATGACGCCGCGCCAGACGTCTCCCCGCCAGACGATGCCTCCGCCGATGCCGGAGCCGAGGGTGAGCAGGATCAGCAGCTCGGCACCGCTCCCTCCTCCGGCCCAGTACTCGCCCCAGGCGGCGGCGTTGGCGTCGTTGTCGATCACCACCGGCAGCGGCAGTAACTCGTTCAGGTCGTCAAAGATCGGCGCGCCGTTGATCACCTGCAGGTTGGGGCTCTGCTCGATCGTGCCCCTCACCCGGTGGATGAAGCCGGGCATGCCGACGCCCATTCCGACGATTTCAGCGCCATTTGCGTGCTCGACCATTTCTTCGGCCAGCTCACGCAACGCGCCGTAGAACAACTCACGCGTCTGCTTTCGCACCGGCCGGTGCTCACGCTCGACGATTACTCCCTCGCTCGTCACCAGCCCGGCTTTTAGAAACGAGCCGCCGACGTCCACGCCAAGCGCCAGTTTTGTTTCTTCTGTATTCATCCGAACCCCTGCCCCAAATCAAATCCTTGTTCAGTCGATCGGTATCCACCCGAGGCGGTTTTGCTCAGATTGCCCCTTCCGGCATTCGGAAAGGGATCCTAGCACCCCATGCATGATAGAGCGATTCTCGACTTCGACTCGCTTCATTGTCAAGGCCGGCAGGCGGATTTCAGCCGCTGCGGGGATGGCGTTTGGCGCCGGGAGGCTCGGCGAGCCTGAGGTTGGGCACCGGGTTAAGGTCGAGCGGGGAGGGGCCGTAGAGACGCAGGCGGTGCCAGGCGAGGGCGGCAATCATGCCCGCGTTGTCGGAAGTGTAGGCCGGATCAGGGAAGAATGCGGGAACGTCACGCTGCTCGGCCAGCGCTTCCATCGCCGCGCGCAGTCCGGAGTTGTTGGAGACGCCGCCGCTGACGCCGACCGCGCGCTTTTCGCCCTCGTCGATTAAAGATTCTATCCGGCGGACGATTTCTGCGATCACCGCCGCCTGGAATGATGCCACGAGATCGAGCAAAGGCTTGTCCTCTTCCAGGGGTAGTTTTCTCTCGAGCAGCTCAGGCTGCCTTCGGGTCAGGTAGAGGACGGCGGTCTTGAGACCGCTAAAGCTGAAGTCGAGTGAGCCGTCGCTCATCTTCACCGGCGAGAACTTCACGGCACCGGGATCGCCGAGCTTCGCCAAACGGTCAATCACGGGTCCGCCCGGATAGCCGATGTCCAGCAGCTTGGCCACCTTGTCGTATGCCTCGCCGGCGGCGTCGTCACGCGTGCGGGCGATCAGCTCGTACTCGAACTGCTTCTCCTGGCGGAAAAGGCTGGTGTGGCCGCCGGAGACGACGAGCGAAAGCGCCGGGTAGGGAATCTCGCCGTGGGTGAGAGTAACGGAGTGGATGTGCGCCTCGATGTGGTCGATGCCGACGAAAGGGACGCCGCGCGCCAGCGCGATAGCCTTGGCCGCCGAGACTCCGACCAGCAGCGCACCGATCAGGCCGGGGCCGTAGGTGGCCGCGACGGCATCAATATCGCCGATTTCTATGCCTGCCCGCTTCAGGGCCAGCTCAATGATCAGGTCGATCTGCTCCGCATGGTGCCGGCTGGCCAACTCCGGGACGACGCCGCCCCATTCGCGGTGCACATCGATCTGCGAATGAACGACACTGCTGAACACTTCCGTGCCCCCGCGCACAACGGCCGCCGCCGTCTCGTCGCAGCTGGTTTCGATTCCCAGTATCAGGTCGGCGTCCATCCTCTCCCTCTCAGCTGAAGTTTAGCGCTGTTCAGCCATCCTTGCCAGAAGGGTCGCATGAACCACTTGACAAAATTACTATATAAAACTATCTTACGTAGTATCATCGTTGAAATCACCAGTGCCGGCATCGATCAGGAGACTGAAGCATTAAGCGAATCAGCCCTATACAACATCGGGGCATGAAAGGAACGAAAATGAGGATTTTATTACTGGCTCTGCTGGGCGTCGTTTTTTTAGCCTGCGCTACGGCATGCGCGGAGGATACTGCCGAGGATGTCGCCGGCCAAATACTTGCCCTCGAGCGCGCATCCCTGGAACGCTGGGGCAACGGGGACCCGGAAGGATATCTCGGGACCATGGCGGAGGAGTTCACCTACTTCGATCCCTCGCTGGAGAAGCGAATCGACGGACTGAAGGCAATCACGGAATTCCTTCGACCGCTGAAGGGGAAGATACATATCGAGCGTTTCGAGATGGTCAACCCATCAGTGCAGGTGCACGATGACGTTGCGCTGCTTTCCTACAACCTGGTCGAGTTCGAAAAGCAACCAGATGGGTCGGAGAAGGTCACTTCGCGTTGGAATTCGACCGAGGTCTACGCAAAGATCGGCGGCGAATGGAAGCTGATCCACTCCCATTGGTCGATGACCAAACCCGAGTTGAAGCCGCCTGATGCGGCGGAGGAAGGCAACTGATCAGCTGTCGCGCTGTCGCCTCAAGGCTTCCGTATACGGCGGTTCGGCTACACCCTTATCGGTGATTATCGCTGTGACGAGCCGCGCAGGAGTGACGTCGAATGCCGGATAGGCGCTGGGCACTCCCTCCGGCGTTATCCTCGTGCCGCCGATGTAGGCGCTCTCATCGCCGGAGCGCTCCTCTATCGGTATCTTCGAACCGTCGGGGCAATTGAAATCGACCGTGCTCAGCGGCGCGGCAACGTAGAACGGGATGCCGTGCTCCGCGGCCAGGACGGCAACCGAATAGGTGCCGATTTTATTGGCCACGTCACCGTTGGCAGCGATGCGGTCGGAGCCGACTACGACTGCCTCGATCTTGCCCTGCTGCATGTAATAGCCTGCCATGTTGTCGCAGATGTGGGTGACGCCGATGCCGTCCTTCATCAGTTCCCAGGTGGTCAAGCGCGCACCCTGGTTGAAGGGGCGGGTTTCGTCGCTGTAGACGTGTATCTTCTTGCCCAGCTCTACTGCGCCACGGATGACGCCCAGGGCGGTGCCGTATCCAGCGGTTGCCAGAGCCCCGGCGTTGCAGTGGGTGAGGACGATCCCCTCGTCGGGCATCAGCGGCCCGCCGAAGCGGCCGATGGCTTTGCAGGATGCAATGTCTTCGTCATGCATCCTCACCGCCTCGTCGATGAGGATTTTCTTCAAGTTGGAAAGTGATTTTTCGCTGTTCGTTTCGAACAGCTTCCACATGCGCTCGATCGCCCAGAACAGATTGATGGCTGTCGGGCGGGCCTTCGACATCCGCTCGCAGATCGTCGCGAACTCGGATGCCACATTGGCGCTTTCGGGAAGTTTGACGACGCCGAGGGCAATGCCCATTCCCGCCGCCACGCCGATAGCCGGCGCCCCGCGAACTACGAGGTCGGTGATTGCCTGCGCGACGTCCTCAAATTTCTCGTAGCGGTTGTATTTTTCCTCATGCGGTAGGAGCCGCTGGTCGAGCATTACGACGGCATCGCCGTCCCAGTAGAGCGTGCGGAACATGGTTCCTCCCTCCGATCAGGCTTTGTATAGGGATAGTAGACAGGAGGAAAGAGATGATCAAGAGGGGGCGGTGATGACGATATAGGCAACGAGCGTGTCCGGATTAGCCAACCTTCTCCACGGCCTCGTCGAGCGACTTCAACAGCTTCTTCTCAATCTCCAGCGGTGAAGTATTGCGGACTTCGGCGATCTCGGTGGCTATCAGGCTTGTCGCTCGCTCGTGCATCCGCTTCTCGCGGAAGCTGAGCGGCTTTTCGAGGCTGACGAAATGGAGGCTCTTAAGCACAACAGCCATCTCGTGCATCTTACCGGTACGCATCAGGTCGGAGTTGACCTTGAAGCGCTCCTTCCAATCGTCGTAGCGCGCCAAATCAGGACCCCGCAGATAGGCGTAGACATCCTTGATGTCTTTCTTCTTGACGAGCTCACGCAGGCCGACAGCGTCGGCGTTGTTGGCGGGGACCTTGACTGTGCTGTTGGATGAAAGGATGTGGACGTTAAAAAAGCGAATTTTCTCGCCGGCAACCTCGAATTCGTTCATGGCATCGATCAAACCGATACCGTGGTTGGGATAAACCACCTTATCGCCGACTTGAAACATAATACCTCCCTGCAACCCCCATGTTATTGGAGGCCGCCGCCGCCTGTCAATTAGAGGACGGTAATTGTTCAACCTGCGTAGCTTTTCACCACTTCCGTGACGCTCTCCCGGATCTCCTCCAGCCTCGCCTGACTCTGAGCTTCAAAGCGGAGGATGATGAAGGGGGTGGTGTTGGAGGCGCGGGCGAGCGCCCACCCATCGCCAAAATTGACGCGCGCGCCGTCGATGTCGATCACTTCGTGTGTTTTGCGAAAGTGTTCGGTAATCCAGTCAACGGCGGTGAACTTCTTTTCCTCCGGGCAGGGATACTTGATCTCCGGGGTGTTGTAGACCCGCGGCAGGTCGGAAAGCATCTCGAGGAAGGATTTATTTCCGGTGGAAGCGATTTCCATCAGCCGCGCACCGGCGTATGTGGCGTCGTCGAAGCCGAAGAAGCGGTCGCTGAAGAATATATGGCCGCTCATCTCGCCTGCGATCGGCGCTCCAGTCTCCTTCATCTTGGTCTTGATGAAGCTGTGGCCGGTGCGCCACATTACAGGCTCCCCGCCATTCCTGCGGATGTCGTCGATGAGATTCTGGCTACACTTGACGTCAAAGATGATTTTCGAGCCCGGCAGGCGCGCGAGCACCTCGCGGGAGAGCAAGACCATGAGTTGGTCGCCGAAGAGCAGCGTGCCGTCGCGGTCGACGATGCCGATGCGGTCGCCGTCGCCGTCGAAGCCGATACCGAGATCATACCCACCCTTTTTGATTTCGTCGATCAGCTCGGTCATGTTCTCCGGCACGGTGGGATCAGGATGATGGTTGGGGAAGCGGCCGTCGGGTTCGGTGTAGAATTCAGTGACTTCGCAGCCGAGCTCCCTGTAAAGCCGCGGGGCAACCAGGCCGGCGACTCCGTTGCCCGCATCAACGGCCACTTTTAACGGGCGCTGCAGTTTGATGATTTCTTTTATCTTCTCTATGTAAATCTCAAGCACGTCCACCTGGCGTACGAATCCCTCGCCGCTCTCAAAGCGGCCCTCAACGATAATGTCTCGGATGCCGGTGATTTCCTTATCGAAGAGCGCCATCAGGCCTCGGCAGAGCTTGAAACCGTTGTACTCGGGAGGGTTGTGGCTGCCGGTGATCATCATCCCGCCGTCGGTCTCGAAATGATAGATCGCGAAATAGAGCAGCGGAGTCGGAACCATGCCGACGTCGACTACGTTACAGCCGGTGGAGGTGAGGCCGCGGATCAGCGCGTCGCGGTAGTCTTCGGAAGACAGGCGGGCGTCGCGGCCGACCGCAACTGTGCCGCGGCCTTCCCACCGCATCAGGCTGCCGAAAGCCCGGCCGATATTTGTCACTATCTCTTCGTTGAGATCCTCGTCAACTATGCCGCGGATGTCGTATTTGCGGAAAATCGTATCCTTCATCGATCCTGACCTTTCAAAAGCTTATCTATAGCCCATCTGCTTTCGGATGCTATCACAAGGCGCTGCCTGGCTGAAGCGTGAAGATGCCCGACCTAAGTCCATCTGCTACAATGCGGTTTTGCTCCATCGGGCGAAATCATGGGCAAGCTGAGGATCGCGGAATTATTCGAAAGCATTCAGGGTGAGGGCACGCGGGCGGGCCTGCCGTGCGCCTTTGTGAGGCTGGCCGGCTGTAACCTGCGCTGCAGCTACTGCGATACCGAGTTTGCTCAGGACGCCGAAACCGGCAATGAGATGGATGTGAAAGAGGTGGCGGCGCGGGTGCGCGATTTCGGGCTGCCCCTCGTCCAGATTACCGGCGGCGAGCCGCTCCTGCAACCAGCTTGTGGCGAGCTTATCGACATCCTGCTGGACGATGGCGCCACTGTCCTGCTGGAGACCAACGGCACACTCGACATCTCGTGCGTCGATCCCAGGGTGATCAGAATAATGGACCTGAAATGCCCGACAAGCGGCTCAAGCGGGTCGATCTGCTGGGAGAACACCCGACAGCTCCGCCCGCATGACGAGATAAAATTCGTCGTCGCCGACCGCAGCGACTACGATTGGGCGTGCGACGTGATTCATCGCGAAAAGCTTGCCGGGCGATGCCAAATCCTTTTCAGCCCCGCATTCGGGGAACTCGATCCGCGCACACTTGCGGAGTGGATGCTGCGTGACCGGCTTCAGGCCAGGTTGCAGATACAGTTGCACAAAATCATCTGGGGAGACGAGCGGGGCCGATGAGCGGGTTGAATGACAAGGCCGTCGTGCTGCTCAGCGGCGGCCTCGATTCGGCGACCACGATGGCCGTGGCGAGATCGCGCGGTTTCCGCTGCTTCGCGCTAACAGTCGACTACGGCCAACGCCACAGGCTTGAGATCGATGCGGCACGGCGCGTCGCCTCGGCTTTGGAGGCGGAACGCCATCTAGTGCTCAGCTATGATCTGCGGCCGATCGGCGGCTCGGCACTGACCAATAATATCGAGATTCCTAAAGGCGAACGCTCTGAAGGAATCCCGGTGACATACGTGCCCGCGCGCAACACGCTGCTCTTGAGCCTCGCTCTAGCCTGGGCAGAGGTGCTGGGGGCCTGGGATATCTTCATCGGCGCAAACGCCGTCGACTACAGCGGCTACCCCGACTGCAGGCCAGAGTTTATCGACGCGTACTCGTGCCTGGCCAATATGGCAACCGCAGCAGCAGCGCAGGAGCGAGGCACATTTAAAATCCACGCGCCCTTGATCGAGATGAAGAAATCTGAAATCATCCTTACAGGTATAGAGCTCGGGGTCGATTACAGTATCACAAGCAGTTGTTACGATCCCGGGCCGAAGGGGCGGGCGTGTGGCCGTTGCGACAGTTGCCGTCTGAGGCTCAGGGGTTTCGAGGAAGCCGGAGTGAAAGATCCCATCCCCTATTCTAGTTGACGGAGGCCGGAACGGATGTTGAAACCGATCAAGAAAGAAAATATCAAAGTCACCTTCTTCCTGCTCGCGTTCGGGGGGCTGGTAGCGTTTTTCGTGATTATGCTGAGGCTGAGCGCCTGCTTTGAAATACCGCAGGTGCAACCCCTCTACAGCAAGAAGGCAAATATCGATGTGATCTCATATCTCACGCTCAAACGCAGCGCTGCCCAGATAAGATTCGATCCTCCCTACCTGCCGGACTTCTCCGAGGAATTCGACGAGAAACCTCAAGTGATCGTCAACTGGACGATCGAGACGCGTGCCGGCGAGAGCTTCAGCGGGAAATCAATCGGCGTGCTGGCACCGCCCTACAACACCTTCATCTTCTCGATCCAGGACGACCTGGAAGCTGAGTTGAGCAAGTCTCACACCGAGCAGATCTTCATCAATGAGTATCGTTACAGGATCTTGCGCGAGGTTACCAGGCTTTACGTTGAGCTGGTGCATCCCGAAACCGGTAACATCGAGGCAAGATACACCCAAACCTACAATCCCGATCTCCGAAAACCCGAAACACCTGGTATTTACTGAGATTCCAGGTTCGCCGAACAGCCCGAAGCAATTCTCCAGCCGTCACGCGCCGGTGGTTATCGGGACGAAACGCCGTAGCTTCAGCTTTTGGTGTCCAGGAAGTGTTGAGATTTGCCGTGAGGCCGGTATCCGCGGGCTGCCCGGCGGGCGGCGGCGGCTTGTTGAAGGGAGGCCATCGATTCATCCCGGCTCTTCTTGATCGTCTCCAGGTTCGTTGCCTCGATCTCTGCTATCTCCTTCAGCAGCGAAACCGCTTCCAGTCTCAGCTTTTCCGATTTCCGATCCGCAAGCTCTGCCGATCCCTCTCGTGCCCTGCCAGCCTGCAGCAGGGGCAGAAGGCGCTCATAGGTTGCCTGAATCGTGCTCATGAGTTCTAGCTTGCGTGCAGTGTTGGCGGAAACAGCATTGAAATCGCCTGAAGGAATCAGGCGGGCGAGCTCGCGCTCCAGCTCGAGTGCCTTACGGTAGTTGTCTATTTGGCTTTCGAGAAGTTCGAGCAGTTCTTCGGAGGGCATGCTGAGATCAGCCGACCAGCTCGATCACCGGCCGGGAATCCATCGAGCTGTCGGTCTTCGCGGCCGGAGGAGCGGCAGCGGCAGGGATTTGAGGCTCCGCGGACATCAGGGCCTCGGAAGCGTCCGCACCTTGTTCCGCAATCTTCTTCCAGGCTCTCATCAGCGTGCGCAGGTGCTTCAGTACTTCGTTGATCGCCTGGGGATCGGTGTTTATATTCGCCTCGAGTAGGCGGCTGATGATGTAGTTGTAAACCCGGTCGAGGCTCTCGGCCACCTCGCCGCCCTCGGACATATTGAGCGATCCCTGGAGCTCGGAAACGATGGCCATAACTTTGTTGATCAGGACACCCTTCTTGCTTACCTGGTTTTCCTCGACCCTGAGTTTGGCCTGCTCGAGGAAGTTTATCGCTCCCTCGTAGAGCATCACGACAAGCTTCACCGAATCCGTCGTCTCAACCTGTACTTTTTGATAACTGCCGACCGTGTGATTCATTTCTTTCCTCTCGCCCGGTTTCTATCTATAGCCTCGTCAGCGGCATCAGCTAAGAGCGCCGAGCTGTGCTTCGAAGGCGGATGTCTGGCTCTGCAGCGATGCAATCGCCTGTTCAGCTGCAACGAATTGTTGTGTAAGTATGCGCTGTCGCTCTGCTAGGCGATCTTCGAAGTTTGCGATTTGATCTGCAAAACTAGCGATATCGCCCTCGAGCCGGTTCTCGACCCTGGGCAACAGGCCGCTGATCGGCGTAAGAAAGTTATCCAGCTTCCTCTCGAACTGCTCGGCCACGCCCACACTGAAGTAAACGGAGCCGAGGGCACCGGTTACGCCGTCCGAGATCCTAATCCTGAGGCCCTCGACCGGAGTGTCCTCAGGGCCGACCAGACACTGCCCTTGACCGACACCCGTGTATACATTGCCGTCGAGGGTGAACGTTCCCTCCACGTTGCTGTCGCCATCATAACCGGTGATGTTGATTTCGTAATTGCCCGCTTGTGTGGCATCGCCAGAGCTGACATACGAAACCCGCTGGTCTGAAGGCACACCGCGCGCCAGGAAGAGGTCGAGGAACAATTGCTTGTCGTCGTTGGCAACCGCATCTGCGAACTTCGTATCGTCCAGCGAAAGCGCGCCGGTGTACTTATCGATCTCGATTCCAATCGTAGCCAGGGAGTAGCGGTTGCCGTCAGCGTCCTCGACGCCTCCCACAACGAGCGACTGCAAGGAGCCTTGGATCTGGCGTAGCGTAAAGTCGCCGGAAAGAGCCCCGGCGCTTTCGGTTTCCTCGTTGTATTCGAACTGCGCCTGGATCAGGGAGTTGACGCTGTTATAAGCGGTGATGAAATCGTTAACCTCGCTCTTGATATTTTCGGTGTCGTTCGCAACGGTGACCGTCACCGGCGAAGCGGTCGTGCTTACGAGCTGCAGAGTTACGCCGTCGAGGACATCGCTAACGGTGTTGCTGCCACGGCTTATCTGCACGCCGTTGATCTTGAAAACAGCGTCAGTGCCGTCCACCGACTCCCCGGGCACGAAGCTGAGCGCCACGTCACCGCCGGTTGTGGAGACGACGATGTCGGTGCTGATGTTGGAGATGTCATAGTCCTCGCCGGTTTCGACCGAACGGATGACCAGTTTGTAGGGGTCGTTGTCGTCGCCGGTGTCGATTATTGCCGCGGATGCCAGGTCAGAGGCTTGAGTGTTGATGGCGTCGCGCAGTCCCTCGAGCGTGGTCTCGCCTGCACCCAGTGATATGCTCACGTTTTCGGTGCCGACATCGAAGCTGAATGAGGAGCCGGAGACGAAATCGGCGGTCTTGTCGGTGACGCCGATCGAAGCCTCGCTGGCAGCGCGGGCAAGGTTGGTGATCGAGTCGACGGTAAAGCTGCCCACTGCGGCCGCTGAACCCGCGCTGACGGTGAGCACGTCGGTGTTCGAGGAGGTGGCCGTCTTCGCGCCGAGGGTGGAGGCGCTGTTGAGAGAAAGGATAGCGCTGTCGAGACTGGAGAGGCGGCTCTGCAGATTCTGGTAAATCGCAAGACGCTCCTGCGTCTCGAGCTGCTCTTGCTGGATAACAAGCAGCGGTTGCCTCTCGATCTCCATCAGCCGCTCGATGATCGTAGCGGTGTCGATACCCGAAAAAAGACCCGAGAACGTTATCGGTCCGGACATTAGAATCGCCTCTTGCTGACATTAATAACTGTTGAATATTTTAACATTTTCCGCCGCTTTTTTCCACCGGCGATTATCGCTAGAGATAAAAGAATCGCCGGAGATGCCTTATCTCTTTCATATAAGATATCGGCAAATTCCGGCGAAACTTAAGCGGTTTCGTTGAAAAGCAGGCCGATCATTTGATCGAGGCTCTTCGAAAGCTCCAGCAGTTCTTCAGGCGGGACCTGGCGAATCACTTCCTCAGTTTCCTTATCGAATACGCTGACAATGATCCTGTCGATGTCCTCGTCGACTCTGAACTGGAGCGAGATGTTGAACAGGCGAGCGCTTTCGTTAAGAACCTTGGTGATGTCTTCTACCTGCTCCGTAGCGAGCTGAGTTGGGGCCTTCTTCTCTTCGCCTGCACGCTCTGCAGTCGGAACCGCCGGGTCTTCAGCTCGCGCACTGGTCTGGTTGCTGTCCTTGACGACAAAACGCTCGTCGCCGCTTGCCAGCAGTGAAACCAGTGGGTTGATCCCGTCGGTTGACATTTTCTCACCTTTCAATCCGGCCACTCACTTGGCCGAAGAGGGACCGGGCGTGGGCGGGCTCGAAGACCCGCCCAATCCCTGAGAATTAATTACCGCAGCAGCGTCAGGACGTTCTGAGCCGCGACGTTGGCCTGAGCCAGAGCCGCGATACCGGTCTGCGTGAGGATCTGGTACTGTGTCAGGTTGACGATCTCGCTCGCGATGTTGGCGTCGCGGATCTGGCTCTCCGCGCTCTGCAGGTTGGTAGCCAGCGAGCGGATAATCGTGGTGGTCGTGTTGAGGCGGTTGATACCGGAGCCGAGCACGCCGCGAGCACGGGCGGTGTTGGTGACGGCTGTCTGTAGCGTGCTGAGCGTGGTGACGGCGCCGGCGGCAGTAGTCAGCGATGCATTCAGCATGCCGAACTCGACGCTTATGCGCGTGGTCGAAGTGCCGGCGGTGAAGGCGCCGGTCGCACTGCCGCTGACGTTGATGGACACCGTGTTGATCTCGATCTTGGAAGCCGCTGTGTCGTCGAGGCCGACCTGAATCGAGACAGTCGGTGTGCCGGTCGAGCCGGAAGTGGCGCCACCCAGCAGGTTCAACTCGTTGAACTCCACGCTCTGGGCGATTCTGCCGATCTCAGTCAGGATGTCCTGGAACTCGTCGTCCAAGGCCAACTTCGAGTCGGAGCCGTCCTGACCGGATGTGCCGGATGCGGCCTGCTCGGCCAAAGTCACGGCACGGGTCAGCAGCAAGCTGATCTCGTTGAGCGCGCTGTCGGCGGTCTGCAGGATGCTGACACCGTCGTTGGCGTTACGAGCAGCCTGGTTGAGCGCACGCACGTCGGCGCGCAGGCCGTCGGCAATCGCCAGGCCAGCTGCGTCGTCGCCACTGGAGTTGATGCGAAGGCCAGAACTCAGGCGGGTTAGAGTGTTGCGCAGATTCAGGTCGGTTCCGGCCAGTCGGTTCTGCGCGGTTATTGCAGAAATATTGTTAACTATTGAAAAGGCACCCATCTTCTTCCTCCTTGACATGGGTTGGCACTGCACCCTTGCTGTGCCAAGTCTGCGGGGTTTTGATAACAGCGGGGAAGGTTCGCCCGACTATTCGGGCTTCCCTACCTCTTTTTGCAAGCCCCACAGGGTTTACAATCATTCTTCCAATTGTCTTATCGGCAGCACCTTGAGAGGACTTTAGAAAAAAACGACGAAATTTCTGGTTAAATTTTCTTGGAGAGTGCCTGGTGCTCGAGGTCTCTACGCGTGGGGAGTAATGTAACCGCCCGTCGGCCCGGCCCGTTATTCTCCAGCAACTGCCGACGGACGGACATTGCGAATGAATAAGCATAACGCACGACGTATTGGCGCCGTACGCACAACTCCTCACCCTGTCTGAAAGCCAGGGGGAGGAGTGAATTCTCGAGATTAAATTCGTGTCAGCGGAGCCGTGACCGCGCCGTTACTTTTTCCCGAAGAAGTCTACTGCACGTTTCAAGTGATCCGGTCCGCCGCGCTCCTTACTGATTAGCTCCTGAAAGTTCTCGCCGAAGATGTCCCGCGCGCTGCTGCTGATCTTAAAGAGATCGCTGGGACTGCTCTTTGCGATCTTAGCGAACTCCTCGCGGGAGAGCACCTTGTACTCGGACGGCAGGCCGAACGTCTCCAGCAGAAACGACCGGAGTTCTTTAAGGACCTTTTCTGTTTCCGTCGGTTTTTTACCGTTGGAGACCACGTTGAGGAGCAGGGCGCCCTTGCCCTTGCTGCCCCAGGCACGCGGCCAGCTCTCCAGGTAGTAAACACCGAGGGAGCCGTTGATGTTCTTCGCCAACTTCTTGCGAATCTGCTCAACGACCTTATCAGTCAGGCGCTCTTCCTGCTGGATTATCGGAATAATCAGGTCGGTAATGATCTGATTGTCCAGATTCACGGTGTAGTAATAGGCCTTGCCCGATTCGCGTCTGTTGAGAGCCTTGAGCTTCACCAGGTGATCGAGCGAAAGCTGGCAAGAGCGGGGGCTCAAACCAGCAGCCGCCGCGATCTGGCGGCCGCTTTGCGGCTCATCGGACTGAATGATGGTTCTAAGGATGTCAATCTTCGAGTGGCAGCTAAAGAAGTTGTTGAGAAACCTTCGCGCTTGCATCATCTTAACTCCTTTGCCCGGCTTTAAAGCTCGGGTCATTTGTTTAGTAATAGGTAACCACTCCGTTACTTAATTATTAAACGGTAAGCGGCAAGAAAATATTCCAAACCGACAAAAACCTCCTTATTGTTCACACGGCAGCCGCCACCGCCTCGGCAATCTCGAGGGTTGTGGCGGAGCCGCCCATATCATACGTCCTGACCTCTCCGGCGGCGATTACTTTTGCGACTGCCTGCTCAATCCTGGCAGCCAACTCTCTCTCGCCCAGCCAATCCAGCATCATCTTGGCGGCGAGAATAATCGCCGTGGGATTTACCTTGTATTTGCCGGCGTATTTCGGCGCCGAGCCGTGTGTCGGCTCGAACACGGCATAGTTGTCGCCGATGTTGCCGCTGGCAGCGAACCCAAGCCCACCGACAAGCTGGGCGCAGAGGTCGCTGATGATGTCGCCGAACATGTTTCCGGCGACAAGCACTCCGTAATCCAGCGGGTTCTTGATCAGCCACATCGTCATCGCGTCGATATTGGCCTCCCAGAGCTCAACTCCGGGATAACTCTCCTTCACCTGGCGCGCGATTCTCACCATCATGCCGGAGGTTTCGCGCAGCACGTTGGGTTTTTCGACCACGGTGACCGACTTGTAGCCGAATTCCTTGGCGTAGTCGAAGGCGCGGGTGACAATGTTGCGGCAGCCCTTTTCGGTGAATATGCGGGTGCTGATCGCCATCTGGTCGAGTGGTGTCGAGGCGAAACGCTTCGCCTTGGCGTTGTACTTGACCAGTGTGTCCATAAGCTCCTGCTGGACGGGATGGAACTCCACACCGACATAGAGCCCCTCGGTGTTTTCGCGGAAAACGACGAGGTCGATCCCGTCGCGATAATTCAGCGGGTTGCCGGGAAATGCTTTGCAGGGGCGGAGGTTGGTGTGGAGGTTGAATTCCTGGCGCAAGCGGACTATCGGGCTGAAATATAAGAGGTCCTTGTCACGCAGGTCGGGATCCAGTGCCTCGACAGCCTCCTCCTTTGGCATGCTTGTTATCGCCCCGAATAGGCATGCATCGGTGTTACGGAGAAGCTCAATTGTCCTATCCGGAAGCGGATTGCCCTCATGGCACCAGAATTCCCACCCGATCTCGCCTTTGATGTACTCCGCGTCGAACTTCAGCGCGTCCAGCACCAACATGCAGGCTTCCATGACGTCGTTGCCGACTCCATCACCGGGTAATATTGCTATCTTGAACCTTGGCATCTAGAAGAATTCCAAATTCATACGGCCTCAGGAAATAACCCTTAGCCAGTGCACATTATAGCCAAGCTACAGGCTGTTTACGAGCCTTTTGTTGGATCATCTTTAGAAAATTCAGCTTTTGTGGCATCAATTCTTCGCATCGGACGCTGCGTCGCGCGCTCCTCGCGCGCATGGGCGGCAAGCCCCGGCACGCGGGCAATAATGAAGAACGCGTTAGCCAGCTCAGGCTCAATTCCCAAATCGACCAGACAGGCTGCAATCGCGCCGTCCACATTTAGCGGCAGCTCTCTACCAAGAGCCCGCTCGATCGCTCCTCCAAGGGCCACAGCCGCTTCGATGCCGGCCCCGCGAAGTCCCAAGTCTTCTGCCAGCGCGAGCAACCGTTTAGCGCGCGGATCGTCAGTGTGGATGCGGTGCCCGTAGCCCGGAATCCGTCGTCCAGCGGCTTTTTCCTCCGCCATCACTTTGTCCGCCGCATCGTCGGGAGAGAGACTTTCTTTCTTCGTCAGGTCTACTATCCTCACCAGCACTCCCATGCAGCCTTCAATGGCACCTCCGTGGAAGCGGTTGATTGCGAGCACGCCCGATGCGATGCAGGCGTTGAGCGCGGCGCCGGTCGTGGCGGCGTTACGCGAGGCCAGCGCCGACGGCGGAGTGACTCCATGATCGATTGAAGAAACTAGGATCGCGTCGACCAGCCTCGCGATGGCCTGGGTCGGCTCCTTCCCGGTGAATAAAAGATATACCGCTCCTCCGAACGGAAGCTCTCCCATCAAGCCTTCCAGTGAATGCCCGCGGACAGCCACCCTGTTGGGCGCGATATCGGTTATCGCCGTGTACCACTTCTCCATCGTTTTAATCCCCTATGCTTGCTCCCATGGAATTAGATGCTACTGCCGCGCCGGCAGATCAAAACCGGCAACTGCGCCGACCCGCCAGCCGTCATCCATCAGGGCTACGCCCTCAAGCGTGATGCTGCCACGGCGGCCGCCGACCAGAACCGTGATAACCGCTGAGTTGTAGTAAGTTCTGACTCCCGGTATCAGCGCCCGCAGGTCATTCATCATTGTTTCGGAAATACCCGTTGCCACGATTTCCTCAATCTCGAAACTCGAGTATACCGTGAGCGCGCTGCCGAGTTCCCTGCAACGCCCGACGAAGCGGCGCCGCTCCCGCTGCAGGCGTGCCAGCGCCTCCTCGGGAACCTCCTCGGTAGCGGAGAGATCAAAATCGCCGTCCTTGAAGTAGAATTCCTCAAACCTGCCGGTGTTGAATTCGCGGATCACCGTAACGAAGTCGGCGAGGAAGCCACGGTAATCGTCGGACCCCGCGGCCGGTGGAACTCCAGGCACTCCTTGTAGAGCATTAGGTATGTAGGTTTCCGCCCGCTCCCCGCCGCGAGGCTCGGCAAGCCGGGAGGGCTCCGGTGTCCTCTCGATTATGCTATTCGCGACATCACTTTCAAGGCCCCAGCGCGGCCCAAAATCGCTCTGGCGGCAGCGGAAGCGGGCGATCATCGGTCTACCGCTGAGCGTTATGTATACTTTGGCCTGATCGTGAAGCCGCTCGATACGCTCGATCACAAGTTCATCGCTATTGAGGCCCTCAATCTCGAACATCAGTACTTGGCGCACTTCGTCGGCGCTGAGCTTGGGGATCTCCTGAGGCTGTTCCTTTTCCTGCGGCGAGGGAGACGCAGCGACCGTAAGGAAAATGACCAGGAGAACAAAGGTTTTCATGACTCTCTCTCCAAATCGCGAATGCTGATGCTCCGCGCGAAGAAACATTTTACTACGAAACGGTTGAAGCAGGAGTGATTGCATGAACCGTTATACGGCAGTCAGCTTCCGGGATTTTCATTCGCGGCGGGACTTACCAACTCCATACGGCCACCCACGCGCCAGCCATTGTCGATCCGCATCAAACCGCCGATTTCCAGATAGGTGGTCTCGCTGTCCAAGAGGATCTCTATGCTCACTCGTGTATAGATTTCTCGAACGGTGGGAACCGTTTTGCGCAAGCGCTCTATAGTGGCTTTCTCCACCTCTTCGCTTCTTGCTCTATGCAGATGCACCTTGCTCAACTCGATACGGCCGGCCTTCTGGAGAACGACATGAATGTTTTCGCATTGTTCACGCCAGACTCCCTCGAGATTCTCGAATCTTTCCGTCTTGATGTCTCCTGCCACTTCCTCCGGCCGCAGCAGAAATTCCGGGTAATGCTGCTCTTCCCCTCGGGCAAGCACGCCCACCAGCGCCGAAAGAAACTGCTTGCTGGTTGCCTCCCGACCGACTGCTACGTTAATCGGCGGCAACGCGCCGGACACTGTGAGTTCAGCGGGAACTGTTTTCTCCGTTTCCGCAGGCTTTTCCTCGGCAACAGCGGGCTTGTCAGTCTCCTCTCGATCAGGTAAATCCTCCGCCCCGGGTGTTTCCCCCTTTGTTTCCTCCAGGACCTTTCCGGTGGCATCCACGCCAAGCTCCAAGGTCTCGGTCCGCGACTCATCCTCAGCAGTTTTGCCTTCCTGCGGCTCGCCGGGAGTTCTGCCAGCTGCCGTTCTCCTGGCGGATTCTGTGGTCTTGCTGAGATAGACGAGGCTTCTCTCCTCATCATACTCGAACCACCACTGGTAACCGCTACCCCGCCGTTGCCACGTCAGGTAGAGGATGGCGTTCTTGCTATCGATATCAAGGTTAACCTTTACTCTCGAGGTCAGGCGCTTGAGCAGCTTTATCTTGATATCTCCTTGTTCCAGATCGGGAAAAGCGCTCTGGAGGACGGAGATCACCGTTTCGTGCGTGATCGGTTGCTCTTCCTGAGCCGCGACCCGGGCAAGGCCGGCAGCTGCCAGGAGAAGCAGGAAGGCCAGCGAGACTGCTCGAAGGGCAATTGATTTTCTCATTTTTTATTACTCCTTATTCCAACCTGTCCACGCCTGGTGGAGAGATAATGATACAACATTGACCGCAGGTTATCACTGCACGGCTTTGAGGTAGCCGAGAACCGTATCTGCGTCCTTGAAGCCATCGAATATCTTCGCTATCTCTCCCGAACTGTCGCGGATGACGACACGGGGAAGGGCCTGCACGTCGTAGAGGCTGCGGGCTTTTTGGTATGCCGGATCGGATTCGTCGCTGCCATCGATTTTTATCGTCACAAACCGCTTCAACTCGGCGAAGACGCGGGGATCTGACCAGGTATACTCGTCAAGCTCGAGGCAGGCGGCGCACCAGTCCGCCCAAAAGTCGATCACGACCGGTTTGCCCTGGTCTTCGGCCGCCCGCAACCCACTATCCATGTCCGTAATCCACGCTGGTTCCATTCTTGAGGAAGTTTCCATCGTCCCCATGCTGAAAGCCGGCAGCATCGGCTCGATGAATCCGTAAGCGAAGTAGATCAAGCCCGCGGTGACAAGCAGCAGCCCGAAAGCCTTGCCGAGAACCGGCCACCAGCCTTCATCGCGTTCGAGGCGGTGGAAGGCGCCGATAACTGTACCGAAGAGAACCAGTAGGGCACCGAGCAAAATCTCGAACATATATGGGATGGGGATCGCTTCGATGAGCCCCCGGCCGAAGAACACGGCCACGAGGAACAGAATAAAGGCGAAGACCTTCTTGAGTTCGACCATCCACTGGCCACTCTTCGGCAACACGATGTTTGAGAAAGTGCCCACAAGGATGAACAGCAAGCCCATGCCGACGGCGTATGCGGCCATCAGCACAACGCCCATAAGGATGTCGCCGGATGTGGCGATCAGTGTCAGTATCGGGATAAGCACTGGAGCGACACAGGGAGCAGCGACGATGCCGATTGTCAGGCCGACGAGCAGGGCACCGATGTAGCCCTTGCGCTGAACCTGCAATTTCTGCTGCATCGAGGCGGGAAGTCCGATCTCGAAGGCACCGAGCATACTGAAACCCATAACCACGAGCACGCCGGCGACTATGGCCTGCACCCAGAGGTTCTGGCCGATCGATCCGAACGTTGCCCCGGCCAGCGCTGCGAAAACGCCCAGCACCGTGTATGTGATCACTATCCCGAGTACGAGCGCGAGGGAAATCATGAAGCCGCTCATCTTCTTGCCCTCGGCCCTGCCGCTGATGTAGGCGATGGTGATCGGAATCATCGGGTAGACGCAGGGAGTGAGGCTGGTCAGGATTCCCGCGATCAGGGCGATCAGAATCGCCATCCAGAACTGCCCGCCTGAGAGCGCTCCCTCCAGCCAGTTCTTCAGCGACTCATCGAGGGGCGCATCAACAACGGCTGACGACGGCGGCGTTTGCACCTCGGAGGTTTCTCTCTCAGCAGAAACTGTCTCCGGTTGATCAGCCTCACCAGCCGCCTCCGTAGCCTCTCCCGCGGCTACCTCCCAGGCAGCATCCACAACCGGCTCGGTTGTCGGGCCAGCGGACTCCTGAGCCTCGGCATCAGGCCCCGCCGCAATTACTTCAACCGCCGCAGAAGTATTCATCCGTGTCGGGCGGTAACACAGCCCGGAGACGTCGTCGCAAGCCTGAAGTTTCAGCTTGATGCCGATCTCACGGCTTCCCGGCTCCGCTTCGACGGCGATGCTGAAGGGAATGTGGAACTCCACGATTCCCCCCCAGTGGCCGCCCGCCTCATCGACATGATCGTGTTCGGGCTTCCTGACTTTACCAAAAAAGACACCCGCAGCTTCTTGCGGCGTCATTTCGAAGGTCGCATCGGAATCTGTCAGGGTGTAACCGAAAGGAACATTCAGCGTCACTAAAATCACGCCTTCGCCACCCGCAGCAACCTGTTGAGGCTCGACCGATGCCTTGATGCCGATCGAGTTGTAGTCAAACGGCTGGGCGAGCAGCGCAGTAGCACATACCGCCAGTATTATTACCGCGAGAACAGCATCCGCGGATCGCAAGGCGGGTTTTTTCATCTTACATTCCTCCGATGCGTCAACATGTCGTAAACCATCTCCTGTCATTCCTGTCTTTAGTATGAACCTCAAAGCGAAGGCAACATTAGTATAATTAATGACTGCCGAGAATCCAATGTTCCGTAACGGCGCCGACATCTCCGCGAAGGCTTTTGCACTATGGTCTTGGATGTGCTAGAAATGCAGTTCCGATTGACGGGCGAGGAGAAATGAGATTGGAAAGAAAGCTCGGCCGGCGACTGGCTCTGCTCGTTGTCGCGACGGCCCTGATAGTTGCGGCGCCTGCAGCCGCGCAAGAGACCAACAGCGAACAGGATCAGAAACAGAAAACTGACGAGTTCTTGGACGACAGCCGGCGCATGGAGCTGACAGGGTCTTTTATCCTGCAAGGTTCCGGTATTAATTATATTTTTCTGCCGGATGGCAAGGATTCCGTTACCAACAGCGATAATTCAAGACTGACGGGCGAGATTCGCTTCTCTTACTACTTCAACCGCTACAAGACCTTCGGAGTCGAGGGAACATTCGGTCTCACGCGCGCGCGCGGCCGATTTCAACAGCCGACAAACTACACCGATCCCGATAATCCGATTATCTATCCGGTGCAAACCGTCGACCATAACGTCTACCACTACGGGGCCAATGCCATTTACAACTTCGGTTACCTAGACGTGGTGCCGTTCCTTACATTCGGAACCGGCATGAACAGTTTCAAACCAAAGGATGATTCAGCGTTCCCACTCGACGGTAATTACTACAACATCACCTTCTCCGCCGGTTTCAAATACTTCGTCAAGGAATGGTTCGGTGCCCGGGTGGAGGTTGTCGACAACTATTACTTTATCAGCGGTGATGATGTGGAGAGCAACCTCAACGCTATCAGCTTCCGTTTCGGCGCGGTTTACACGTTCTGAGCAGCCGGGTTTTACCGCTTGCAATCGTTTCTTCAATTAATATAATAACGCTTCCCCCGCTGGGGGATCGTCTAATGGTAGGACATGCGGCTCTGGACCGTAGAATCGGGGTTCGAATCCCTGTCCCCCAGCCAACTCCTTTTCCCAAACCGAATCTTCGCTGGAAGACGCCAATCTCATCGGGTTTTTTCAGTCCGGGGAATATTATAGCGCCTTATTTTGCGAATCAATGTCCGCCGGTTGATACCGAGCCGGCGCGCGGCCTGGCTTTGGTTGCCGCCGCTCTCGCGTAATGCGGCAAGTATTTCCTTCTTTTCTATCTTTTCAGTGAAAGAAGCGATTATCTCCTTCAAGCTGCCCGATTTCTCCACACCGGCGTTTTCCGTGGTGTATCCCATGAGCGACACAGGCAGATCGCCCAAACTTATGGGAGATTGTCTCACCATCACAAGAGCGCTGTGGACCGCATTCTCAAGCTCGCGGACGTTTCCCGGCCAATCATGCAGCAGGAAGGCGTCGATCACCTCTGAAGCGAAACTGTATTCCTCTTTGCCGATAACAGAGCCGTGTTTCGAAACGAAATGGTTGACCAGTGGAACGATGTCTTCCGGCCTGTCGCGCAGTGGAGGGATACTTATCAGCACCACGTTCAACCGGTAAAACAGATCCTCACGGAATCTGCCTTCCGCCACCGCTTTGGGCAGCTCTCTATTGGATGCCGCGATGATTCTCACATCGACCTTGCGAGCAGCGGAGTCACCCAGCGGGATGAATTCGCCGCCTTGCAGAAAGCGCAGCAGTTTGACCTGGATCTCGTTGCTGATTTCACCGATTTCATCAAGAAACAACGTCCCGCCGTCGGCTCTTTTCACCAAGCCCGGTTTGGCACGGGCAGCCCCGGTGAAGGCACCCGAGCAGTACCCGAACAATTCGCTTTCAACGAGATTCTCGGGTAAAGCCCCACAGTTGAGGGCCACGAACGGCCCGGTCTTCCGCCTGCTGTGTTGATGAACGGCATTTGCGAACAACTCTTTTCCCGTACCGCTCTCACCCGTAATCAGAACGGGGACATCGGAGGGAGCCACTTGAATCACCACATCGAGCAGGCGCCGCATTTCACTGTTGTTAGTTATCACTCCGGCGACTGAGAATTTCTCCTCAAGCCGGTTCTTGGCGTCGATCAGTTCCGCCTCGAGGCGCATCTGCTCCAAGGCTCTTTCAATTACTATGACGATTTCATCGTTATCAAAAGGCTTGGCTACGTAGTCGAATGCGCCCCGGCGCATGGCATCCACGGCACTCGCTATAGTGCCGAAGGCGGTCATCATGATCACCTTGCCCCGGAACTGCGATCCGGTCAGTTCATCAAGCGTCTGCAAACCGTCCATGCCGGGCATCTTGAGATCAAGGAGAATGACTTGCGGCTCGAACCGGGTCGCCGCCTGTAGACACTCACTGCCGCTCTCCGCCACTTCGACATCGTAACCCTTGCTGGCCAGCATGCGCGCAAGGACTCGCCTGATGGTGACTTCATCATCGACAATTAGTACTCTTTTACTCATACCGGCTCTTTAGTTTCTCCAGATTCGATGTAGAGCGGCAAGGAGATCTCCATGCACGTGCCGGAGGAATCGCTGCGCGTAAGAGCGATGCCGCCGCCGTGTGCGGTGACCACGCTGAAGCAGGTCGCCAAACCCAAGCCTGTGCCGCTCTCCTTTGTCGTAAAGAAGGGGTCGAAGATCCTATCTGCTATCTCGGGAGCGATCCCACTCCCCGTATCGGTGACTCTCACAGTCGCGAACCCGCCTTCACGCATGCTGATAATAGCCAGATCGCCGCCATCCGGCATCGCTTCCATACCATTGGTGACGAGATTGAGGACCAGGCGCCATAAGAGGGTTGCGTTGCCGTACACGCAAGCACCACCGGACACGAAATCAGTGGCCAAACGGATACCGCTCTCCCTTGCCTTGCTCTCGACGAACTTGAATACCCCGAGAATGACTTCATGCAGATCCGTTTTCTCAAAATCCGCGGGGCTTATTCGACCGAGCGTCAGGAGTTCTTCGATGTGCTGGTTTATCCGATTTGTCTCGTTGATCAGGCAATCGGCGAGCTCGCGGTCCTCATCGAGATATTCGTATGTCGTCGTCAGGTGCTGCATCGCCGATTTCATGAATGCCAGAGGATTCCTGATTTCGTGAGCCAGGCCGGCGGCCATCTGCCCGAGGTTGGCCAGATAGCGCGATCGCTGCTCATTCTGGCGCATTTCGCGCTCCTGCTGGTCCAGGCGGCTCTTTTTGATCAGCACAGCCGCGATTGCGCCGAATAGGTCGAGAAACTGCAGGCTCCGCTTCTCGGCTCCGGAATTCGCTCCTCCGAGCAAGATGAAACCCAGCGTGTTCGCGCCGTCCACGAAAGGAATCATCAAACCTCGAGAGAATCTGCCTAATACGCTTCTTACGTCACCGGAGCGGGCGAAATCGGCTATGAAGGGTCCCAGACGAACCGAGGACGTATTTCTTATAACCCAATTGAAAAACTCGGGGGCAATGTTATCCGCCAACGCCTCCCCGTTGCCGCCGACGCCGGCAATGTGAGAGGTGACGGATTCGAATCCGCTGCCGTCAGGTTTTAACCAGATCGCCCAGTCCACGCAGCCGGTCATTTCAGCGGCGTGCTTGCCCAGCGATTCGATGAGAGCTGGGGTATCGCCCTCGTGTGAGCTCGCCGATATTGCCTCCAATATCAGGTGTTGTTCCATCTGCCCCTTGGCTCTCGCCAAATGCTTTCTCGAGACAAAACGATTCTTGTTAAGCGAGAAGTAGAGTATCAAGAATGAGACCAGAGCCAGGACCAGACCGTGCAGAAGGATCGCCAAGGTGATATCCGAGAACTGGACGCTCATCAGTCGGCTTCCTGCGTCTATTCAATAACGATGCTGACCTGCTTCAGATGTTTCCTACGCGAGGCGCGTGGTCCGATACAGTAAAACCCCAGCAAACATGCTTCTCCAAGGGGGCGAATCCTAGCGCGGATCATATCGCAGCAACGCGAAAAACGCCATGACGGCCATCTGGAGGTTCGCGGCCGCGAGAAGAATCAGTTGAAGCCACGGGACTGCCTGGGAAGCGGAGAGTCCGCTTGAGCGCCAGAGCGCCTGGATGCGTGGTATGGTGGATAAATCGACGGGCTTGGTGGAATAAACGCCCGGATCGGTTCCATCACCCCACGTATATACAAGGTGAGGCGATTCAGCGTCCAGCTTGTCAACCGCCAATGTAAAATCGTGCAATTGATCCTGGTAGCGCCCGACTAGGTCCATCGTTTTCTCGAAGCCGGAGATCCCCGTTTCGCAAATGTCCTGCAGCGCACTATTAATCAATCCCGTTGGCGATACATATGATAAAAAATTGATCAATCTGGCTTGGCGAATCTGCTCATAAATCATCTTGTCCCAGGCTTCCTCGATAATAGCGATCCTCCGACGACAGTATTCCGTGCGGTTGCGCATTCCCTCTGCAAACGGATTCCCGTCCCAATTGAGGCTGTTTAAAGGCATTCCCCTTTGCATTGCCTCTGTTCTTGCCTCTATCTCCCTGGTTACTTCATAGATAGCCGGTATCTTGACGCTCTGTTCAGCGACCATCCGTGCGGCGCCCGGGACGGCGGCCACAGCGAGTATCCAGGCGATGATGAGAATGACCAGGCCGATCGCCGGAGTCACCACTAAAGAGCTGACAGCGATGCTCAGCAAAAGGAAAAAGGAGAGGCATAGACAGGCGAGGAGCAACGCCCAACCGATGCTCGCAGCCACATCGGCGGTGAGAGGCAGTGCTCCCTGAGTGATGAGGATGGTTATGCTTACAGCCGCGCAGGTTGCGAGGGTGATCAGCAGGACGCTCAACAGTCCGAGGTATTTGCCAAGAAATAGCTGCATCCTGGAAACGGGATTCGAGAGCAGCAATCTCAAAGTTCCGTCCCTCTTCTCGCCGCTGACAGCCTCGTATGAGATCAAGATCGTGAGCAGGGACATCAGTGTGCCGATGATGAATGACCAATCCAACGGAATCACAATGGGTAGCTGTTCATTGCTCCTTGCCTTGTTTTCCGGGTTTCTGTACATGAATGCGTTTACCTGCCAGGAATTGGGCAGCTGAGCCGACCCGCCATCGGCTATGAAGGAGAGCGGCGAGGGAGGCCGAACGGCTGTCTGCATATAATTTGTTACATCGAGCAATGAACTGCTGCTTGCTTCCAGGTCCTGTTCCGTTTTTCGTTGCGATCGTTCGTAATCTTCCCTGGCAATGTGATACGAGCCCGAATAAATGAAGCCGTTCACCACGAATGCGATCAGAACCAGCATGGCCATGAAGAGGAATTTCGCGTCCTTCAGACCCATCCGTATCTGATTCCTGGCGATGTTGATCATGCGCGCTCCTTAGCGGACATCCATTCGCAGGAAAGCTAAAAAACCGCAAAGACATAGGAGGATAGCCATGAGCGAAAGAATGCTTATCGGCTGAAGAGCCGTTTCGAAATCAGGTTCAACCTCAAATCGGAACGTGGGGATCATCGAGGTCGGCAACGGATCCCAATTGCCCTCCCAATTCGTCAGTGGTTCCCTTCGTTGCATTCTTTCTATGTACTTAACGCCCCGCGCCCTGTATTTCTCCTCCGTGATTTCATCCTTCTTCCGGCGGCTGATGAACTCCCACGCGTTTCTGTCGAAATAACCCCTGGCTCTGAAGGAGCGAAGTAGTTGTTGACGAAATAATCGTGCCGCTTCCATGAACTTCCCATATGTTTCGAAATCTGTTCCGGCGAGTGCGGTAAATGCTCTACGCAGATGTCCGGCCGGTGAAACAAGAGAGAGCACCGCGCTGAATTCAGCCTGCCGGGTCTTCGCTTCCCAATGGCTGTGCTCCAGATTCCAGATGTCGTCCGCTCGTTTCTGATATCGGGGTTCGGAGATGATCACCCTTTGGACGTGCCGGCTAAAGGCCGCAGCATTTCCGTCGAACAAATAGAGTGATTCCCCGCCGGTGCGACCGATCATGGATGAAGTCCCGCGGGCTATACCAAGCCTTCGCAACTCTTCCGCTAATCTCCGGTCCACCTCCTCTCTGACCTCGCTGAGAGATATCTCAACGAACATATCCACTTCCGATCTCGGCTTCAGCGGAATGAAGTAACCGGAGAGGCCGTTGGCAGCCGATGGCATGAAAAGCACGAGCGTCGCAAGCAGGAACAACGAGAGCACTAGAGCTACCGAGGAGCGACGGACCAGCGCCGAACAGGCTATCCCGAGGGCCACGAAGACAGCCCCGCATACCAGGCCCGAGAACAGCATCAGGGCAAGCGCAGTCCACATCGGCCCCGTGAAGCCGATGCCGTGATAGAAGGAGATGATCAGCAGCGACGCCAAGAATGAAATAGCCACCGGGATGGCGAGGACGGCCGAGGCGGCGGCGAACTTCGCAACATAAACCGTTCCTCGGGAAACGGGATTGCTGAAGATCTGTTTTAGAATCCCCCTTTCACGCTCTCCCGAGAGCGAGTCGTAACTGAAAAGCACGCCGAAAACGCTTACGACGAGGATAAAGACCGTCATCAGGTCGAATGAAGGGTATGCCTTAAGCAGCATGTTGTCCGTCAGGCTGCCGGCGGCGTGCACAGGCACCTGCCAGCGGCTGATTCCCACCGTGTTGCCCAGGTGCTTGGTATCACCCTCGGCGAAGATGCTCAGAGGAGAGGGAGGGCGGTGCAATTGCGGGGATATCAACGAAGGCACGTAGACTTCCGCTGCTTCTTGAGCGTATAAATCGGCCAGGCGGTTGTATTCGCTTCGCCGTCGCAGATAATCATCACCAAGCACAATTACACTGAGAGCAATCAGCACAAACGTCGTGATCAGAGCCGCGCCGAACCTGAATGTCATCAGGAGTTCGCGAACTTCCTTTGAGAACAGGTGGTAGAACATTGCCCCCCTCTACCTCAGAAAACAGTGATCACTTCCGAGAACTGCAAACCGCGGGCCAACAAACCGTTCTGCAAAGATATTACGCTAAACTGTTGATAATATGATAGTAATTCCCACACTCATTGGGGCTCGGAAACAATGCGGGACAGAAAAGCCACAGCCGGTTGCGACTCTGGTGTCACAACCGGCTGCGTTATCTATTTATACCGTTTGGGTAAATAAACGTTATCAATCGCCCGCATGTATGATCGGATCGTCCAACTCACCCTGTTGGAGAAGATCGGACTTGTGAATGATGTAGTGATCTTTCACAGATACCGGTGCGCTTGGATTAAATGTCGGCCATTTCGCGGGCCTGCGCGCTCATCTCCTCGCTGGCAGAAGCGCTCTCCTCGGCGTCGGACTGCGCCTCCTCGATCAGTGCTGCTGTGTCCTTGGCTGCCTCTGCGCTGCGCTGCGCCAAGTTGCGGACCTCTTCGGCAACCACCGCGAAGCCCTTGCCGGCCTCGACATCTCCGGGTTCAACTATAAGAATAACGGGCAGTGGCCTGCTCAAAGCTTTGGAGATATCCGCGACTCCCCCTCCCTTGAGATCCTGATCAGTGAGAGAATAGAGGACGCACGTAGCGCCTCCCGTTCTGAGGGCTCTCTCTGCTGTCTTAAGCGAGCTGAAAGCTCTGATCTTGAGATTGCCCGATATGCCCGACAGACCTCTTCTAATTTCAGCTCTTCGAGTCGATTTCGGATCGATAAAGACTATTTCATACAAGACACAGATTCTCCTCGTCAGCCTGCATAAGATATAAAACGCAGCCGGGCGTCATTAACTTCCTAAGTTGTTATTGTCCTGCTCGGAACAGACAAAGAACCCGGAGAAAACAACTCTCCGGATTCTGTTAATTTATAGATGCTATCTGGTTCGACTAATTAACCCTCTTGCCGGGCAGTTCCTGCCCACGGATCTTTATCTTGATTTCGACGACTTTGCCGTCCTCGTCCTTTTGAAAAGTAATCAGTAGAACATCTTCATCATCGCGGGCATAGAACTCCGTCCCCGATTGCGGAACCATTTCCAGCTCATCTCCATCGGCGGACATCATCATCAGCTTGCCGTCCTTTATGAAGACCGACAGTTTCAGCCACCTGACTAGCTCATATTCTCCCGCCAACGCGTCCATCTCCATGTCGCTCAACTCGACGGCGTTTATCGTGGCTAGGGCCATTCTGGAACTTGCATACTCCTGATCAACCTCGAGCGCCTTCGTATAGAATTCGACCGCTCTTTCCTCATCTTCTTTCGCCAGATAGAACTCGCCGATGCTGTCGAAAAGGCTGGCATTGCTGGGATAGAGATTTGCGGCGATATGCAGAACGGCCAGACCTTCATCGAGCTTGTCCCGCGACTTCAAGTAATACGCATATCTGTTAAGTTGACCGTTGAAACGCGGGTAGATCTCCGCGCCGGTAAATATCTCCTTGAACCGCTGCGCTGCGCCTTCCAGATCACTGTTATGCTGCAAGGCGATGCCGCGAACCTCTTCCGTCCAGGTCTCATCCCACGATTCGGCCCACTCAGTCACCATCTCACATGTCTCATCACTCAGGCGGAACCGCTCGGGAATGGTCTCATCCTCGCCGCAAAGCTCGATGTAATCGCGGAAAAACGGCAGCGCTCCCTCCAGCCGGTAATGTGCAAGCCTTTCCGCACCGTACTTTTCAACCAGTTTCGCGGTTACATATGAGCCGACCTTGATCATCGGCATTCCGGCGACGGGGTGAATTCCGTCATCCTTTTTCCGCACCGCTGCTTCAAAATCCTTTTCGAATTGCCCGCGGTTCAAAGCTTCATTGAAGTACTCAAACGCCGAAGCCAGCTCGTCCGTCTCGGCCGTGACAGACCCGCCATAGCGGTCGAACCAGCTCAGGCCGAAGTTCCAAGCGTCGCTGAGGATGTCATACTGTTCGGCTGCCACCCTGTCGGGCGTTTCCGCTGAAAGGGAACACGTTCCCAAGAAAAGCCCCGCGGCTTCTCCTGCGATCTCGTAGATCGGTGCGCCCTCCAGGTTACTGCAGACGGCGATCGCGAAGTCTTCCCAGGGAATGAAGAACAGATAAGTGCTGGTCTCCGCTTGGCCGCCGCTATGGCCTATCACCCAGTAACCAGACCGGGAGACGGTGTTCCAGCCCATACCGTAGTTGGTGAAGCGGCCGTCGCTGGTGGCCATTGAATCCCACATCACCTGCACCGCCTCACGGGGTATCACATCACCGGCGAAGAGTCCCCTGACATACTTGATCAGGTCGGGCGCTGTGCTCCTGAAGCCACCCCCCCCTAGGCGGCTGCTAATGTCGACGAACCTGGAATTCTTGACCTCCCCCCGGACTCTTCGATAGCCGCGGGCGCGATTGGAAATCAGATCGTAAGGATCGTCCAGCCTAGTGTCGTCCATCCCCAATGGCTCCCAGATTTTCTCCCTCATGTATTCTCCGAAGGGCCGGCCGGAGGCGCCCTCGACCGCCGCAGCGAGGAGGTTGAAGCCGTAGCTGGAGTAGTTGTATTCGGTCCCCGGTTTGGCGACCAAATCCCATTCGGCGAAAACCTCGATCGCACGCTTCGTGTCGTAGTGCTCCGTGAAGAAACCCTCAGCGCCGTAATCCTTGTAGTGGCTGATGCCGCCGATGTGCCCCATCACCTGCCTCACCTTCACGGGCCATTTCTTTGCCAGAAAGTAAGGAACATAGGTCTGGATTTCACCATCGAGGTCGAGCTTGCCCTCGAGCGACAGTTTCATCACTGCAAGGGCGGTCATCGACTTGGATACCGAGGCAAGACGATAGGCGGTCTCTGGCTTTGCTGGGACCTTGTTCTCGAGGTCTGACCAGCCGAAGCCCTTGGCCCATGAGAAGTCGCCTTTGAACAACGCGACGCTCATCCCGGGGATCCTGTTGGCCTCCATGTGCACGGCGATGTAGTTTTCCAATGTTTTGAGCTGCTCCGCATGTTGTTCTTCCGTTACAGCAGCGACCTGGGGTATCAGGATTAGCAGGAGGGGAAGTGCCGAAAGCACCGAGCGTATGGTTTGCGAACGTGAGAAAGTCATTTGTTTTCTCCTTTCGGATAGGAATTCGATCATCACAACATAGTGGTGCTTCGAAAACGGGATTTAATCACAGTTGCTATATGGATTGTAAAGACCGAAATTGAAGTGCGCCAGCAGCCTCCCGCGGCGACCGGCAATGTTCCCGTTGCGATTCGCCTTACTTCCGTGCTAGCTGAGATCCACAGTGCTGAGCGCGCCGCTTTCAAGGCGTAGCCATCTGTTGGTGACATGCTTGAGAAATTCCCTGTCATG
This sequence comes from uncultured bacterium, assembly GCA_965602675.1. GTDB lineage: Bacteria > Acidobacteriota > DATKUA01 > DATKUA01 > DATKUA01 > DATKUA01. The sequence continues at coordinate 72,951 of CBFCZO010000001.1, read as the reverse complement.
AGAAACAACGATCATCGCATGTGAGAGCTCATTGAGGATGTCTTCTACCCTCCCCACCGCCTGCTCGTCGAGTCCGGAAGTTGGCTCGTCGAGGAGCAGAACATCCGGCTCCATGGCCAGAACCGATGCCAGCGATACCAGCCGCTTCTCGCCTGCCGACAGGCGATAAGTGATTCGATCCTCGAAGCCCGGCAAGCCCACCTCCGCCAGTTTCTCGCTTGCAATTATCATCGCTTCTGACGACTTTTTGCCGAGATTAAGCGGACCGAAAGCGACATCCTCGATGACGGTGGGACTGAAAAGCTGATCCTCGGCATCCTGGAACAGCAGCCCCATACGTGCCCGAACCTCCCAGAAATCGCCCTCGGAACGTCTTGGTTTGCCAAACGCCTCTATTTCTCCCGCGCTGGGTTTGAGCAGGCCGACCATCAGATGAAGCAATGTCGTCTTGCCGCTACCGTTCGGCCCGATCAACCCAACCCGTTCGCTGCTCCCCAGCTCTAGGTCCAGTCCCCTGAGCACACGTGCCCCCGGCATGTAGGAAAACTCCAGGCTGCTGATCCGCAGCAGCTTTTCGTTCAGGCCCATTCGATCCACCCGAGTAGTAATAGCGCAGCGATAGCAAAAACTGCAAAGACCGCTTCTCCTCCGCCAGTGGAAAACTCGCTCAGCGAATAAAACCTGCCGCGGAAACCTCTGCATTTCATCGCCGCCACCACCCTGTCGGAGCGATCGAAGCTGTTTACCAGCAGCATTCCGAACAGATAACCGTAAGTCCTGAGCGTGTGCAGGCTGAGCCGCGGCCTGAAACATCGGATCCTCATTGCCTGGACCAGACGGTCGTACTCATGGTGAACCACGTCGATGTAGCGGATGGTGAAAAGCAGAAGATGGACCAGCTTCTCCGGAACCTTCAGACGGTGCAGCGCATGGCCCAGGCGGACCGGATCTATCGTGCTGAGCAACGCGGTGTAGGTAAGGACGATGGTGTTGGCTTTGAGCGCGATTACAGCGGCTATTCTCACGCCCTTGCTAGACCAGGCCAGCGGCCCCAATCTGAAAAGCACCTCCCCGGTCGCCGAAAGCGGCAGGAAGAGAAACAGCAACAGCATAAAAATATTCAGCAAGACAATACGCCTGATTGTTGGGGCCGGGGGCAGGTTTGATGCCAACGAAACCAACACAGCCAGCAGCAATGCGGCGCCCAGCACCTCGAAGCTCGATCCGATCGCTACGAGTAGTGTAAATCCAAGCGCCGCAACAACTCGGAAGCGCGGATCTATAAGGCGTAATGGTGAGTCGCCTTTAAGGTAGGTCTCGCAAGTCACTCAATCAGCTTTCCATTTAAGCAGCCGGTCAGCAACGGCAGCCGTTTACCTGCCTTCTCCCTTCAATTTCCCTTTCCGCCTTACGCCGAGGAAATAGAATGCCAGGCCGGCCAGACCGGCGATGTAACCGATCCCACCAAGAATGTCGTGTAGCCACACCTGTTCTTCCAATCGCCTGATCTCTCGCACCAGCGGTCTGATCCTCTTCGTCACCGCCGCTTCCACAATGCTCCTTACCTCGTCATTATTAAGCGCGGAGCCCGCTGACCTTTCGAGACTTTCCGCCTCAGCAGCAGCATTGGCCTCTGAATCCTGAGCGGAGCATATGCCGGATGTCAGGAGGATTAACATCGCCACAATCAGAATAGATAAAACTCTGCTGTTTTTCTTGGTGTCAGCGCTCATAATCCCCCCTCCTTGTTGAGCCGTTAAACAACCTAGCGGCCTTTGTACGCCGGCAGATCGCCCGGCAGGTCTTCAGCCGGAATCGTGGCCGTGGCGCGATGGCCGCTGTCGGTAACCACGAATCTGTGATCGCAGCGGAACTCGGCCTTGAAGACAAACATGCCTTCCTCATCAGTCTCCATCTCGCCAAGCTTCTTGCCGTCCGGCGCGAACACCTCTACCTTGGCGCCCGCAGCTTTGGCGCCGTGGTAGTAAGCTTCGCCCTCGATCGAGGCCCCCTCGACAACGTAGACGTCGAGATGCAGGCCATGGGCCCAAGCGGCAAGCGGCGAAACGAGAAGGAAAGACACCGCCATAAGACGAACCGGTATACTGAGCCTGTTAACCATTTGTAACCTCTTTACGAATCAGATATGGAGGATCGAGCAATTCCGGACGCACTTGATGAAGAAAAACAACCGTTGCGGCCGTAACCACTCCCTCGATAATCGCTATCGGCAGATGTGCCAGAAACACGCCCTGGGCAATCAACTCGAACTCGCCACCGGTCGCCAGAAGCTCCACAGCTACCATGAATGCGGCGGAAGCGAGAGATATCGCCCCTCCCGAAAAGCCCAAGAGCAGAATCAGGCCCTTCGATCTCGATCTGCGAATAGCCGAACTGAAAAACCAAAAACACAAAAGCGCCGGAAAGGCGAAATTGAACGTGTTCAGGCCGAGCGTAGTGATCCCGCCGTGTCCGAAAAAGACGGCCTGCAGCAGGAGACCGATCAACAACGCCGGGAAAGCGGCCCAGCCCAAAACGATGCCTACTAGGCCGTTGAGAATAAGATGCACGCTTGTCGGCCCCACCCTTACATGGACCAGCGACGCCACGAAAAATGCCGCGCTGAGAACCGCCGCCCGAGGCACCCTCTCGTAATCGATTTTCCTCAATCCCACCGCCGTGCCAGCCAGCGCGAGCAGAGTCCCGCCCGCGAGAATCGCCTGCCCGGCTATCGACTCAGAGAGAACTCCATCGGATATATGCAATCCCGCACTCCCTCCTGCTCCTACCGCAAGGCAGGAGTCTAAGCCGAAGGCAGCATCTTTTCAAGATTGGGAATGTCGGCGGTTTCAAGATGAAACGCGATGAAGTGCTTGTGAAACAGAACCGGAATGCCGAGGAGAACCGAATGGCAAGCTAACTATCAGAAAACAAAAAACTTACGTTTAATTCTGGGATTGGTACGTTTCTTGTTTCTCAAACATAGAAAGGCTTACGCGCTGGAGTGCGCAGATCGCAATCCCGCAGCGGTGAAATCATGATAGCTACTCAGACACACAAGGTACTGCTGGTAGACGACGAGGCCTCGGTCCAGAAGATCTGTTCGCTCTACCTGGAGGCGGAAGGGTTCGCGGTCAAAGCTCTCTCCGAGGCTAACAACGTGCTCGACGAGGTCAGTTCCGAAAAGCCCGATGTGATTATAATGGACCTCAACCTCCCCGGTTTGGACGGCTTTTCCGCGACGAGACTGCTCAAGGACCAGGCGGAGACCTCCCACATACCTGTTCTGATCATCTCCGCGCGCGGAGACACCTCAGATAAACAAACCGCTCTGCTGAGCTGCTCCGCGGATGACTATCTCACCAAGCCGTTCGACCCCGACGAATTAGTGGCGCGCGTGACCGTGCTTTGCCGCCGTAAAGACAAGGACATCAGTTTCAGCCTGCTGGACTACCTGGGCGAACAGGTCATCGACATGCGCTCACGAGTGACTCAGACGCTGTTGCAGGCCCCGGGTCTCGATGATTACATTATCGAAATGATCGACAGGGATTTCCGCAAGCCTCTCGACGTGATAAACAGAATCGCCCGGCGGCTTGCCGGAAGCTCCCCGGCGCAGCCGGAGATTGGAACGCTGGTCGACGAGGCTGCACACCTGCAGCAACTGGTTGACAGGCTGGTGGAACTGCGACGGTTTCGCGAAGGCGAGGCCCCGGCCGCGAACAGCTTCATCAAGCTCGGCCCACTGGTCAAGCCGGTCATTTCGCATTTCGAGGAACTGGCAGAGGAAAAACAAGTCAACTTCGAATGCAATTGCCCCGAGCAAAGCCGGAGAATCCGGACTGATCCCGATCGACTTCGCAGAACCCTATCGCTGCTCATTCAGAAAGCCATGAACGGCAACGGCGCTTCCAAAGTAGCGCTGCAGGTTATACCCAGGAACGGCAACGTGGAATTCAGTATATCTACCGATTCGGAGTATCTGAAAACTGAGAGCGAGTCTACAAATCCCTCGGACGGAGATTCCGACAATATCAGCATGCGCATGGAAATGCCCTTGGCTCGACATCTAACTACACTCCTTGGCGGTGTCTTAGAAGAAGAGACCGGAGGTGCCGGGGATAAACTCTTCAACCTCGTCATCCCGGTCGAGCCAGTGAAAAAAGGTGCTTAGATCCACCCCTGTTTGATTAAAGCCCTTCTTCAATTATCCCCCGTGCACGGTTGCACGGGGTTTTCTTTATATCTAAGCGCTGTTAAACCGTTTTGAAACAGGCATGTCCGCTTGACATCTTCGCGGTTGAATCGATATATTCCATTCTCTCGTTACGGGCAAAACGGGTGATAGGGCCCGTAGCTCAATTGGCAGAGCCACCGGCTCATAACCGGTTGGTTTCAGGTTCGAGTCCTGACGGGCCCACCAGTAATAAGAAAACGGGCGACCGCGATGGGAAAAGAGACGACAGTTGAAGTGGTAGTGGCTGAACCCGTTGCGGTGCAGCCGAACGGGAAAGAAGAGGAGGCGTCGGTTTCGACGCCTTTTTTATTATGATAAGAGAAGACTATCGCCGGATTGTCGCGCTTTTGAAACAGCTTCAGGATTTCCAGCTTGAGGCGATCCGGCTCGACAATGAGATCGCAGCAACACCGGGAAGGATAAGCGAGTTGGAAGAGCAGACCGAAGCTGGAGCAGCCGAGGTTGAGCGCGCCACAGAGGAGCAGCGCGAGGAGCAAAAGAAAAACCACCAGCTCGAATCTGAACTTGCAGCCTTGCAGGATAAACTATCTCATTACGAGGACCAGATTCTCAAGGTGAAGACCAACGAACAGCTTTGGGCATTGCAGAAAGAAGTCGATTTCTCCAAGAATAAAATTTCAGAGGCCGAAACACAGATCATCGAGTCCATGGAACTGCTGGATTCCGCTGCGGAGCGCTTGGCCGAAGCCCTGAAAGAGCGCGAGCGGCTGAACATAGAGAACAAGCAGAAGATCTCAGAGCTCGAGAAGAACCTGGAGAAGATGCAGGAACAACTGGAGCATGTCTCCAGGGGACAGGACCAGCTCAAGCAGGATATCCCGGAGGAATACATCGGGCTGTTCAACCAGCTCAAGAAAGCCAAGGGCGGCATTGTCGTTGCCGAGGCCGTGGACGGCACCTGCCAGGCGTGCAACTATCGCATCAGGCCGCAAGTCTACCTGGATATTAAGCATTCCAAGGGCATCTATCAGTGCGACAACTGCAGACGAGTCCTTTTTTTCGAGGAAGAGCCGCCGCTGGAAAACCCGGCCCAGCAGGCCTGACTGGATGATCGAGATCAATATCGACGGCGCCGCGCGCGGCAATCCCGGTCCGGCAGGCTATGGAATTGTTGCCGTGGAGGCTGGCGGCGAAACACTGGCTGAAGGCTACGGCTTCATCGGGGAGCAGACTAATAACGTCGCCGAGTACTGCGCTCTACTGGCAGCCCTCGAGCTTTCGCATAAGAACGGCTGGCGCGAATTGCTGGTTCGAAGCGATTCCCAACTGCTCGTCCGCCAGATTGAAGGAGCGTATAAGGTCAAGAACGACGGCCTGCGAAAGCTTCACTCCCGCGCCATCCAGCTGATAGGCAGGTTTAAGGTGTTTGAAATCGAGCACGTCCCCCGATCCGATAACAAGCTCGCCGACAAGCTGGCCAACAAGGGGATAGACGAGCAGAAATCCAAACCTCGCGGTATTAATCCAATCCTGGTAAAAGGCAGGTAGATCCTACAATAAAGCGGCCAGTGCCAGCATCCGCCCGCCGGGGAGACCGTCCCGGCGATGGGAAAAGAATAGGGCGGGGAGCGCTCCCGTGCAGAGTCCAAAATCGATTATATTTGCTTCATCGACGCCGTTTTCGATTAGCAGCGCTCTATTCGCTGCCGCCAGATCAAGGTAGCCGCGTCCATCACTGCTGTCGCTGATGAATCGCTGCCATTCATCATTCTCCCAGTGTTGTTTAAATCCATCGAAGACATTCCGATCAACCTGATAGCGCCATCCCCGGATGCATGGTCCAAAGACGGCGACGATATTCCCAGGCTCACATCCGAACTCGGTTATCATCATCCGCACCGCCGCCTCCGAGATCCTCGCCGCCGTGCCCCCCCAGCCGGCATGCACCATCCCCAGCGCACGAGCTCCGGGATCGAAAAGCATCACCGGAAGGCAATCGCCGATGGAGATCGACAGCCACACATCGTCGAGACGGGTGATCATCCCGTCGCCTTCATGCCGGCGGTCGACGAAACTCTCGACGTTTTCCCTGTCGACCTGAAAAACATCGGCGGTATGCCGCTGGCGCAGGCCGGCGATCCTCACCTTGGGAGCGGATTCCAGCGATTCCAAAGCGTGGGAGAGTATGCCTCTGTTGCCCTGCACCAGGTCCGGCGAATCGCCTCCGGTGCTGGAGAGGTTGAGATCCCCTCTGCCGAACGAGACGCCTCCTCGGCGCGTCGGAACGACCATCAGGGCGCCTCGTTTTCCGTCCGGCCCCGCAACCTGGAGCAACAACAGATCCAGGGCACCTTTGCGGTACATTCGGTAAGGCGGTATCCCGGGCACTCTCATAAATATCTCTCTCCCTTCAAGCTTGTATTACATGTAATCGCGACCGCATTTATACTCTTTTATTCTTTCCGCCAAGACCTGATACGCTTGTCAGGATCCCAATCAAGCCTGATTCCGCGCGCACGGAACAGCCTGTAGAGCAGATATCCGAACCTGCCGCCGTGCTTGTTGATATACAGCAGCCGACTGCGCCTGAAGTGTTTTTTCATTACGTCCGAGTCAGGCTGGCTGCCGCCCTCGTAATGCAGACAGAGCGCCGACGGCTCCACCATCACTCGCCATCCGGCGGTCTTGAGCCTGCGGCAGAGGTCGACATCCTCCATGTAGAGAAAGAAATCGGTGTCGAAGAAATCGACCTCCCGGAGCGCCTGAGTGCGGGCCAGGAAGCAGGAGCCGCTTATCCAGTCTGGAGAAAAAGGCTCGATCAGCTTCTTTTCGAGTTTCCCCAGCGTCCGGGGTTTGCGCTGCTGGCAGCCGCGCACGAGACGGCTGTGCCGAATATCGCCGAGAAGAGCAGGGAAACGCCCAAAAGAGGCCTGCGGTGCTCCGTCCGGGTACTGCATTTGCGGCCCCACCAGAGCCACCCTTGGGTGCTGCTTAAGCGTTTTGAGCAGGATGGCGGCTGCATCAGGAGCAATGCGCGTATCGGGATTCAGTAACAGTGCAAATGGAGAATCGCTCTGCCGGAGAGCGGCATTATTGGCCGCGCCGAAGCCGATGTTCGTCTGAAGCGGCTCAACTTCGACATCCGGGAACTCGCTCTCGACTATAACCACGGTATCATCGGTCGAGGCGTTGTCGATGACAGTCACACGGCGACTGGCGGACTCGGTGGCGGTGAGGACATCCGCCAGGCAGCCTTCTATCGTTCCTTCGCTGTTATACGTGACGATTATTATGTGCAACTCAGCCAACGGATGCTCCCCCTGTTTTTCTGATCAACTCGAGAGTCCTCGCCGCACAGCGGTCAAGGGTCAGGTTGCCAGCCAGCTCACTACCGCGTCTTACAAGGCTCTCTCTCATAGGCGCGTCCGTAAACATCGATCTGATCGCTGAGGCGATGCTCTCCTCGGTTTCCTCCGCGACAGTCAACGCCGCTTTGCCATAGACCTCCTGCTGGGCACCCCGCCCAGATATGATTACAGGCAATCCGAAACTCATAGCCTCGAGCGGAGGCAGGCTGAAACCCTCGTAGAGCGAGAGCGAAACAAGCATATCAGCCGCGCGGTAAAGGCCGCACAAATCCTCCTCAGAAACATACTCCAACCATCGAATCCTCTCTGCAAGGCCGAGTTCCCTTATCTCCGCACGAAGATTACTTTCCGCCTGCCGACGATCGTCTCCGGCGATCACCAACCCCAACTCGAGATCCTCGAGAAGGCGGAAAGCCCGGATGATTTGCGAAGGAAAACGCCGCTCGAACAGGCTGCCGACCAAAATGGCGAAGGGAATATCCAGCCCTGTCTTGCGCCGTAGTTCATCCTCCGGTGTAAACGGCGCACGGCGCAGCGAGTCGTCAACCCCGTGGTAAACGACCTCGACATTGTCCCCGGAGATTGAATAGCGTGATGCCAGTTCGCTCTTGGTGAAGTTCGAGATGGCGATAATCCCTTCTGCGCGGCGGGCAGATCGGCGCGCGAGCGAGCGCCGTCGCATACCCTCCGACCTGCCGAACCAATCCGGGTAGGCTTCGTAAGCGAGGTCATGGATTGTCAGCAGCGTCGGACCGCGCCAGCGTAGCGGCAGCGAATCGGCCGGAGCGAAGAACACATCCGGCTTGTCGCGCCGCAGCGCCCTGGCAAGAACCACCTGCTGCCACCACACCCCGATGGAGAGCATCCCGTCAGCAAGACGAACGAGCTCAGCGGCCTCGTTGTTCATCCAGCCTTGCCGCTCCAGCTCGCCGCGATGATAGAGCAGGAATGTATCGTCGTCCGGCGATTTCAGCCAACGGCGGAGGAGATTCGAGAGGTAGCGGCCCACGCCGGTGGGCTTCCCCTCCAACTCTCTGGCATCGATCGCTATCCTCAACCGCGCACCCCCGCAAGATCGCGATACAGCTTCATCACTATCTCGGCGGTCTTCCCCCAACTAAACAGCCTCCGCCGCCTACGGCCATTCTCCAATAATTCTGTCCTCAGTGCATCGTTGGTGAGCGTTTTTTCAAGTAGAGTCGCCAGTTCTTCGGCCTCGCCGCTACGCCAGTATAGAGCAGCGTCACCCGCGACCTCCGGCAGCGAGCTGTTGTCGGCCACTATCAGGGGGCAGCCACCGGCCATCGCCTCCACCAGCGGCAGACCGAATCCTTCGCAAAACGACGGCATTACCAGAGCCGTTGCGCGGTGATAAAGCGCTCTTAGCGATCGACGGTCTAGATAGCCGGTGATGACAACGCGGGAAGGTTTCGGCAGGCGGTCGAGCTCGGCGTCGAAATCATCGAATGCCCACCCCCGCTCGCCGGCAATAACGAGTTGCAGCTCTTGGTAGCGTTCCTGCAGAGAGCCGTAAGCGCGCAGCAGCGGTGCAAGATTCTTGCGCGGCTCGATTGTCCCCACAAAAAGAAAAAACGGGCCTGCCGCTAAACGCATGCTCCAAGCCGTTTCTTCCTCGGATGGCGGCAAATCGAAGATCGGGGCGGCATCCTCGCCGCAAACCGCTATCCTCTCCGCAGGCAGATCAAGCAGCTCGATCGCATCGGTTTTGGTGGCTTCGGAGACGGCAACCACCGCATCGGCGGCTTTGACATGGCGCCGCACAAGCGGCGCGTAATCCCTTCTGATTTCAGCGCGTGTGTGCTCGGGTCGTCGCAGGAAATAGAGATCGTGGATGGTCACCACGCGTGCAGCCCTGCTCGGCATTAGTAAAGGGGTCGGAGAATGAGCGATATCCACGCGCCCGACGAAGCGCTCGATCCGTGGCCGGCCGACCCTGTTCCATAAAAAGTTGAGCAGCCTCACCGGCCAGCGGCGATCCACCAGTTCACTTCTCCGCATTCCACTTAGACGGTCCACCGGCCAGCGGTCCTTCGATGAACTGGAAAACAAGGCCAAAGAATGGTCGCCCTCAAGCGCATCCAGGGCGAGAGCCAGCTGCTCCACAAATGTGCCGACGCCGGTGCCCCGGCTCAGCGCAGGGCGCATATCAAGCGCGATTCGCAGATTACCGCTCACGCCGCGTATCGTAACATAGCAAAGAGCTTATTTCTCATGCATTGCATTATCGATATTCGGCGAAGATAATGTGGGTACTAAAAACAATTAGCATATTATGTATTGAAAAATCTACGAGGCGCAGGATTCACGCGCGAGTGATGCGGAGCGAAGACACTAGGAAGATATGAACGAGAAAAAAGGCCGGGGTTCGATGCCCACCGTCGACGATGAAGAAAAACTCTTCGATTCCCTGCTGTCGGAGAGCGGACCCCAGAGGCTGAACAAGGTTGCCGAGGAGCTTCACAAGCGTTACCACAGGCTCATTCATTATTTCCTGGGTATATTTGACATCCCCGACGATCAGCGCCAGGACCTCTTCAACCAAATTTTCCTTAAAATCATGAAGGGTTTGGCGCGGATCAAGCATTGCCACAACATTAAGTCTTGGATCATTACGATCACTAAGAACGAAATCTTCAGTTTCCTTCATCGACACGAGAAGGAAGTGCGGCTTTACAATGGCTCCGAAAACATAATTGTGGTGCTCGAGATCTGCAAGGGAGCCAAGGCGCCGCTCTTCTCCCCCGAACAGGAGATCTTCGGCAAGCAGTTGCGAGAGGCTTTCAGCGACAGCATTGCACGGCTCGATGAGGCAATCCGCCGTCCTTTCCTCCTGCGCTACCAGGAGTTCATGAAATGGCGGGACATCGGTTCGATCCTGGGCTTGAAAGTAGACACGGCGCGCAAGAGAGCCGAAAAGGCCCGACAAATTGTGTTGCGCGACCTCAAGGAGCGCTTCGGTAACGAGAGGCTGCTCTGAGGAGAACGAACGTTGACGCCAGATGAACTGGATTTGTTGATCGAGGATTGCGGCAGCGGAGGCGAGCTGGTTCGGCTCGTAGCGAGAATCCGTAGTGATGAGACTCTCCGCAGCCGCCTAAATGAGGAAATCCTGCTGCTCTCCGGTGCCGCCGCCGATGAGTCATTTTTGATCATCGACCGCAACCTGCTCGACGACTTCTACAACGGCAAGGTTCCCATGCCCCAGCGTGCCCAGATTCTCTCCGCTCTCTGTATCGACGATGTGCTCTGGAGGCAGTTCAAGCAGATTGACGAGATGTACCGCGCTGCCGCCGAGTTCAAGGAAGAAGAAGCGGAAGAAGAGCTTCCGGATGAACTGAAAGAGCCGCGGATTGCCTACAACGGAGCAAAAGGCAGGGTTCCTTTGGCGGCGTTGGGGGCTACAGTGTACCGCTGGCGTATCGAGGAGCGGCACCCCGGGTGCGATTACGATATCAAACCCCAGGCTGAGCGCCGGGTGCTCGGCGAACAGTTCGAGGCAGGTCTCGTCGATGAGGCGATAATCAGCAAAGGTAATATCCGCTGCGCAGTAGCCTTCTCGCCAAGAGACCGCAAGTTGGAGCTGCAAATCGCCAACTGCCCTGTTGATCGAGAGGATTTCGAGCAAGCCGAGATTATTTTGCGAGACTCGGGGGAAGTGATCCAACCCACGAGACGAAGCTACTCGGGCACTTTCTGCCTGGTTGAATTCGAGGGTGTCGATCCTCTCGGTTACTATCTACTCGAAATCGATCCGAAGCTGATCAACGAGTGAGCCTCACCCTCCAGTCACCGTTCAGGACAAAGCCGGCCCAGTCTCTGTAATCGGTAAAACTGTGATCGTTACGTTGCTCGCTCAGAGCACGCCCGAATGCCCTGCCCAGGGGCGCCCCCTCCAGCATCCTGCCCACCAGGCGGCGGGCGAAGGCCGCCGCCGCTTTTGCTTCGACATCCCACAAACTGCTGGCCACCGCCCGGGTTCCACTAGCCAGCAAAGGCCAGACCAGACCCAAAGGTTCCTCGTCATCGGCCACATCCGAGATGGCAGAGCGGCAGACGGCAAGATGAACGAACGCCGGACGTCCAAGCGCCTCAGCCAACCGCTCGGCTGGAACCCAGACGGGCCAGCCCCTGTGGTCCGCAAGGAAAAGTTCCGACGGTCTGCCGTGTGCCGCCACAAAGACAATTCTCCCCGGTTTCTGCTTTCGCGCATAGTCGACCACGCTCAGGGGCAGTTCCGGACGGCTCTCCAAGAACGCCTCTTCCAGGGCTGAGGTCACCAACCCGATGCTTTCTCCGCAATCCGTTTCCGGACCCTTTATTACAGTGGCGCCCTTTACTGAAACGTGCGGCTCCCCGGTCGCGAGGACCGAGAGGAAAGAGGTGGAGGGCATCACCACCGTCTGCAAAGCTTCGGCGAGGCAGCGGCCATCGGGGACACGACCAGTGCACAAGGGAAGCATGTGGAGCAGCCCGTGAGGCGAAACGACCAGCGCACCCGCACCTTCGGCAATGGAAGAGAGCTCGGAGGCGATGTGGGCGCAAAGCTCAGAGAGCATCTCACAAGCCAAAGGAGTGAGCTCGCACCTGCGCACCAGATTCGCAGCCAAGTCAAGCTTGTCGGACGGTATATTCAGCGGCCGGAGGATTGGCGAATCCGGGTTCCTCGGATCAGCAACAATGATCCAGATGCGGTCATCATCCTGATAAAGCTCGGCTGCTACAATTACCTTACTTGACGCTGGTGCAAGAGCCATAGCAGAATAGTCGCGACCCGGAAACCCAAATGTCAAGAACCTCGCGGTTTGCGCGCAGGTTGTAGGAGGCTCCGATGGATCGGGATGACCTGATCGACAGGATTGCAAACGGTCTCGAGGAAGACCTCAGGCTTCGCCTGAAGCAAATGCGAATTGATCGTGACGTTTTACGACGCGGCATCGAAGAATACATCCCGACCACCCCGACCGAGCCGGCCGCGGAGGGTACGCCTGCGAGCGAGCTGGCTCGCAGTCTCTCCGCAATCGATGCAGGCAGCAGCCAACGCGAAGTGCTGGGCACTATGCTGCAGGAGATTAACGCTTTCGCAGGCGGGGGTGCGTTGATAATCCTTGTAGGGGAGGGCGTCACAGCCTGGCCCGGTCCTGGCCTCGGCCTGGGCGAAGGCGAGGAATTCGGCTCAAAAAAGATACCATTGGATCTGCCCGAGGACTCGCTTGTGGCCCGAGCGGCGCGCGAGGCCCAGATGCTGATCGCTCCCTTCCCCGGCGCCCCTGGAGATCCGGCGATTTACCGCGCCCTCGGTCAGGAGCCGCCCGACGAGATCGCGGCGATACCAATGGCAGTGCGCAGCCGGGTGCAGGCTGTGGTGCTGGTCGAAGGCCGCGGTGAAGAGGGCCGGATCGCTGACCCGGATGCGCTAGCCATCCTCGTTCGCTTCGCCGGTTTCGTCATCGACCTCCTGCCGCTGAAAAAGAAGCTTGGCGAAATCCGCATGCCTCAGCCGACCAGGGTTCCGCGCAGCACCGTGCCCGAAGCCCAACCGCCCGAACCCGTTGAAGAGGAGAAGGAAAAGGCGGAGCCGGAATTCGAACTCCTGGACATCGAGTCGCCTCCAGAGGGAGAGGAGCCGGAAATCGAGGTAGTCCCCGAGGCCGATGGGGAGGTCATGGCCGAGCCCGAGGTTGAGATCCCGGCGCCTCCGCCCGTGAGTGCGGAACCCGAGCCCGAAGCTCCGCTAGTAATGGAAGAGCCCGAGCCGGAATTCGAGGTGATCGAGGAGCCGGAGGAGGCCGGTGAGGAACTGGAGATCGAGGTTGCTGAAGAGCCAGTGGAAGCAGTTGAAGAGCTGGAGATCGAAGCTGCCGAGGAGCCGCAGCCCGCTGCCGCCGAGCCCGAGGAGTTGACAACCGAACCCGAGGAAGAAGAGGATATCCTGGTGCCTGAGAGCCGCGGCCTCAGTGTCGAGGAGTACGACCTCTCAGGGCTATCCGACGACGAGCGTGAAAAACACGAGAAGGCCATCCGCTTTGCCCGACTGATTATCTCCGAGATCAAGCTGTATAACGAGGAGACGGTGAAGCTAGGCCGGGAGAACGCGGATATTTTGACGCGTCTGCACGACGATATCGAGCGCAGCCGCGCACTTTACAAGGAACGAATCGACGCCGATGTGCGCGAGAATAGCGACTACCTGCGCTCGGAGTTGATCAGGCAGCTCGCCGACGGAGACGAATCGCTGCTCGGCGAATAGGCGACCCGGTGCAAGACTTCGAAAGAGTTTAACAAGAGCATCGCAAAAATCAGGTCATCGTGAAGATCTCCAAGCGAACCACGCGCTTCACTGAATCGGTCATCCGAGAGATGAGCAGATTGGCGGATGAATATAACTGCATCAACCTGGCCTAGGGATTCCCCGACTTCGACACCCCGGCCGAGGTGGTTTCGGCCGCCGTCGAGGCGCTGAAAAAAGGTTGCAACCAGTACTCGGTCACCTGGGGCGCGCCAAGCTTGCGCCGCTCCGTCGCATCGCACTTCGGGCGATGGTACGGCATGGAAATCGATCTGGAACGCGAGATCACGATCTGCTGTGGCTGGACCGAGGCGATGATTTCGACGGTTATGGCGCTTATCAATCCCGGCGACGGGCTGATTTTTTTCGAACCGTTCTACGAGAACTACGGCCCCGATGCCGTCCTCTGCGGCGCCACGCCGCGCGCGGTACCGCTCCTGCAAACCGGCAATGGATTCGAGGTCGACTGAGACAAGCTGGAAGCGGCTTTCGGATCGGGCGTTGCGGCGATCATCATCAACAGCCCGAACAATCCCACTGGAAAGGTTTTCACTCGCGGGGAGTTGGAGCGGATTGCCAAACTGGTGACCGCACACGACGCAGTGTGCTTCACCAACGAGATTTACAACCACATCGTCTACGACGACGCAGAGCACGTGCCGATGGCCACTCTGCCCGGAATGAGGGAGCGGATGGTCACGATCAACGCGCTGAGCAAAACGTTCGCTGTCACCGGCTGGCGCGTGGGCTGGGCCGTCGCCCCGCCCGGCATCACCGACGCGATCCGCAAGGTCCACGATTTCGTGACCGTCGGCGCACCTCACCCGCTGCAGGCAGCCGGAGCCGAGGCGCTGATGATGCCCGACGAGTATTTTCTCTCGCTCGCAGGCTTCTACCGCGAACGGCGCGACGCCCTGGCCGCGATACTGAGAGAAACCGGCATCGATCCCGTCCTCCCGCAGGGCGCTTATTATATGATGGCCTATATCAGCGCCTTCGGCTGGGACGACGACATCGAATTCTGCTGCTGGCTGGCCCGGGAGATTGGCGTAGCCGCTGTTCCCGGATCCAGTTTCTTCCGCGATTCGGCAGAGGGCCGTCGCTGGGTGCGTTTCTGCTTCAGCAAACGCATCAAAACCCTGCAAGCGGCGCGCGAACGGCTGCTGCGCATCAAGAGCGGCCGCAGGCCGGCCTGAATTGTTGCGGCCCACGCCCTGTGGTAAACTCCGGACGTAATAAGCGGTAAGGTGAAGTATGTCGGGTCATTCCAAATGGAGCACCATCAAGCACAAGAAGGCGGCCGCCGACTCCAAGCGCGGCAAGCTCTTCGGCCGCATTATCAGGGAAATCACCATCGCTGCACGCATGGGCGGCGGCGACGAGGTCGCCAACTCGCGCCTGCGCAGGGCCGTTGCGAGCGCCAAGTCAGCCAACATGCCGATGGACAACATCCAGCGGGCAATACTGAAGGGAACCGGCGAGCTCGAAGGCACCCAGATAGAGGAGATCACCTACGGAGGCTTCGCTCCCGGCGGCGTCGCCATCCTGATCGAGGTAATGACCGACAACCGTAACCGCACCACGCCGGAAATCCGCCACATCTTCAGTAAACACGGCGGCAACCTGGCCGAGACGGGCTCCGTTGCCCACCTGTTCGAGCGCAAGGGTTACATCCTGGTCGACGGCTCGGATATCGATGAAGACACGCTGCTGGAGGTCGCGCTCGAAGCTGGAGCGGAAGACATGACCGAGGACGACGGCAACTTCGAGATCCTCACCGATCCCAACGGCTTTGACGGCGTTGTCGAAGCCCTCGGTGAGAAGGAGGTCCCGCTGCTCGAGTCGCAGATTGCGATGATTCCGAGCACCCTGATTAAGGTCGAGGGCAAGCAGGCCGAACAGGTGCTCAAAATGGTCGAGCTATTCGACGACAACGAAGACGTGCAAAACATCTGGACCAACTTCGACATTGACGAAGAACTCCTCCAGTCCTGATCCCGCAATGCTGGTTCTTGGCATCGATCCAGGCCTCGCCGCCACCGGCTACGGACTGGTCCGCGAGGAAAGCGGCAAGTTGGAAGCAGTGGAATTCGGCGTCGTGCGCACTACGACATCAAATCCGCTGGCCGAGCGGCTGCATACTATCGCTTCCTCGCTCGAGGGGGTGATAAAGCAGTACCGCCCCGACAACGCCAGCGTTGAGCGAATCTTCTCCGCAGTCAACATCAAGACCGCCCTACTATTGGGTCATGTGCGCGGAGCAATATTGATGGAGCTTTGCCGAAGCGGTCTGTCGGTGCATGAGTACAGCGCGCTGCAGATCAAGCAGGCTCTCGTCGGCTACGGCCACGCTGCCAAAGAGCAGGTAGCCGAGATGGTCAAGCTGATGCTCGGCCTGGCGGAGCGGCCGAAGCCGGCCGACGCCGCCGATGCGCTGGCGGCGGCCATCTGCCACCTGCACAGCATGCGCCGCCCGGTCGCCCCGGAGGTGGCGGGATGATCGGATACCTTCGCGGCAGGCTGTTGAGCAAGGAGCCGACTCACGCGATAGTCGAGGCGGGTGGCGTGGGTTACCGAGTGATGATTCCGCTGAGCACTTTCTACGAGCTGGGCGAAGAGGGAACCGAAACGGAGCTGCATATCCACACGCATGTACGCGACGACGCCATTGAGCTCTACGGATTCCCGACCACCGGTGAGCGCAGCCTCTTTCGCCGCCTTATCGGAATCTCCGGCGTCGGCCCGAAGCTTGCCCTGGCGATCATAGGCGGCAGCGGCCCCGCCGATCTGCTAAGCGCGATTGAAGAGGGTGATTACGCCCGCATCGTGCTGATACCCGGGATCGGTAAAAAGACCGCAGAGCGTCTGGTGCTCGAGTTGCGCGACAAGCTGCCCGAGCTTCGCGCCGAACTTCATACCGAGGCAACCGCCCTGAGCCCGGCGTCGGCGATGAAAGTGGATTTGGTCTCCGCGCTGATCAATCTCGGCTACAGGCGGAAAGACGCGGAGAAAGCCGCGGAGGGCGCCGTAAGGAACTCGGGGGAGGATGCCGACTTCAGCGACGCGCTCAAGATGGCGCTGGCGATTCTAATGGGATAAATGTATGCCGATCTACGAGTACACCTGCAGCAAATGTGGCGCCGAGTTCGAGAAACTGGTGTTCAACACTTCCACCGCACCGAACTGCCCCGAATGCGAATCACATGATGTGAAGAAACGCCCGTCGATTTTCGGCTTCTCCTCGGGCGGCAAGATGGTGAGCAGCACTTCTAATCCAAGCTGCGCGGGCTGTACCTCGCAAAATTGCTCGAGCTGTAAATGACGTGTCTCAACGCACACCTTCCGCAAATCGTCTGACTTAACCTATATGTGACCTTGGTTACGGCTCCTGCCGAATTATTGATGGTATTCCCTAAACCAAGGCGCCGTTGCCTTACTAACAGAATCCTCGTGCTTACGGACTGTGGGCGAGGGGAAAGATAGGGAGGAGTTATGCGAAACGCTGTAGTAGCATTGATGATCTCTTTTCTGATCGTCTTCGCTCCGTCGGCAATTGCCTTAGACGAAAAAGAAGACACCGAAACCATCAAGAAAGCACTGACCGAATTCTATTTCGGAGGGCTCAAGAACGGAGATGCCAAGCTGCTCGATCAGATATTCCACGACGAATTCAGGATGATGAGCATTAACAATGAAGGCATACTTTCCATTGTCAACAAGCAAACATTCTTGGGTTGGTATGAAACTCCCAGGGAAAACAACAGCGAAGAGTGGAGCTTCGAAGTATACAGCGTCGACGTAACCGGCCACGAGGCTTCTGCCAAGGTCAGGATAGAAAACAAACAGACGAAGTATATAGACTATTTCAATTTGCTGAAAATCGATGGCAAGTGGTGGATCATGCACAAGATCTATAAGGGTTTTCCAAAGGAGTGAACCGAGTTACGACGGAAACGGAAAAAGCTCGTCTTCAAGCCGAGCTTTTTCGATGTACGATTGCGGATTCCCCGACAACGAGACAGATTGACCTGCAACCCGACCCGATCAGGGCTTTTCGAAATAGATCAGATAGAGCGTACCTTGATAGCTGCAGAATATCCGGCTGATGAGTGGATCGTCCTTACCGTCGCGCTTCAGAGGTTGATAAGCGAGGCGCGCAGATGAATGCATCTTCTCGGCGGGCTTGGTAATAGCCAGCTCGCCGGCAACCTCCTGGCCGCCCTGCTTCAGCATGATGAATAGCTCGTCACCCTGCTTCTCGATGGCGAAGGTGTACTGCCCTGGCTGAAGCACCATGCCCTTGAGTTTTACCCGCGTGGGTATGTTAACGCTGCCGAGGTCTTCGGCAATTGCGGAAGCACTGAGGGCAAGCAGTGTAAATAAAGCTATTGCAAACACAGTCTTGGTTCTCAACATGACATCACCGGCTGTGAGATTATTGATTTCGGCATCATTGTAGTACCGCGCCCGCCGTCTGGTCAAGAGTGTATCGGATTTAGGGTATGGGGGATAAAAATAATCCTTGAGTTGGTATATGATAGTAACGAAGGAGGTCTTAACTCGAGATGAGCGAACTGGACAACCTGCTACGGCGTTACCGCGTCTGGAATCATCACCTGGAGAAGGTCTGCAATGAGATTGGTGCCAACGAGTTGGATTTCCGGCCGATGCCTGAATCCAACTCCGCCGCCTGGATACTTCTTCACCTCATCGACGGCTACCGCGAATTCGTCGAGCTCTCGGGCCCCGACAGAGCCGAGAAGCAGCTAGGCAAATTACCTCGACCGACCGAGTCCGAGCTGGTGAAAATGCCGTTCAGCAAGATTTTCGCCCTGGTTGAAGCCCACCGCGACGCCTTTCTGCAAGATGTCGAACGGCTGAGCGAATCCAAGCGCTTGGAAAGCATCTGCCCGGCAGGCGAAGGCAAGACCTGGCTTGATTTGATCCATTCGGTTACCTCGCACGAGATATATCACTGTGGCCAGCTCGCCTACCTGGCCCGCGTCATGCAACAAAAAGCCAAAGAATCGCGAGAAGGATGAGCTTCCAGCGCGTAGTCACCCACAATGATTTCGACGGCGCCGTCTGCGCGGCACTCTGTTCTCATATCTACGGCATGGAGAATATCTTTTTCATCGGCCCGCGGGACGTGGCCTCGTCACGCTTTCCGATCGGGCCCGGCGACATCGTCTGCGACCTGCCCTTCCCGCTCGACTGCGGCATGTGGTTCGACCATCACCCCGGTAATCTCGAAGACGTCAAGCTGCGAGGCCTCGACCCTGAGGCGATCCCCGGCCGCTTCAATCCCGATCCCAGCTGCGCTCGCACCGTCTACAATTATTTCTCCCAGGAATGGGAGATTGATCCTCACCTGCTCGACACCGTGGCAGAGGCCGACCACATCGACTCCTTCGCTTATAAGACCATCGAGGAGTGGCGCGAACCGACTCCCGGCAAGCACGTCGACTACAGCCTCAAGAGCGATTTCCTCGACAAGCGCGAGCACCTGCGCTACCTCAAACGGGTAACGCTTTGGATACGGGATTACCCGCTCGCCGAAATAGAGCGCTTCGATGAAGTTGTCCGACGCCGGAAAGACTACGAGGAGAAGGAAAAGCGCTCGATCGAGATCATCCGCGAGAGCACCATCTTCTTGCCGGAGGATGTGGACAAGGTGGTGCCGGTGGTCGACCTGACGGGCTACCGCGCCCGCCCGAATGTCATCCGCCACATGGCCTACCAGGAGTTCCCGGAAGCGCAGGCGGCGATCCTGATAGCCAACCCGATGATCGACGGCCGCAAGAGCACCAACCTCGGCCTCAGCATGAGCCTTTCGCTGGTGCTGAACAACTACGACCACGCCAAGGATGTCGGCGAGATCATGCGCCTACTTAACATCGGCGACGGGCACGCGGGCGCCGGGGCGGGCGCGGTCGACTGCAAGGGCAAGGACGAGATGCTGCGGACTAAGGAAAAGCTGCTCTCCGAGGCCATCGGCCTCTTCCTCAAACAGCCACTTGATAAGAGCGAAAAGAAGACTTAGCGCGCAGAGTCGGCCCCGCGAAACTGTAAGAGACAAAAGAAAAGGCGGCTGCTCGCCGCCTTCTTTATAACTGGTTCAGCGACCCTTGCGGGGCTTTTCAGTTTTTCCGCTTCACCGGGAAATCGCCGTTGGGCTGGTGAAAGATCCCTTCGGTGACATTGCCCTGCTCGTCCAGCTTGAACTCGACGGTGTAGCCATCGGCGATTTTCAGCTTGAAGTTATTCTCCTTCACCGGCACCAACTCATAATCAGGCTGGCCGGGTACGATGGCAAAGAGGATGCCGTTGCGGACCTCGAATTTGATAGCCTGCCCCATCAGTTCGTACTCGCCTGCGAACTTGTTAAGGTAGTCCTCGCTCTTGAGGCTTTCCTCGGCAACGCGAGTGAAGACGATGGGATCGACACCGATCTGCAGCAGAGATTCAACGGAAACGATATCGCCCTGAAGATCCATATTGTATGTCAATTTCAACTTGCCACCGGCCGGTTGATCTATAACAAACACGTCATAGTGAAAGTGCTCCAGGGGCAACTTCTCGCCCAGCAATTCCATTTCGAGTTTCCCGTCTGAGTGCGTTACCTTAACCCTGCCGTAGGCTGGATGCTCGAACACTCCAGCGTAGTCGGCGAGCGGATGAGTGGGGCTTGTGCCCTCCTTTTTACCCGAATCGCCCTGCTTCTGCTGCTTGGCAGCCTCCTCGGCTTGCGTGCGCTGCTCGGCGAACTTCGCGTTCCAGTCGATGCCTTCAAGCTCGAAGATGCGGTCGAATGTCGTGCGCGAGATAATCTCCGGCGCCGGATTTCCCGCCCTGTTAGTAAGTATCACCATGCCGAGGTTATCGTAGGGCAGGAAACCGATGAAGGCGTAGAAACCGTCGATGCCGCCGTTGTGCCAGATGAATTGGTGGCCGCGGTAGGGCTGGATCACCCAGCCGAAACCGTAGGCGACGATCGGCATTTCGGCCGAGCCGCCGCCCATGACTACCTTCGGCGTGTGCAACAGGTTTAACGTACCCTCATTAATCAATACCTCTTCGCCGATCTTGCCCTTGTTGAGATGGAGTGCAAGCCACTTGCTCATGTCCTCGACCGACGAATAGATCGAGCCTGCGGGCCCGACGGCCCAGCCCTGGTAATGCGGCACTTTGATTACATTGTCGTCGCGTTTTACATATGGCGATGCGCTATCGATGCTCTCGTCCTCGGGCGGACCGAAGATTGTCCGGCTCATGCCGAGCGGCTTGAAGATCCTTTCGCCGACGAAGTCCTCCCAGGTGCCGCCGCTAACCTGGCCGATGAGGTAGCCGGCCGTCATGAATATCAGGTTGTTGTACTGGTAAGCCTGGCGGAACTCTGCTGTCGGCTCGAGGTAGCGCAGACGATCATAGATTTCCTTGCGGCTTAATTCACTCCTGTACCACATGACGTCGTGGCGCGGTAAACCCGAGTTGTGATTGAGGAGATCAACCGGCGTCATGTGCAGCGTGGCGTACTCATCCCTTAACTCGAAATCCGGAAGGTAGGTCCGCACCGGCTTGTCCCATTCGACTTTGCCCTCGTCGGCCAAGAGGCCCATAGCCAACGAGGTGAAAGCCTTGGTGGTCGAGCCGATGGCGAAGAGTGTCTGCGGCGTCACCGGCAACTGCTCCTCGACGTCGCGGAAGCCGTAGCCGCGCATGAAGATTACTTCGCCGTCCTTGAAAACGGCGATACCGATTCCAGGCACCTCCCATTCCTGCAAGATTTTCTCGACGAACTCCGAGAAGCCGTCGAACGGCTCCGCCTGTGGATTCTCCTGTCCGAAGGAAAGGCTTACTGCAGATATCAGAATGAAGGTGCACAGCACTGCAAGTGATCTACATCTCATTTCATCCTCCTTTTTCATGATCGGAGGCCTGTTTAGCAATCAGGGTCGCCTGCATCGATAATACTGAACCGGGCAGTGATTGCGCTGAGCCCCTACTTTTTCTCCGCCGTGAATGTCCCGTTCGGCTGGTGAATCGCGGCGGCGGTGACATTGCCGGCGTCATCCAGCTTGAATTCCACGCTGTAGCCTTCGATTCCCTTCAGCTTGAACTCGTTTTCTTTGTAGGGCACGAGTTCGTAGGTCGGCTGGCTGGGCACATCAGCGGTTAGCACGCCGTCTGCGCGTAGTGAGATCGCGATCGTCTGGCCCATCAGATCGTACTCGCCGACGTATTTCTCGAGAATCTCTACGTCGGCGAGCGACTCGTCGGGAACTCGCTCGAACTCGATGCGTTCAACGCTGGGTTCCAGGGAGACCGACAGCGAACCGATCTCGCCGTCAGCGTCAAGATGGAACCAAACCCTGAGCTTGCCGAAATCCTCGCTTTTCAAATTGAAAATGTCGAAATGATAGTGTTCGAGCGGGGCGTTCAGGCCGTTATAGGAGATATTGAGATGGTCGCCTTCCAACTCGACCAAAACCTTACCGTAGCCGGCGAACTCGTAGCTACCCGCGTAGTCTTCCAAAGGAAGCGATGGGCTGGTGCCTTCCTTGCGCTTGGAGTCGGCTTCGGCCTCCGACTTCTCCTCCGCTTCCTCAGCCTTCTTGCGATCCTCCAGCCCGCGGGCGTTCCAATCGACTGGCTCGAGACCGAGCAGGCGATCGTAGACATTGTAGGTGATGTACGGCGCCAGCGGATTGGGGGATTTGTTGGTCAGCACGACCACACCGATATTGTCGAAGGGCATGAAGCTGACCAGCGAGATGAAGCCATCGATGCCGCCGCCGTGCTGGATCATGTGGTGGCCGCGGTAGGGCTGAATGAACCAGCCGAGGCCGTAAGAGGCAGTCGGTGTTTCAGCGTAGCGGGCAGCCTGGCGCAGGGCCATGTGCGGCGTATGCATTTGGGCGATCGTCGCTTCGTTGATCAGCTGCTCCTCGCCGACCTTACCCTTGTTGAGATGCAGCAGGATCCAACGGCTCATCTCCTCGACGTTGGAGTTGATCGAGCCTGCAGGCCCGATGGCGTCGATGTTGCGGAAGGGGATCTCGACCGTCTCCTTGTCTTTCTCGCCGTAGGGAAGGGAGAAATCCTCGACCTTTTTCGAATCCTCCACCGAAAAATTGCTGCCATCCATACCCAGCGGTTTAAAGATGCGTTCTGAAACGACATTCTCCCATTTCTGTCCCGTGATCCGCTCCACCAGAACTCCGGCGGTGAGGAACATGAAATTGTTGTATTGCCAGAGCGAGCGGAAATCGACGTTCGGCTCGAGGTAGCGCAGGCGCTGGTAAAGCTCGTTGCGGCCGGCGGAAGAGCCGTACCATGAGAGATCGTGGCGCGGCAGGCCGGAGTCGTGGCACACGAGGTCGCGCGGTTTCATGTGCAAAGTGGCGAATTCGTCTTTCAATCTGAAATCGTTGAGGTAGTCGATCACCGGCTTGTCCAGGTCGAGCTTGCCCTCGTCAACGAGCATCCCCATCGCCATCACAGTGAAAGCCTTGGAACAGGAGCCGATGGCAAACAGGGTTTTTGTGGTGACCGGCTTCTGATTCTTGACGTCGCGGTAGCCAAAGCCCTGTTTGTAGATAACCTCCCCGTCCTTGATCACCGCAACGGCCAGGCCGGGTACATCCCAGTCGGCCATAACTTTTTCGACGAATGCCGGGAAATCGTCGAATGAATCAACGGCCGTTTTCTCCTGCGCTGTGACAGAAACGGCAGCCAAAAGCACAATTATGGTGTAGAGAATTGGAACTATTCTATTTCGCATATTACCCCCCGAAAGATTCGCGTGGCAGATTTTGGAACACTCCGCCGCCCCTTAACGGCCGATAGGTCCGTCTTGTCTGAAAAAACCATATCGAAGATGCCGTGATTCTAGCATGGCATGCTTCCCGCAGGTACAGAAACAACCTATTCATCAGTGCAAAATACAAGCCAAAGAATCCGTAAGGAGAAGCTATACAAATTCGACCGTTTCGCTTTGTGAAATCGGGTAGCCCAGCACTCCGCTATCAGCATTCATCAAGGCTTTAGCGTGATTCGCTTAACCGCCTTTCCGCCAGGTCCCCTTGCGGTGATTTTAAGCTTCAATTTTGAGCCCTTGATTTTTACTATCTCGCAGCCGACGGGTGGGAGGGTTGTCAGCTTTACCCCCTTGCCGGTAATGCGCAGCAGTTCGCAGCCGGTGGCCGACCAGACGAGAGCCCTGCGGTTGCCGAGATACTCCGCGCCTGAATCGAAATAGACAATTTTCGGTTTCTTCACCGACGGCGGCAGGGAGACTTGGTTGACATGGACGTGGCGAAAACTCTCGCCTTTCCTTCTGCCTGCGAATGCTATCGTTGTGGCCGTGCCAGTGAAGGCCTCAACGGGCCGGAAGCCGGGAATGTATTTTACATCAGCGTAATATATCGGTTCGCAGAGGAAGGTCCCCCGGTCCGAAAACATCAACAACCGCATCTTGGGGCCCGGGTTGAGCAAGCAGGCCACGTTGTCGCCGTTCCAGATCGGCCAGGACCAGGTGAACCATATTGAAGCCCACCCCAGGTCGGTTGGCCCGTAGATGGTTTTCCCTTCGGCATCAAAGACGAGGGAACTATGTGTGTAAACGTAATCAACGTGTTCCGAGTAGAAAATCATGAAACCCTTGCCGAAGAAGACCGGGCCCCCCATGAATATCGACGAGGGGATAGGATCCTCAAGTCCGTAAGGCTCGCCGACAACCTTACCGTCGAACGAGATCCTGACCAGCAAGACTTTCTCGAAGGCGTAGCCATCCGACTTGTCCCGCTGTCCGACCATGGCGATAAATCCCTCAGTATCGTAAGTCATGCCGATAAGCGGGTTGTTCTTCAAATCGCCTTTGGGCAACTCGGTGAGTTCGCATGCGCCCTTTAGCGTCTTCGGGCCGACAACTATCATCGCTCGCTGTTGCTCGTAGGTAGGCCGTCTGTCGGTGAAACCCAAGACGAATTTGTCCCCGACAACTTGCATAAACGTGCCGTTGAAAACACCGGCGTGCGGACCGTGCATCCAGTATTCTATCGGTTCGTCGAAATCCACCCTCCTGATCAACGAACCATCTCTGGCGACCCGTAGGACGCAAATCTTCTGTTGCTGCAAGTTTGTAACAGCGACAAGGAACGCCTCCTTACCATCGGAGCAGGCCACTATAGGCCAGTCGCGGCCCTCATCAGCGATAACCATTTCCTGTGGACTCGAGGGTATGCCGTCACGGTCCAGCCGACGGAAATAAAGTTGCATATCCTTGTCAGTCGGGCCTTGAAAGGCATAGAAAACGGCATGATCGGTTCCATTGAATGTGATCACAGGATCAAGGTTATATTTGTTGGGATTGTCGTAATCGATCTGGAATGGTTGGTCGTAGATCATCTCCTGTCCGGTCACAGATGAAGAAAACAATGCTGCGACCAGGCAGACAAACACCAGCGTTGTTCTACTCATAGTATCCCCCTGCAGAAAATTAACTCACAGGCTTTATAACGGGATCATTTATAATTTCCCGTAAAGACGTGTACTAATTTATACGCGCGCAGTGGGGACCTGTCAATATAGAGGAGATCTCAATACTCAACCGCAGGACGGCACCGCGACAACCAAAACTCCGGAGACGTAGCTAGTCGCCATTCTGAGCGAAGCGCCGCTCCACCTCCTCCAACTCAGTGGAAATGGACTCCCATTGGCGGTAGAGATCTTCGAGAAAGGCTTTGACAGCCTTTTCCTCCCGGCCCAGCTCCGCAATCTTCTCGCGGGAGGTGGCGGGATCGGCAAAGGCCAAATGGATTTCGTCGAGCTTCTTCTCGGTGGCAGCGATCTTCTCCTCGCAGGATTTGATTTCTTTCCGCAGCTTACCGGTAGCCTGTTTTTTCTCGGTGCGTAACTGCGCCTCACGTCGCTTCCGTTGCTTGCGATCCTCTGTGCTCTCGGCGTTCGCTTTCCGCTCCGCTGCCTTGGTGGTCGGTCCGGCGATCTGGGCAGGAGTAGAAGTTGATACGACAGTCGCAGCAGCCGTAGTGCCACGTTTCTCTGCGGCGAAGATGTAGTCATCGTAGTTGCCGATATTATTCGACAGCCGGCCGGCAACAACCTCAACCACGCGGTTGGCGATGCGGTTGATGAACGTGCGGTCGTGAGAGATGAAGACGAGCGAGCCGCCGAACGCGGCCAGCGCGTCCTCGAGCACCTCCCGCGCCTGCGGATCGAGGTGGTTGGTCGGCTCGTCGAGCAGGATCACGTTAGCCGGATTGACCAGCATCTTGGCGAGCGCCAGCTTGGCCTTCTCACCGCCGCTGAGGTCGGCGATTCGCGTCTCGATTTCCTTGGGGCCGAGGAGCAAAGCGCCGAGCAGCGAGCGCAGCCAGGAGATTTTGTCCCAATCCGGCAAGGCCATCATCTCCTGAAGGGGGGTGCGGCTGGGATCGAGCGATTCGAGCTGGTGCTGGGCATAGTAATGAACCTTTACATTATGTCCCAGCTTGCGGGTCCCGGCGTCGTGCTTCAGCACTCCTGCAGCGATCTTCAGCAGCGTCGATTTGCCCGCCCCGTTGGGGCCGACCAGCGCGACGCGATCGCCTCGCGCTACGGTGAACTCCATGCCGCGGTAGACTTCAATCTCGCCGTAGGCCTTGGCGATGCCATGCAATGCGAGCGCCGGCGTGCCGCTGCGTTCTGGTTGCGGAAAGGAGAAGTGCACGCGCTTGGGGCGCGAGGGGATGTCGACCTTTTCCTTCTCAAGCAACTCAAGCATTTTCTTGCGGCTGCCCGCCTGGCGGGCGCGCATCTTCTGAGCGCGGTACTTATCGATGAAACGCTGCACCTGAGTGATGCGTTGCTCCTGGTTCTTGCGCTTCGCCTCCAGCAGCTGAAGCTGCCGCTCCTTGAGCTCGACGTAGTCGTCGTAGCCGCCGGGGTACTCGTTCAGCCCGCCGCCCTCCAACTCGATAATACGGTCGACCATTGTGTTGAGGAACGTGCGGTCATGGGAGATCACAAGGTAGGCTCCGCCCCAGGTTGTAAGGAAACCCTCCAGCCAGGCGAGGGCGGGCAGGTCGAGGTGGTTGGTCGGCTCGTCGAGGATCAGGAGGTCCGGCTTTTGGAACAACAGCCGCGCTAGCGCCGCGCGCATGATCCAGCCACCGCTGAAGGTATGCAGCATGCGCCCGTAGTCCCCCTCCCTGAATCCCAGACCCGAGAGGATGCGCGCCGCTTCGGCCTCAGCGCTGTAGCCGCCGAGCTGCTGAAAACGGTCGAGCGCATGGGCGTATTCTAGCTGCGTTTCCTGGTCATGGTGCTCGGTCACAAGACACTCGAGCCGCTCGAGCTCACGGTGGGCATCAACCAGATCCGGCCTGCCCCCGGTGATAAAATCGGTAAGCCGCTGATCCCGGAATGTTTTGACATCCTGCGAGAGATAACCGATACGACAGCCGCGCGGGCGGCTGACCTCTCCGCGATCCGCTTCCTCATCTCCTGAGATGATGCGCGAGATCGTGGTTTTGCCGACGCCGTTGGGACCAATCATGCCGATGCGGTCGCCCGCTTCGATCCTGAAATTGAGGTCGGCAAACAGTTCCTTGCTGCCGTAACTCTTGCTTATGCCGTTCAGACTGATCATCAACGATACTCCGGGAGGGGTGATATACACTCAGGAGGCGGGACTGTCAAACTCAAACAGGGGGGGTGTCGCGGCCGAGGGGATGATCAGGGGCGGGTGCTGCATCGCCGCCGCGCATCGCGGCCAGAGCGCTCTCAGTTTCGGCCATCTCTCTCTGCAGCATGTGCAGCCGGTGGTGTGCTCCCCTTGCCCCGGCTCGACTAAAAATTAAAAGTAAAAGAGTGGCGGCAAGCAGGACCAGCAGGATTGCCATCGAAATCCAGCCCAGCATTCTACCCGCGAGCCCGCGAAGCAGGACAACCGCACAGACCGCAAGGATCATCAGGTTGCCGAGAAGTATCCAGCCTGTACGCTCGGCCTTGATACCCTCCTTGCGCAGCAGGTCGGTCGCCTGTTGCTCGCGGCTCTGCAACACGCGCAGCTTCTCTTCCAACAGTTCAGAACGTCGCCTGAGGATGTCCGCCGGCCTGTGATCGTTAAGTTCATTCTCCATTTTCGGAAACAGTCTGCCGGTGCTCAGGAAGTATTGTTGTCCTTCGACCTGCGCAGCAGTTCGGCCTCGATGAACTCGTCGAGATCGCCGTCAAGCACGCGGTCGACGTCGCCGACCTCAACACTTGTTCGGTGGTCCTTGATCATCCTGTAAGGATGCAGCACGTAGGAGCGGATCTGGCTGCCCCAGGCAATCTCTTTTTTGCTGCCGTGCAGAGCCGCCTGCCTCTCTTCTTGCTCTCTGCGGGCGCGCTCGTAGAGACGCGCTCGCAGGATTTTCATCGCCGTAGCGCGATTCTTGTGCTGGCTGCGCTCGTTCTGGCAGGTGACGACGACACCGGTCGGGATGTGAGTAATCCGCACTGCGGAGTCGGTGACATTGACGTGCTGGCCGCCGGCGCCGGAGGAGCGGTAGGTATCGATCCGCAGGTCGTTCTCATCGATCTCGACCTCAATGTCGTCCTCGATCTCAGGGACAACAAAGACGGAGGCGAATGAGGTGTGGCGGCGCTTGTTGGCGTCGAACGGCGAGATCCTCACCAGCCTGTGGACGCCGCTCTCGGCCTTGAGATAGCCGTAGGCAAAGTCGCCCTCGACGGTTACTGTGGCACTCTTCAGCCCCGCTTCCTCGCCCGCCTGGTACTCGACGATCTCCTTATGGTAGCCGCGCCTCTCGCACCAGCGCAGGTAGAGGCGCAGCAGCATCTCCGCCCAATCCTGGCTCTCGGTGCCGCCGGCGCCCGGATGGATGGTAAGGATGGCGCCGCGGGGATCGTCTTCGCCCGAGAGCATCATCATCATCTCGCGTTCGGAAACGCTCTGCTCCAGCCTGTCCAGCGAGGCAGAGAAATCGCCCTCGACTTCCTCGCCCTCCTCGGACAGCTCGAGCAGCGTCTCGACCTCCTCGGCGACACCGATCAGCGCTTCTGCACCGTCAACGACCGACTGGTGGCGGCTACGCTCCTGCTGGATGCGCTGCGCCCGCTCCTGATCGTCCCAGAAATTCGGCTTTGAGATTTCGTTGTCGAGCTCTTTTATTTTCTCGCGGTGACCTTCGAGGTCAAAGATAACCTCGCAAGGTGGAATAGCGTTCCCTGATTTCTTCCCAGCGCTGTAATAGTTCTTCGTTCATCGCTTGCTCCCTGTTGCATTGCGCGTGTCTCTTCCGGCGCGCGAATCCCTATTATAACGCAAGGAGGTCAGAATCGACGCGCTGAAAAGGAAGCAAACATACGAGAAGATATCGCCGTATGCGGCATAGAGCGTTTTCCCGGTGCGCATCGCCACCGTTCCCTTGATCTCCGCGCGCTCGTAGATGGGGGTTCGCTGCAGAACGCGTCCGTTGGGAGCGACGATGCCGCTCACGCCGGTGGCGGCGCAGCGCAGCATCCAGCGGCGGTTTTCGACGGCTCGCAGAATACCGTGGTCGAAGTGCTGGTCGTTGGCGGACGATCGGCCGAACCAGGCGTCGTTACTGATTGTCACCAGCAGGCCGGCGCCTTTGGCGACAAAGCGACGCACAAGGTCGGGAAAAATAATCTCGTAGCAGATCGGCACGCCGACGAGCCCGTCGCGCAGGGGGATCGGCCTGATCTCTTCACCTGGGTCGAAATCCGAGATCTCCGGGATCATCTGCGGCACCCAGCCGAAAATAAACTGGTAGGGCACGTACTCGCCGAAGGGCGTCAGGTGAACTTTGTCGTAGCGGCCGGAGGGCTTGTCCTCGTTGAAGGGGCTGACGGTGACGGCCGAGTTGTGAAGCTTTGCACCCTCCTCGAAGTAATCGTTGCTGCCCATCAGCAGCCAGAAATCCTCATCGCGGGAGAGCGCGTAGATGTCGAGTTCGTAATCCCAGGGCCTGAAACTCTCTTCGTTCATGTCGAGGAAGACCATCGTGCCCTCTGCCCAGATGATTACATCTGCGCCGGTGCGGGCGGCGTCGATCGTGCGGCCGAAGTAATCGATGAACAACTCATTGCCTTCCCGTGAGGCGCTGCGCGGCCGTTCGGCGTTGGTGAGGTCGTCCTGCAGCATCACGAAATCGAACGGCTCGCCATCGACGCTTTCGTCACCGGTCTTCACAAAACCATAGACGAAAACCGCAAGCACCAATGCTGCAGTCAGCGCCAGTGGCTGCCAGACTTCGCGCTTTACGATTTCCCGCCAACGCAGCAACAGGAAAACCAGCGCGGCGTTGAAAGCAACGAGGAGAAACGAGACGCCGTAGACGCCGGTGGCATCGGCGATCTGAATGGCGTGCAGGAAGCCGACCTGGCTGTAGCCGAGCAGGTTCCAGGGGAATCCCGTGATCAGGTATGTCTGCAGCAGCTCGCCGCTGACCCATAGGAACGGCGCCAACAACAGGGCGACCGGACCATAGCGCCTCAGCGGGCTGCGCAGCAGGAACGCCAAGGTAGCCGGATAGAGCGAGAGATAAAGTGAGAGCAACAGCAAGGAGCCAAGCGCTGCCGGAAGGGGCATGTGCCCGTGCACCATCATCGAGTGGGTCACCCAGGGAATGGAAAGCAGGCGGAACACCAGCCCGTTGGTCAACCCGAGGAACACCGCTCCAAGTGTGGTCCTGGCCGATGCAATTGCCCACAGCAGCGGCGCGAGGCACAGCCATCCCAACGGCCAAACACTGTAGGGAGCGTAAAGCAAGACCGATAATAATCCGCTGATGATTGCGGCCCCGGCAAGGGCGGCCCGGCGGCGGAATTCCACGTCAAATCTTGGCTACTATCGCGTCCTTGAATCTAGGCGCAATGCTGCGCTTGAACGCAAGTGCGTTTTCGCTCGATGAGAAGGGGCCGATGCGGACCCGGAAATGCTGGCGACCCTTCACCGTAACAGGCTGGACGATCGTTTGGTGGTCATTGTACTTACCGGCCAACTCTTGCTGCAGCTTCTTGGCGCTCGACTCGTCGGTCGGTGAAGCCACCTGCAGATAGTAGCCACCACCGGCAGTGGTTGTGGTGGGCTGAGAAACCGCCTTCGCCGTCTCCGTTGCCGGTTGCCGCGCCGGCTTCGACTCGGAGCGCGCAGGTTTGGGCTTAGTTACTTTCGACTCGGGCTTGCTCGTCGATTTCGCCTTCAATTCAAGGGCGTTGGCTTGCCTGGGCGTCTCGCTCGCGGGATTCGGCTCGCCGCCGGTGCCGGTTTCCCCAAGGTTCTCGTCAATCACGAGAGCCGCCTTGGTGCGCGCGGTGTCTTCGCCGACCCGCAGGCCGATGAAGAAGAATATGGCGCAGATCACCAGCAGGCCGACAAACAAAAGAAGCAGCTGCTTGTTGCCCAGCTGGAACTCCACCACCGACTGATCGTCAACCTCGAATCGTCCCGCCATAGCCTCTTAACCTCTATTTTCCGGCGGTTGTCGCGTCACCGCCTGTCGTTTACAACCCTTGTAGATAGAGCATTTTACCACAGGTGAGCAGAGAAAGTCAATGCAGATAGATTCACCTCCATATACTCATATAGCAAGGATATTACAACGGATCATGAAATGGATGTTCAACCAGCTTGATTTCGACTCAGTGCCAGCCCATCTTGTCGCTGTACTGTAAGACGAAGCGGCCGATAAAGTACATCTTGAGAAATGTGGCGCAGATGCTTATTGCTTGCAGCGCGATCTGGAATGGCAAGCCGAGCACGGTCATAGCCCCCGCTCCGGCTGGCCCGAGCGTTGAGAGGCCGACGATGAAAACGAGCAAAAACAGCAGGGAGCCTGCCAGCAGGTCGATAACGAGCATGAATGCGAGCAGCGCCATGTATGGTCCGAAAGCGCGGGCGATCGAAATGAAGACCGCCGGCAGGTTGAACGTGGGCATAAACTCGCCGTATGCCGCCTGGCGCATCAGCGCGATCGGCACGTAAAGGAACCACAGCAGCAGGAAGACCCAGATGAGCGGATCGCTGCCAAGTCCGGCCATACCGGTGGGCACGACCCGCTCCATGATGGTTATTTCCTCGCCGGTGGGCGTGGGCATATTCAGCGGGATTACCTCATAGCCCGCGGGCGCCGGCATAAACAAAATCGCCCAGGGTATGGAGTAAATCACCTGGATGTAAGGCAGTTTGAAATAAAAATCGAACGGCCCGAGCTTAAACATAACCAGATAAATCACCAGTGGCAGGGTGGAGACGAGTGTTGTGAGGAAAAACTGCACGGCCGGGCGCAATAGCCCCCCGCTGAGGTCGGTGATATCGCTGAACTCCGGGAATGTCTTGCCGCCCGTGGAGGTGCTGCCCACCACGCGGAAGTAATACGAATAAACATAGAACGATGTGAGGATCAACAGCGGCCCGGCCACTATCGGAATCTGAACGAAATAGGCGATACCGAAGAAGAGCAGTATGGCGATGAGATTGAACAGGAAGCGCAGGTTGCCGTAATAGATAAACGGCGCGCCAAGGTCTTTATAGAACGCCGTGCCGGTGTCTCCGCCACCCGGTAGAAAGCCCTTCTCCCTCACAAGGTTACGGCGATTATCGAAGTTACGGCGGAGCTCATCCATGTCCCCCGCCATTTGCCAGTATTCAGTGCCCTGCGGTCTCAGCCTGTCCGTCTCGGTCAACTCGCCGCGGCGTATCTGCTCGGCCACCTGTGCGCGGGTGTGCGGACCACTGATTTCCTTACCCCGAAGAACCTCGAAATAGCGGGGCTTTGGTTGTGGCGTCGGAACCGGCTCCAATGGGGCCGTTTGCGCAGTTGCAGCCCCTGCGAAGTATTTTTCGAGCTGCGGCACCTTGCCGAGCTCCATCCAGTTTTCGGTACCCGCGCGTGCGATCTGGTGCTCCGGCTTGAGCTTGCCGCCGCGAATGTTTTTGATGACTACGGCGACGCTGAGATCCTCATAAATACGTTCGCCCACGCGCAGCCTGTATCGCTGTTCGGATGAAGAAGCTGCTACCACTTCGCTA
The DNA here is from genome assembly GCA_965602675.1 of uncultured bacterium. Taxonomy (GTDB): domain Bacteria; phylum Acidobacteriota; class DATKUA01; order DATKUA01; family DATKUA01; genus DATKUA01. Next base: position 40,012 of record CBFCZO010000001.1, on the reverse strand, counting down.
CCCCCTTGCTATTGGAATTCAGGCAAAATCATCCGGTTGATATGCGCTAATTATAACATAAATAGGGGGTTGTTAGCCAGATGGATTATTCTCCAGCTTCTATGAACCACTTGAAGATCTTGAGCGAGTCTCCTCCGGGCGGGTTGAATTACCATCGAAGCTAACGCCAGATTCCCCACTTCTTCAGCAGCATCCGCCAGGCGCGCGGGCGCAGGGCGAGGGGAAGGCGGCTGGGTGATTTGAGCTGCCAGTCGGCTTTCTCGATACGCTCCCGTATGACCGCGGGGTGGGAACCGCGGAAGGGCACGCACACCGCCAGGTTGCGGAAGTCTTGTTTTTCTTTTCCTGCGTATTTGCGTTCGATGTAGTCGTCGTCGTGATAGAGCTTCTCGAGCTCGCGATTCTTGAGATGAATTCTTTCGGGAGGGCGAGCCCAGCCGTAGTGGAATACGCGAGCCTTGATATTCTCACTACGCAGCTTCCGTCCGTCGATCCGCTCGAATCCGCAGGCATCGCCCGCCGACATGATCTTCTCGTTATTGCGGATCACACGAACCTGCCGGCGGTAGCGGAATGGATTGACGGTTTTGTAGCTACCCTCGAAATGGACGAAACGGAAGGAAAGCCCATCAATCTCCTCGCGGTCAGCGTAGAAACGCATTGCAGCACGAACAACCGGATAATCATCCTCGTGAATAATCTCATCCGCCTGCAGATAAAATGCGAAATCGCCGTCACAGCGTTCCAGGGCTCGGTTGGTCTGCAGCGAGAGGATAAGACCGCCCTCGCGCAGCCGGTCGTCCCAGTCGCTTTTAAAAATCTGCAGTTTGCGATCGCCTATCGCGCGGACCCGCGCCAATGTGTCGTCGTCGCTTTCGGGTACGTTGACGACCAACTCGTCCACCAGCGGGAGCAGCGAGTGGATTGATTCCTCGAAAGGATAATCGAGCAGCACGCCGTTGCGCACGAAGGTAAAACCGCTAATCTTCATTTGCTTTATTGACCGCGCGTGAGCCGTTAGAAATCCCGAAGGGGATCGTGAGCACGAAAAAGAATAATATCAGCACCTCCGTGTCGCCGAAATTGTACTCGAACATTCCTGCGGTAAATAGAGCGGCAACCGTGCCACAGGCTGTCATCGCCGCAATTCTCGACCACGGCGCAATATCGGGTGCCCGAGCCAGCTTTGCGGTCGAAAAGAAAGCGGCAGCCATGAACCAGAGCCACACAACGGCGGCGGGTACGCCTCGCTCGGCGGCTATCTGCAAGATATTGTTGTGCAGGTGGGACACATCAGTAGAGGAAACCGATTTCTTGTAACTCGGATAGAGTGTCTCGACCTGCCGCAGCCCGGCTCCGAATACAGGGTAATCAGCCACAATCGCCAGCCCCCGGTCGAACATCTCCAATCGGTTGTGGATGGAGGCGTCTTCGAGATCGGCAATGCTGAAAATCCTCTCCCTGACCATCGGCGGTGAGAGCAGCACGGCCAGGCTCAAAACGAACGGCAGCAGGGCGACCACCCCCGGCCTCCAAAGGAACAGCACGACGACGCAACCAACCGCTAGCCCGACGTAGGCGTTTCGGCTCTGGGTCAGCCCCAGCGCTACGAATGGAAGTATCACCACCGCCACGGCCGCCAGCTTCTCATTGCGTGACTGCGCCGCCAAGAAAACTGCAACAAGCGCAATTATCACGATCATCAGCGCGCCGCCCGCGGTCATATAATGCCCGAGGAAACCTGTGAGCCGGCGACCTGCATCGCCTCCGCCCGTGCCGAGCACAACCTGCACCAAGCCCCACGCGGCGGTGAAAATCCCCCCGGTCGCGAACGCGGCCAGAACCGCGCGAGCCCTCTGCGGTTGGTCGACGACGGTTAGAACGAGCGGTATCACGAGTAGGACCAAAAGGCTTTTGGCGCTGAAGAGGCTCTGTAGCGGATTTGCTGAAAAGACGACCGCTGTCAATGAAAATGTTATGAATAAAGCCAATGGAAACAGGAAGGATGGCCATCTGACCAATATACCACGACGCAGAATTTTTCCGACCCACAGCAGCAGGGCTGCCGCACCGGCGATCTGTGCGCCACTGATGGAAACCGGCAGGGAAAAGGCCAGAAGAAACACTGCGCCGAGCAGTGCCTTTTCGTACAGGCCGCCCTCAGCCCACATCGAACTGGGGCCTGCTTGGCTGGCGATGTTCACTCCCGGCATGGCGGGCCGATGTTAGCACCGGGCCGGAGCGCCCGGCAAGTGCCCATTGGTTGAGGCGGGAGCCGTTGCCGCATCGAACTCTCCTCTGTTAAAATCAGTCAGGAACTAAATCCTCTGAGCAAAGCAATAATCGCGATTATGAGCATTCTGGACTGGTGGAGACGGCGCCGACAGGCGGCCGACGAGGTTAAAATCGACATCGAGGGAGCCGGTGCCGTGCGCGAGAAGATCGCCGAACTTTGCTCAAAGCGTTACAACTGTGAGCTGTTCATCGAAAAGGAGCTATTCACCAGTATCTTTCTCTTTTCGGAGGAAGAACACTTTTTCATCGACATCATAATGCCAACTTTCGGCAACAAGCTGATTAAGCCGGGGAAACTTATCAAACTGGGCTTTCAGGAGCGCGCCATCCCATACTCGATGGAATGCCGATTCCTCGGTGAGGAAAAACTAGAGGGCTTCGACGCGCTGAAATTCGAAATGCCGCAGGTCATCCGCCACAGCAACAAGCGGGACTTCTTCCGCGTCGCCCCGGCGAGAAGCCGCCCAATGCGAATTATCATCGATCTCGGCCAGAGCCATTCCATCGACACCGACGTAAGAGACATCTCCGGGGCAGGAGTCGCGGTCAGCAGCAGCACGTCCAGATACTTAGGCATCGGTCAGAAATTGAAATCGGTTGAGATCGAGATGCCCGACGGCTCCTGGATTATTTGCAGCGGGATAATCCGTCGGATCAGCGGAACGACTGTCGGTATCGAACTCGACGAAGTCACATCGCACGACCGCTCGCGAATTTTCCGCTACGTCAACCAACGCCAGAAAGAACAAATCTCCTCCCGCCGACTGAAATAGGCCCTCTCGGCGGTCGAATGCCCTCGCTCATTCGTTGACTGCCATCAGGCGCCATGTTAGTCTGTGCGCGATCCGGGGGCACAAACTCTAAAACAATAAACAGATAACGGGTGTAGGCGTGACACAGAAGAGGGAACTCTTTTCATCCCGTTGGGCCCTTATCCTTGCCGCTCTCGGCATGGCCGTCGGCACCGGTAACATCTGGCGCTTCCCGCGCATCATCGCCAAGGTTGGGGGGGGGGCTTTCATCATTCCCTGGCTGCTGTTCCTTTTCCTCTGGTCGATCCCGCTGCTGCTGCTGGAATTCGGCCTCGGAAGGGGTACGCGCAAAGGTTGCATCGGTGCCGTCGGGACGCTGATCGGTGAGAAGTTCGCTTGGCTGGGAGGGTTTGTGGCGCTCTGCTCCACAGCCATTATGTTCTATTACTCGGTGGTCACCGGCTGGTGCCTGAAGTATCTATTCGCCTCGATTTCCGGCGCTCTCGGCGAGGTTACTTCCGCAGACCAGGGGCTCAACTACTTCGTCCAGTTCAGCAGTAGCTGGGAACCGCTGCTGTTCCACATGCTGGCAATCGGAATCGGCGCTCTGATCGTCTGGCGCGGCGTGGCAGGCGGCATCGAGCGGGCCAACAAGATCATTATCCCCTCACTGCTGATCATCCTGCTGATTTCGCTCTGGCGCGCGCTCACCCTTCCGGGAGCGGAGAGGGGCCTGGAGTTTCTATTCACACCCCACTGGGAAACACTGCTCGACTACCGCACCTGGCTGGAGGCGCTGACTCAGAGCGCCTGGTCGGTGGGCGCCGGCTGGGGCCTGCTGCTCACCTACGCCGTCTACATGAAGAAACGCGAGGACGTCACAGTCAACAGCCTGGTGATCGGTATGGGCGACTATAGCGCCTCGCTGCTGGCGGCGTTGATTATCATCCCCACCGCCTTCGCATTAATACCGGCAGCGCTGCCCGGTGGCGTGGATATGACGGCGGTGCAGCAGTATGAAGAGACGATTAGGGTTATCCAGGCCGCGCCGCCTTACGAACACTACAACCCGGCTTCCACAGGCCTGACATTCGTCTTCATCCCGGCGCTGCTCAACTCCATCCAGGCTGAGTTCGGTGTCGTTTTCATGGTCATCTTCTTCCTTGCGCTGACGATGGCAGCCGTCTCAAGCCTGATAGCGATGGTCGAGCTGGCGACACGCATCCTGATGGACGCCGGCATGCCGCGCAAACGGGCGATCCTGATCGTCGGCTCCGCCGGATTCCTCTTCGGAATCCCCTCGGCGCTCAACATGGGCTTCTTCGAAAACCAGGACTGGGTGTGGGGCGTGGGGCTGATGGTCAGCGGCCTGTTCCTCTCGATCACAGCGATCAAATACGGTGTGGACCGCTTCCGCCGCGAGCTGATCAACGTCGGACCCGGCATCAAGCTCGGCCGCTGGTTCAACCTGCTCATCGCGGTGGTACTGCCGCTGGAGTTCCTCGCGCTGATAGCCTGGTGGTTCTATCAAACCGCTGGAGAAGACTGGTGGAATCCATTCGCGGTCGCCAATCCGGGGACTTGCCTTTTCCAGTGGGGGGTGGCAATAATCTTCCTGATCATCGTCAACCGCCCCTTGGCACGCCGCTCTGTCCGGGGGGAGATGCTCTCCGGCATTGAAGAGGAGTAGAGCAATGAACCTGGATGCGATGCTGATGATGGCTGCGACAATGGTGGTTATATGGGGCGGGTTCATTGTCGCGCTGGTGATAGCCATGAGGCAGGAACGCCGAGCACGTAAGGAGGGGGCAGTTGATAGAACAGGGGAATCGTGAGCAGTGGGGTTCGCGCATCGGCTTCATCCTGGCCGCTGCCGGATCTGCGATCGGGCTGGGCAACATCTGGCGTTTTCCCACAACAGCCGGCGATAACGGCGGCGGCATCTTCGTGCTCCTCTACATCGGCTGCGTCCTCATTCTCGGCGCGCCGATCATGCTGGCCGAGTTCACCATCGGTCGCTCTACCCAGACCAACGCCGTCGGAGCCTTCCGCAAGCTCGCTCCCGGTTCGCCATGGTTCGCGGTCGGCGGTATGGGAGTGCTTGCCGGCTTCCTGATCCTCAGCTACTACGCGGTAGTCGGCGGCTGGATAATCGGCTACCTCGTCGACAGCATCAGCGGCACACTCTTTACATTCACCGATCAAGCAACTCTCGACGCCCATTTCAAGTTCGTCGCCCAGGACCCAGCATTTTCGATCGGCTACCTGCTGCTATTCATGGGCGCTACAATCTTCATTATTTATAGAGGCGTCGGTGACGGCATCGAGCGATGGAGCAAGATCCTGATGCCGATTCTATTGCTGCTCCTGGTGGTCGTCATCCTGCGCGGCCTGACGATGCCCAACTCGCTCGCCGGGCTCAACTTCCTCTTCGTGCCCAACTTCGACAAGATCGGTCCCGGGACGCTGTCGGCCGCGATGGGGCAGGCATTCTTCAGCCTCAGCCTCGGCATGGGGACGATGATCACCTACGGCAGCTACCTCAGCCGCAAGCAAAACCTGCCGAAAAGCGCACTGCAGGTCGCGGGGCTCGACACCTCGATCGCCCTGCTGGCGGGAATGGCGATCTTTCCCGCACTCTTCGCCATCACTCCCGACATCAGCGAATCCATGCGGGGGGGGACAGGCCTGATATTCGTTGCCTTCCCCAGGATTTTCATTGAAATGTTCGGCGGAAACTTAATGCTCGCCCAGATGTTCGGCCTTACCTTCTTCCTGCTGGTGCTCATCGCCGCATTAACCTCTTCGATCTCGCTGCTGGAGGTGGTCGTCGCCTACTTCGTCGACGAACGCGGCTGGGCGCGGCGCAAGGCTGCGGTGGTGATGGGAGGAGTCATTTTCCTGATTGCGATACCTTCGGCGCTCTCTAATGAGAACGCTGCGCAATCGTTCACCATCCTGGGGAAAGGCGTTTTCAGCATCGTCGACCTGATCGCCACCGAATACATGCTGCCTATAGGTGCCTTGCTGATCTCGATTTTCGTAGCCTGGCGCTGGCACAAGGCCTCCTGCCTCGAGGAAGCCCGCGGCGGCGGTGCTCAATTCCGTCTCGGCCAGCTATGGCTGATGATTTTGCGCTGGATCGTACCGCTAATAGTCCTCCAGATCATCGTTCTCAGGGTGGTCAACGACCTCACCAGCAATAGTATTATCCAGATCGGACAATCTTTCGTCGAAGGCATGCAATGGGTCTTCACAGCCGTTGACATCGTGCTTCTAATTGCAGTCGTGATCGGAGGCATATACTGCTGGTTCCGCCGGGACGAACCTGAGGTGGCCGCTGAATAACCCTCAGGCTGTGTTGCGCAAAAACGTAATTGACCTTTGACGATCCGTGCTGCGTCAAAGTATCCTGTCCCGAATTCTACGAACACCTGAAGGAGATTTTGCGTTGACTAAGGCCATCGTTCTAGTCGGTTTCATGGGAGCCGGCAAGACCGAAGTCGGTAAGGTTTTATCCGAAAAGCTGGGCCTGCCGCTAATTGACCTCGACAAGGAGATCGAGCGGCTCGAGGGCAAAACCGTCGGCCGTGTTTTCTCCGAAGAGGGCGAAGATCACTTTCGCCGCCGCGAGCGAGAGGTCCTCCATTCGCTGAAAAGCGGCGACATGGTCCTGTCGGTCGGCGGAGGGGCTTTCACAACCGATGAGAACATCGCAATAATCAATTCATTCACCGATTCGGTCTGGGTCGATTGCCCGCTGGAGATCTGCCTCGAGCGCTGCGCACGCACGCCCGGCGTCAGGCCGTTGTTCTCCGATCCCATGGAGTTGGCGCGCCTGTATAAACACAGAAAGCGTTTCTACAAACGGGCTAAATACCGCGTCGACTGCTCAACCGGCACTCCGGAAGAGGTCGCCGGGAAAGTTATCGAAGCCTTGGGCCTCGAGGCGAAAAACTAATCTGAAATCCCCATTACTTGCTTGCAATTTCGCCGTCCTATATATTTAAACCGTCCTGTCCCCCCCCGGGTCGGAGCAACATTTTCAGATTTCTTTTTCACGTGAGAACCGAATCATGAAGAAATTCGACAGACGCAGTTTTCTCAAGACATCCGCCGCCGGAGCAGGTATTGCGCTTCTCGGTCCGCGCTTCCTGCCCGCGGCTACCGTCGACGCCGATCTCGGCATTGCCACCGGCGAGGAGCCCGAAGCCATTACCCGGGCCGCCGTCGACGCGGTCGGCGGCATCGGCAGATTCGTCTCCCGCGACGATGTTGTTCTCCTCAAGCCCAACATCGGCTGGGACCGCTTGCCGAACCAGGCCGCCAACACAAATCCTGTTGTCGTCGCAACGATGACCAAGCTGTGCATCGAGGCCGGCGCCAAGCGCGTGCTGGTGATGGACAACAGCCTCAACGACGCCCGCCGTTGCTACACGCGCAGCGGCATCTACAAGGCTGCCACCGATGCCGGAGCCGAAGCTCCCTTCATGAACGTACGCCGCTTCAAGCTGGTAAACACGGGCGGCGCCGTGCTCGGGAACTGGCCGGTCTATCAGGACGCCATGGAGGTCGACACCTTGATCAACCTGCCGGTGGCCAAGCACCACAGCCTCTCGCGCCTCTCGTTGGGCATGAAGAACCTCTACGGCCTCATCGGCGGACCGCGCCACAGGCTCCACCAGCGGCTCGACGAGGGCATCGCCGATCTCGCCGGCTACTTCCGCCCGAAGCTGACCGTGCTCGACGCATACCGCATTCTCAAGCGCAACGGCCCTCAGGGGGGACGCCTCAGCGATACAGAGCTACGCAAGACTGTAATCGCGGGAACGGACCCGGTGGCCGTCGACGCCCGCGGCGCCGAGCTCTTCGGCCTCACCGGCGCCGACCTCGGCTTCGTCCGTGTCGCCGCGGAGAGGGGAATCGGGACCTACGATCTCTCGAAACTGAACATCAAAGAGGTCACCGTCTGATAATAAACGAGGCCGTGGCACGCGCGGCCTGAGACAAGGATGATCCGGTGAAAAGAAGGATACGTCTGGCAAGCCAGATCTTGTTTTTCATCATCTTCCTCGCGCTCCTCGTTCAAACCGAATACAAGGGGGAGGACACTCTCAGCCAGCCGGTTCGCATCTTCCTCGAGATCGATCCGTTGCTGACACTGGCCGCCACGATCGCAGCGAAAGGGTTCTTCTTCTTCGCAATCGGTTTCGGAATCGCGCTCGCGCTGGTCGTGTGGGGAGGTAAGCTGGTGGCAAGGATGCTCGCCAGGCTTGGTGCAGCGGATTCGTTGGTCCTCGCCGCCGGGCGCTATGTGCCGCTAACCGTCGCCATCGCAATGATGGCCTGGGCGGTGTTTCCCTTCGGTGTCGACCGCGGCCTGCCGATTCCCATGACCCTCGGCATCGCGACGGTGCTGGTGACGCTCGTGCTGGGGAGGGTGTTCTGCGGCTGGCTCTGCCCGATGGGCACGCTGCACCAGTTTGTCGGCTGGCTCAGGCGCGACAAGCTGAAGATCCGGATCAGAAAAAACCAGTACATGCCGAGCCAGCGTTGGAAGTACATGTTCCTGCTCGGCCTGCTGGCCGCGGCTCTGCTCGGCTTCCAGATCAGCGGCGTGGCCGACCCGATCTCGCTGGTGATCCGCAGCTTCAGCGTCGTCGTCAGTCCGGTGGTCAACCAGGTCTTCAACGGCGCCTACGATCTCGCCTATTCCACAGGCAACGAGACCATCATGGATATCGCCGACCAGCTATACAGCGTGGTCGCCTACCCGAATGTGCTCTCCTTCCACGAGCCACACTTCATGGGTGCTGTGCTGATCGGCGTCATTTTCGTGGTGCTGCTGGCGCTGAACCTGCGGCGGCCGCGCTGGTGGTGCCGCAACCTCTGCCCGGCGGGAGCGCTGCTTGGTGCAATCTCGCGCAACACTTTCTACCGGCTGGAGATCGACGAAGAGTCCTGCATCCACTGCGGGCGCTGCCACGCCGGCTGCCAGGGCGCCTGCGACCCGGAGTTCAAGGAGGGCTGGCGCCCGGCGGAGTGCTTCGTCTGCTTCCACTGCGTCGACGAGTGCCCAGTGAGCTGCCTCGGCTTCCGCTTCGGGCCCGTCCCTGCAGAGACAAACGAGTATAAAGGCATCGACCTGAAAAAACGCCGCGCTATGGGCGCAGTCGCGGCCGGGCTGTTGGCCGTGCCGCTGCTTAAAGCAAGCGAGCAATACAAGACCGACGCAACCCAAGGCGCCGCAGAGAAGGCGTTGTTCAATCCATCGCTGATCCGCCCGCCCGGCTCGATCCCGGAGGAGGAATTTCTGCAGCGCTGCGTCCGCTGCGGCGAGTGCATGAAAGTCTGCCCGACCAACGCCCTGCACCCGGCCGCGCTGGAAGCGGGCGTCGAGGGGCTGTGGACGCCGGTGTTGGTGCCGCGCATCGGCTACTGCGAGTACTACTGCACCCTCTGCGGCCAGGTCTGCCCCACCGGCGCGATCAAGCATCTGGATGTGCGCACAAAGATCAACACCGTGATCGGTACCGCCTTCTTCGACACCAACCGCTGCCTGCCCTTTGCCTTCGGCAAGACCTGCATCGTCTGCGAGGAGCACTGCCCGACCTCGCCCAAGGCGATCTATCTCGTCCCTGCCGACCGCATCACCCGCGACGACGCCGTCTCCACAACCGATCCTTACGGCTTCGGCGGAGGCCAGTGGGCCAGCCCGACAGAGGAAGCGGAAGCGCCGGAGACACAGGAAGGCGAGTTGCAGTCGGGGCAGATCAGCCCATTCGAAAGCGACCAGGAAGCGCAGCCGGGGCAGATCATCCCCTTCGGCGACGACTCGGAGTTCGACCAGGGGGAGACGGTGATGCAGCCGCGCATCGACCTCGACCTCTGCATCGGCTGCGGCATCTGCGAGAAGGTCTGCGTGCTGGTCGACAAACCGGGCGTCTACATCACCTCGATCGGCGAGTCTCGCAATCCCGCCAACCGTATTATTCTCGAGGGGACGTTCGAGGGATTCCAGCAGTAGACGGCCAACCGGTGTGGAATTCGCGTCTGCTAGCGAAGCAACTGCACGAGCACGATTAGCTCGAATGCCTCGTAAATCGCTCCGATAAGCAGAATCACAGCCACCAGCGGCAGGATGACGAACTGGAGTACCGCGACCTTTTTATAGGCCTCCCAGCGCGATTTCAGCCCGAAACGTTGCGGCCGCCACAGCGCCAACGGCAGCAGCACGGAGACAAACGCCGCCAGCGTGTACGCCTGCAACTCGAGCAGGATGGTCGGCAGGTGCAGCACCTTCGACTGACCGAAGATCAGCGTCGTCGGCGCAAGGCTGAGGCCGAGCATCTCGGTGCGCAGGGCGTTGAAGATGAAGCCGGTGGCGACCGGGATCAGCGACGGCAACGTAAGGACGATAACCGTCCCTTGGAGAAAATTAACCGCGAACGTGACCGCCGCCGCCAGAATCACGTTGCCGCTTGAGTAGGCCCAGCCGGCCGTGCCCAGCGGCCAGGTGCCGCCGGAGAACTGGCTCTGGAACCACTGAATCAGGCTGCGCTGCCCGCTCGGATCGATGTAGGAATAGGCGGAGCCGCTGATCCAGAAGAACATCACGAAACCGACAACTACTGTGTAAAGCCGTATATTGGCCGTCACGAGCCGTGCGGCGCGGCGCATCAGGTTGGCCACCAGCCGCTTCCCCTCATCCGGCTTGCAGGCGAGCGCCTCCACCAGGTGATAGAAAAGCAGGAAGCCCCCGAGCAGGAAAAACAATTCGCCAGCCACCGCTGCCGCGAAGAGGTGCGGTGGGTGCAGCATGTCGGTGGAGAAGATGCTCGGCACCAGCTTGTGTTTCTCCCTGATTTGCTCGAAATCGTCGCCGATGGCTCTGCCGAGCGTGCTTGCGCGTTCGCTGAACTCGGAGACGGTCATGTCGCCGCCCGAGACGATCAGCGCTGCGTTGGGCTTGATCTCATCCGCCACGGTAATGATGTGGCCGGACAGCGCTGACGCCTCATCAGACAGCATCCCCGCGATGCCAACCCTCTCGCCGGAAGGCAGTATCATCTCCCACGGGCCGTCGCCGGAGGCATATGGGTGCGGCCCGAGCCGGTAACCACCCCGTGCATACTCGTCCCCCTGGCTGAGCAGGCCGAAGAGCCAGCGGGAATCATCGTGCCCGATTTTAACTACCCTGTAGTAGGCCTGACCGGTTATGTCGTCCGGGTTCCCCGGTGGCGCGCCCGCCGGGGTGATAAAGCGCGACTCGAGTTGGAGCAGCTCGACCGGCAGCAGCCGGATCCCTTCCGGCGGCTTGAGACCGTCCAGAAAAGCCTGGAAGCGGGCGGCGAAATCGTCGCTCGGGACGTCTTTATACTGCGCGACGGGATCGGGTTGTTCGATTTGTTCGCCGCCTTCATCCGGTTGTAGCGGTGCATCCGCGGCCCAGAGAACATAAAACAGCTTGTGCGGCAGAGCTGTTTCTGATGCGGTGAGCGCCTGCAGCGAAAAGAGAACCACACCCAGGAACAGCAACGCCGCGGCGATCAACAACCGCCTGCGCGCGAACGGTCCTTTTTCAGACGGTCCGCCCTCGATTAGCTCCGACTTCTTCGACTGCGTCTCGTCCTTGAACAGACTTTTGAATTGCAGGTCTGCCATCTCTACCCCCGGGCTTCAATTCCTGTAATCTATCATTCTCTCGAGGAAATCGCCGTACCGCCGCGCCACCTCCCCCGCCTCGTAATTTGCCAGCACGTACTCGCGTCCCGCCGTGCCCATCTGTTTGCGCTCCGCGTCGCTCATCCCCGCAAGATCGAGGTAGCGCTCGATAAACTCTACGTGCCCGCCACGATAATACAGACCACCGCCGCAGGTCTCGACGTGATCGCGCAGGACGGCGCAATCACCGTTGACCAGTGCCGGCACGCCGACACCCCAGCTCTCCAGCAACGCCAGCGAGAGGCTTTCGTAGAGCGACGGATGAATGGTGAAAGCCGCCCCTGCGATCAAAGCCCAGCGCTCTTCGTCGCTCACTCTTCCGAGGTAGTGTATTTGCGGATCGTCGGGGATTTCCATCTCGGTTAAGCCGAAGGCTACTAGGTGCATATCCGACCGATCGCTGGGGTAGTGGCGGAAGATCAGGTCGTGCCCCTTGCCGTAGCTGATTCGGCCGAACGTAAGCGCGTAAGGGCGCGGAATGTCGAATCGCGAGATTACCTCCTCGACGTCGATTTCACCCTGCAGGTCGACGCCCATGCCGACGATGCTGCGTGGGCGATGCCCCAGGCCGAAGCGGCGGTCGATCAGGTCGTGCTCGGGCTTGGTGTTGAGCAGGAAGCCGCTCGGTGCGGCGAACACTTGATCGTAGAGGCACAGCTTAAGTGCGAGCTCGTCGTGGGCTGTGGGAAGCATGACCGCCTTGTCGCCGATCTCGATGATTCCCTTGGCGGTAGTGTAGTAGAGATAGGTGAAGAAGAAGAAAATATCGAAGCGGTTCTTTTCGCGGCGGATCGCCTCGATCAGCGCTGGAGAGACGGGCCCCTGCATACGCAGCCAACGCTCCTCATCAGCGTCGCGATGCATCTCGTTGAAGAGCCATGAGCTATAGCGGTCGAACGTCTCCATGTCGCGCCGGCTTTCAATCGGGAAGCGCCGCACCTCAATGCCCTGAACGTTTTGAATGCCGGGCGGAAAGTGATTCTCCCAGGTGATGTAGTCCAGCGCAGTTGTAGTAAAAACAGTGGTTTCGAAACGGCCGCGCAGTTTGTCGGCGACCCAGCGGCTGTGCAGCTCGGCGCCGCCGGTAATCTCGGTACCGTAACGCTGCACCACAATAGCGAGGCGTCTCATCCCTCTTCGAAAATGTCGAACTGCTCGTGATGGAAATGCTCGTCGGCGAGCAGGCTGACCTCGAATTTGTAAGACTTGCGGATCTCATCAATGTATTGAGACATTTCCCCCGCAAGATATTCCGACACCTCGGGGTGAGCCACCACACGCAGGTTGCCGCGCACGCCCTCCTGGGCAATCTTTTCCAGCTCGCGCAGAACCTCGCAGGATACCGTCTCGTGATTCTTGACTACGGCGGTTCCGTCGCAGTAGGGGCACGGCTTGGTGCTCATGCGTTCAAGGCTTTTGCGCGTGCGCTTGCGGGTCATCGCGATCAGCCCGAACTCGTTGATCTTCAGAACTGTCCTTTCGGCCTTGTCCTTCATTAGCTCTTTATTGAAGCGTTCGATGAGGGTGTCGCGGTTGGCCTTCTTCTCCATATCGATAAAATCGATGACGAGTATGCCGCCAAGGTCTCGAATCCGGATCTGGTTGACAATCTCGCGCACTGCATCGAGGTTAGTCCTTAGTGCGGTGTCCTCAAGGCTCTTGGTGCCTACGTAACGCCCGGTGTTGACATCGATCGAGACCAGCGCCTCTGTCTGCTGGATGACGATGTGGCCGCCGCTGCGCAGCATCACCTTGCGGCACAGAGCGCTCTCGATCACCTCCTCGATGCCGAACTCCGAGAATATCGATTTCTTGCCGGTGTAGAGCTTGACACGATTAACCAGTTCCTTTTGATTGCGCTGCACGAAGTTGACGGCCGCGGCGTAAGCGTCTTCGTCGTCGATCACCACCCGAGCGATCCTGCGGTCGAACACATCGCGCAGCACGCGCTGCATCAGATCGAGCTCGGAGTGGATTAGGCCGACACCTGTTTTCTCATCATCCGCGGCGGCGGTAACAGCACTCCAAAGGTCTTGCAGGTACTCGATTTCACGCTCGATCTCCTTGGCAGAGCAGTGGTCCGCGGCGGTGCGGATGATGTAACCGACGCTGGGATCGCGGCTGCCGAGCACCGCGTCGCGCAGCCGAGATCGCTCATCCTGGGAAGTTATCTTGCGCGAAATACCGATGCGGTTGACGGTCGGCATCAGTACTAAGTAACGCCCAGCCAGTGTGATATGAGAGGTAACCCGCGCGCCTTTTTTCCCGATGCGGTCCTTTGTGACCTGCACCAAGATGTTCTCTCCCTTCTTCAGCAGATCGCGGATCGGCCCCCTGTGGCGTCCGCGGCTTTTTGCCATTCCCTTTTTTCCGGACTTGTTTTCCCCGTTGTCCGTCCACACCTCGATCATCTTCTCGAGATTGGCAATCACATCCTCGACATAAAGAAAGGCATCCTTGCCGATGCCGATATCCACGAAGGCGCTCTGCATCCCCTGCAGCACCTTCACTACCTTGCCCTTGTAAATGTTGCCGACGATATTGCTCTTGGCTCTCTCGCCGAAAAAATCAGCCGGCTTGCCGTTCTCCATCACTGCGATACGGGTCTCGTACGGCCGGACATTTGCAATTAATTCTCTTGGCATTAGCTGTTGTCTCTTCCTATCGGCGGAATCATTTCGCCTTTTCGTTCGATAAACAGTTGTTCTCTTATCACCTCTATCTCATTGAAGTCAAGGGAGAACGCCTCTGCAGCCACCTCCGACGGGCGAGCTTGGGGGCCCTGGAGACGGGTGTCCAGGCTCAATATCATCAGCAACTCGTCCCCGTCACCGGCTGTATCCATCGAGAGCACATAGGGGCGCAGATTAAAAGTTCTCTCACCGCCGCCCGAGCGTTTCCGCGTCCAATCCGCCCGCTCGCGCTCCATAAATCTGTCAATCGCCGCGCGTTCGAATGCGCCGCCGCCCAACCTCCTGATTCTGTATCGCGCAGCTATAATCGCTGCTGACAGCGACGGCTCGTTTGAATCGATAATCTCGGCTGCATCGAAATACAATCCCTGCGGAGAAGATTCATTGAGCCGCCCCGTCAGCTCTCCCGGCGTGTGAGCGGAGAGGATTTTCGCGTCGAGATACTCGTTGCGCCCCTCCACCCCCAGCGGCAAGGCGGGTCCGAAAGCGATGCGCGATTGCGGATGGAATCCCTCGCTGAGCGCCACCTCCACGCTGGCTCGCCGAAAAACCCGCGCCACCAGGCGAAGCATGTCGAGGTGGGATAGCAGCCGGATGGTTCCACCTTTGGAATATCGCAGGCGCCAGCGCTGCGGCTCGCCGCCGGCCGACTCCGCTTTCGCCGGGCTCAGCTTAACCGCCAGCTTCAATTCGCCTAGCCTGCGACGTTTGAGCAGCGACGGCGGGCAAGCGCCGCATTCGGGGCAGTTGCGCGGACTACAGCGGTGCGTCGGCTCGGATCGCATCGCCCGATCGTATTCGGCCCTCAGGAACCCGGTTTTCACGCCGGTATCGATGTGGCTCCAGGGCAAGGCGGCATCAAGCGACAATTCGCGATGCAGATAGAATGCGGGATCTACTCCCATCTGCTCAAACGCGCGCCGCCATAGATCGATGCGCAGTTGATCACCCCAGCCGTCGAAGCGGCAGCCGAGCCTCCAGGCTGCCTCGACGGCATCGGCGACCTTGCGGTCTCCGCGCGAGAGTATGCCTTCAAGCAGCGATGTGTCGATGTCGTGGTATTTGACGTTGATACGGCGGACCCGCTTGACGACCTGAAGGATGTCTGCCTGTTTCTGTTGCAGTTCCTCTTTGGAGGCCATCTTGACCCACTGGAAGGGCGTGTGTGGCTTGGGCACGAAGTTGGACACGGCAACATTGGTCTTTACGCCCTTGCCAAGGTGAGCGATGCGCAGGGCCAGTTTTCCGATCTCTTCCACGTCATCGGCGATTTCAGTCGGCAGGCCGATCATGAAGTAAAGCTTGAGCAGCTTCCAGCCAAGCTCGAACGCAAGACGCGAGGCCGTCAGAATTTCCTCCTCACTGATACCCTTGTTGATCACATCGCGTAGGCGCTGCGTGCCCGCCTCGGGGGCGATCGTCAGGCCTGTCTTGCGCACACCACTTATCAGTTCCAGAAGCTCCCTGTCCAAGCCCGAGGGGCTAAGCGACGCGAGCGAGAGGGATATTCCCTCCGGCCTCAGGCGGCTCATGAGCGCCTCCACCAGCTCGCGCAGGCCGCGGTAATCGTTTGGTGTCAGCGATGAAAGGCCGACGTCGCCGTAGCCGGTGGCCGCAAGCATCTTCAGCACCGTGTCGGCCGCTTGCTGCGGATCTCGTTGGCGCTCGGGCATGTAGATCACGCCCGCCTGGCAGAAACGGCAGCCGCGGCTGCAGCCGCGCGCCAGCTCAATGGCGGCGCGGTCGTGGACGATGTCGCAGAAGGGCACAACCACATCCGCTGGGAATGGGTAGCGATCGAGATCCTCGACTACGGCCTTCCTGATGAAGGGCCTTGAGCCTTCGGGCGGCTTGACCACCTCGAATCCATTTACGGAATCGATCTCAGTTTCATAGAGCGACGGGACATAAACGCCATCCGACTTCGACATTTCAGCCAGAATATCGGCCTTGCCTACTCCTGATCCCTTCAACTCAGCATATAGCAACATAAGCTCGGGCAGCCGCTCCTCTGCGTCGCCGATCAGGAACAAGTCGATGAACGGAGCCACTGGCTCGGGATTGAACACCGCAGGCCCTCCGGCGATCACCAGTGGCATGCCGTCCCCGCGGTCGGCTGAGCGGATCGGCAGCCCCGCAAGATCGAGCATAGTCAGCAGGTTCGTGTAGTTAAGCTCGTGTTGAAGCGAAAAGCCGATAATGTCGAATTCCGCCGCCGGCCTGCCGCTCTCCAGCGACTGCAGGAATTCCCCCTTCGTGCGCATCCGGGTCTCCATGTCGGTCCATGGAGAGAAAACGCGCTCCGCAGCAAGAGTGTCACAACCGTTCACCAGCGAGTAGAGAATGCGCAAGCCCAGGTGGGACATACCGATCTCGTAGGCGTCGGGAAAGGCAAGCAGGAGCCTACAACGGACGGGGCCGTCCTTGACGACGCTGTTCCACTCGCCTCCGATGTAGCGCCCGGGGCGCTCCACGCTCTGCAGGTCGTATGATCTATCCATGCTCACAATCGGAAGAGTATAGCAGACGATGCCGGATTCTAAGACGGAAGCCTCACTTGGCGTCGCGGTAGGCATAAACGCTGATTATCAGGCCCACGGCAATCATATTGGACAGGAGAGACGAGCCGCCGTAACTGAGGAACGGCAGCGGGACGCCTGTAGTCGGGAACATACCGATCGACATAAGGATGTTGATAACAGCCTGGAATGCGAGAAACGACACCGCACCTACGACGATATAGATGCCAGCCACGTCATGAACGTCGCGCAGCGGCAGCAGGGCGCGCGCGAAGAAGGCTGCAAACAACATTAAAATTCCTACAACAGAGACAAAACCGAGCTCCTCGCCCAGAACGGAGAAGATGAAGTCGGTGTGCTGAGCCGGCACAAAATTGAGCTGACTCTGTGAGCCGAGGAAAAGGCCCTTGCCGGTCAGGCCGCCGCTGCCGATGGCTATGAGAGATTGCTGGATCTGGTAACCGGAATGCGTAGGATCGTCGTCGGGGTCGAGAAAGCTGCGCAGGCGTTCTTTCTGGTAATCCTTGAGCACAAACATCCACGCGAAAGTAAATAGAATGAGGCCGATCAGCAGCAGAGCCACTACCGCGCGAAAGCGCAGCCCGGCTACGACGGCAATACCCATCAACAGCGGAACCATCGTTATCGCCGTTCCGAGGTCCGGCTGAACCGCCGTCAGTGCGATGGGCACGCCCGCAATCGCCAGCGGTCTCCACATGTCGGCCAGAGTGAGATAACTCCGCTCAATCGCGGCGAACGCTTTCGCCAGAATCAGTATCAGCGCGATCTTGACGAATTCGGAAGGCTGCAGATTTAGGCCCCCGAATGCGAACCAACTCCTGGCTCCCCCAGCCGCCCGGCCGAATATGGCGAGAAAAAAGAGCATGCCCAGGACGATTACGTAAATCGGGATCGCGAGGCGGACGAAGAGCCGGTAGTTGATCATGCCCACGATCAGCATAACAACCGTGCCCGCCCCGAGTACGAACAATTGCTTCAGCCAGAGTCCTTCGAGCGGCCTGCTGTGGGTCGCGCTGTTGATCAAGGCCACTCCGGCCAGGCCGAGGATCAGGGCAAGGGCCGCCAGCAGGTAATCGATACGGAATATCAGCCTTCGCTCGGTCATTCGGTGATTCTCACTCCAACATTACGCTTGAGACCTTCGCGGCGCTCCGCGTATGCACGGAGGAACTCTGCGCCGAGGGGCACGGAACTCAGGTTAGAGGAGCCGCCGTGCTCCACAAAGATGCAGACGGCGATCTCCGGCTCCTCGTATGGCGCAAAGCAGACAAACCATGCGTGGTGGCGGAATTCCTCGGGCAGATCCTCTGGTTTGAGGCCGAAGCGCTTGCGGATAACCTGCGCTGTGCCGGTTTTGCCTGCCGCGCTGATCTGCGGAATTCTGGCTCGCACGGCGGTGCCGCCGCGGTTCACGGCGCCATAAAGACCCTCGCGCACAACCCTCAGGTGCTCCTCATCGATACCCACTGAGCGCGCCTCAGGGTGGGGGAAGTACTTGACCGTGCCGTCGAGATCGCGCACTCCGCGCACAAGCTGGGGAGTCAGCAGTTTCCCGCCGTTGGCCACGGCAGCCATGAAGACGGCCATCTGCAACGGCGTGACCTCCAGCGGGCCCTGGCCGATTGATACGGATACGGTCTCGCTCGGGTACCACATTTCGCCGCGAACCCTCTCCTTCCACTCGGGTGTCGGCACGAGGCCGGAGACCTCATATGGAAGGTCAATACCGGAGAGCTCGCCGAAGCCGAAGCGCCCCGCCCATTTCGCGATCCTCTCGATTCCCAGGCGGTGGCCGGTCTTGTAGAAGAAAACGTTGCATGAGAGGGTCAAGGCTTCTACGACATTAAGCGAGCCGTGCCCTCCCGATGCGTGGCAATGGACGAAGCGTCCCGCCAGGTTCACGGCACCGGCGCAAAGCTCCTTGCGCTCGGGGGTCATAATGCCCTCTTGTAGCGCCGCGGCGGCGATGAGCACCTTCCATACCGAGCCCGGAGAGAATTTACTGGAGATGGCTCTGTTTAACAGCGGGCTGTCGCTGTCGGAAACGAGCATCGGGAAAAGCTCGATGTAGGAATTGGGGTCGAAAGCCGGAGAGCTGACCATCGCCAGAATGTCGCCGCTGCGCACGTCGATGCAAACAAGCGCGCCCTGTTTGTCGCTGTAAAGCTCTTCAGCGCGACTCTGAAGCTCTTGGTCAATGGTCAACAGCAGGTCCTGCCCTGGAAGCGGCTGGTCACGCGAGACCTCCCTCATTACCCTGCCGAGGTTGTTGACCACCTGCACCACTCGACCGTCGTCGCCGCTCAGATATCGCTGGTAGCGTAGCTCCAGTCCCGCCTGGCCGACCATCGATCCAGGCCGCGAACCGGGAAAGAGATCCGAGGCGATTTGTGTCTCGGTTATCTCGCCCACGTGCCCGAGCAGATGGGCCGCCGTTTTCTTCATAGGGTAAGAGCGGCGATGATCGACGGCGATCAGGATCCATGGGTAGCGGCGCTCGCGTGCCTCGAAGAAAGCCATCAACTCGAATGGAATGTCTTCCTTGATCAGTAGCGGCCGGAAATCGGGTAGCCGCCTGCGGCGCTGCTCAACTTTCTGTAGCTCCTGCTCGCTCAAGCCGACCATTTGCCGGAGCTTGTCTATACACTCGCCAACATCATCGCAGAGCTCAGGGATGGCGTAGAGATTGAAGGCCGGACGGCTGTCGACCAGGACCACACTACCGGTGCGGTCCAGGATTTTTCCACGGGGGGCGGCGATATTGCGCTCGCGGAACTGATTATTTTCCGCCAGTTGGCTGTAGTAAGGACCCCTGACGATCTGCACCATCCAGTAGGTGGCGGCGCAGAGGGAGAACGCCCCCACGATGAGGAACAACAGCCAGCGCGCGCGGCTTTGAAGGATGATAACGTCGCTAGGTGACCTCATAACGTTCCATTTTTTGCCGCTCTTCAATTCTGCGGTGGAGCAGCAGGACGGCGATCAGCCCGATCGCGGTGTTGGTAATTGCACGTATCGTTAATGATAGCGGATCGAGCACAACCGGCAAGTTAAACGCCGAGGCGATCCCGGCCAGCAGAAACGCGTCGGCTATCGTGGCGAAGGTAAAGGCCATGGCCCTCTGCGGCGTGCCCTTTATAATTACTGCTTGCCGGAGGCTGGCGATTATGTACGCTAGAACGGTGAGAGATATCGCATTCAGTCCGATTATCTCGTTGCTGAAAACATCCTGTGTCAGCCCGGTCACGAGCCCAAAAAGCTGTGCGTGCATCGGGCTTCGAAACAGGGCGACGAAAACCACGGCCACGAGAAACAGGTCGAACGGCAGCGGCGTCTGGGGAAAGAGCCAACGCACGGCGGAGGAGAATATGAAGACCGCCACCAACAACAGTGCGTAGCGAACGAATCTCACTGGTCCTGCTCCTCCGACGCGTCAGGCCTGGGCTCCCGCTCAACTATCAGCACCCACTCCAGAGACTGGAATTCAACCGACGGCGTCACATCCACTTCGCGGAACGGCGGCTCCCCCCGCCGGATGTCGCTTACCTTGCCCACGAGTATTCCATTCGGGAATATGCCTTCGAGCCCCGAGGAAACGATAAGGTCCCCCTCGGCGATCTGATCGTTGTCGCGAATGAATCTAAGTTCGCAGGTTCTTTCGCCAGCGCCATGAATAAGTCCCCTGACCCGGCTTGCCTGAATGCGGGCTGCCATGGCAAAGCGCGGATCGGTCACCAACTGAACTAGGCAACTTGTGGGCCCGACACGAACTACCTTGCCCACTACGCCTCTTGGACTGATAACGCCCTGGTACTCGGTCACGCCGTCCAGGCCGCCCCGGTTGAGCAGGACGGTGTGAGAGGAATCGCCCACGCCGGCGCCGATCACCATCGCCGTTAGGGAGCCGCGATCACTGAGATCCTCAAAGATCTTCTTGAAAGCGTCCAACTCCTGTAGCCCGCCGATAACCGCGATGGTCTCGCGCAGGCGCTGGTTCTCGCGCTGAAGCCCCGCGACCTCTTCGCGAAGAGTCTCGTTCTCCTCGCGAACCTTCCTGAGGTCGACGTAATTACTCCAGATGTCTCTCGAGCCGACAATCACGTAGGAAACAGCCTGCTGCAGCGGGGAGAACACCGCATAGATCGCCCAGGCAAGCAGAGAAGGACGGCGCGGCGCCGGCACCTGTGCCGCTATCGTGCTCAGCAACACGGCAACGATCAGGATAAAGGTCAACCCAGTTTTACGACGCAGGATGAATCCAATCATCGAGCGCGAGCCTCCGCTGTAGGGCTATGGCGGCTGATTGGTTCCAGGCCGCCGTCAGATGGTCAGCTTGCGCAGCAACTCGAAGTCCTCAAGCATTACGCCGACGCCCATCACGACCGACGTCAACGGATCCTCGGCGAGCGTAACCGGTACGCCGGTCTCTTCCCGCAGGCGCAAATCAATGCCGCGCAACAGCGCCCCGCCACCGGTTAGGATTATGCCCTTATCGACGAAGTCGGCGGCGAGCTCGGGGGGAGTAATTTCGAGGGCGACCTTGACTGCATCGACGATTGTGCTGGTGATATCGCTCAGCGCTTCGCGAACCTCCTTGTCGGAAAGCGACAGCGTCTTCGGGATCCCCTCGATCAAGTCGCGGCCCTTGATGTCCATCGAGATGGACTCCTCCAGCTGGAAAGCGCTGCCGATCTCGATCTTGATCTGCTCGGCGGTCCGCTCGCCCACGAGCATGTTGTACTTGCGCTTGATGTACTGGATGATGGCGGTGTCCATCTCGTTGCCGGCGACGCGGATCGAGCGGCTGTAGACGATTCCGCTCAGCGAGATCACGGCGATGTCGGTCGTGCCGCCGCCGATGTTGACCACCATGTTGCCACCGGGCTCGGTGATCGGCAGGCCGGCGCCGATCGCCGCCGCCATCGCCTCAAGGACCAGGTGGACCTCCGAGGCCCCGGCCCGCAAGGCTGTATCCTGAACGGCGCGTCGCTCGACTGGAGTTATACCGCTGGGAACGCAGATTACGATGCGGGGCCGGATCCAACGCCTGCGGTTACAGGCCTTGCGGATGAAGTATTCCAGCATTTTCTCGGTCACTTCGAAGTCGGCGATCACGCCGTCCTTCATCGGCCTGATGGCGATGATGTTGCCGGGTGTGCGGCCAAGCATTTCCTTGGCTTCCTGGCCGATCGCTTCGACTTTGTTGTTGTTCTTGCGGTTGATGGCGACGATCGACGGCTCGCGGATCACGATACCCTTGCCCTTGGTGAAGAGCAGGGTATTGGCGGTGCCCAGATCGATCGCCAGATCATTGGTGAAAAAAGAGAAGAAATTCTTGAACGCCATATCTTGTTCCCAAATGAGATCTCAGAAGTCCACGCGGACCTCCCCCGTTACTGTGGCAACATTTTCCGGTCTGTAATAAGCTGTGACCACCACGGTGATGATACCCCGCACATCGACCGGTTGCTGATGGCGGAACGAGCCGTCCGGCGCGACGATAACCCTGCGCTCGGAGGGAATCGTCCTGCCATCCACCTCGAGCCGTATCTCCACCTTTGCCCCGGGCTCGGTTTGCCCCAAGATGGTGATGAGATTGCTCTGCGCGGTGATCCGGCCGAGACTCAGACTCGGGGCCGCCGGAATCTCCGCCCGGCCCATCTCGGCCGAGCGCACCGTGAACGGCCAGGGGCCTGCGGGTTCGCTCCGGGCATCGCCTCTGCCGAAGGCCTCCACCCGCCAGTAATACCTCCCTTCCGCCAGTCCGGCAAGAGAGAAATTCAGCTCAGAGGATTGGCGGGTCGTTATCAACCTCGTGAAAAGCAGGTTGGTAGCGACCTGAGCGCGATAGCGGGTGGCCCTATCCACCTTGCGCCAACGGAAATCGACTCCCAGCCGCTCTTCACCCTCGCGGAGAAAGACACTGCCTGCTACAGGACTCACCGGCTCGGGTGCCTGAAGCAGCACACCCTGCTGAGGCTCGGCGGCACCCTCGAGGTCCGCTTCCACGATCGTTCCCGCCGGGTAACTCAACTCCCTGCCCGCAGCTGAATCCTCGATGAGGCTCGCTGACCCGCTGTAAACCTCAAGCCGCAATGTCTCGTCCCTGACCTGAAGCAGCACTGAAGAAGGCGGCTCGAGTTTCAGTTTGTGGCCCGGCGCTCCAATGACGAGCCCTCTTCCGCCCGGAGAACCAGGCATCCTTAGGCGTATAGTCCCCTCCTCGAGTATGAGGTCCTTGTCGGTGCCGCTACTCTTATCCATGACACGCAGCGTGCTTCCCGATAAAAGAGCCGCCTCCAGCTCGTCGATCGTTGAACGCACCAGCACCAGACCGCCTCCACTACAACGATAGCGATTAGGCGGAAGCAAATCGTCACCGGGACTTACTGCAGACTCGTCGATTACTCCGTCCTCGGCCGCCACGACGACAAGATTCCTGCTCAGCGCAGACACGTAAAACCTGGGCGGCTCGAGAACCCGCTTGAAACCACTGGAAACGGGCGAAGCCGGAAAGAACAACAGATAGAAGAAACCTGCGAGTACCGACAGCGACACTAAGACTCCGGCGAGAGTTTTCGCCGCCGTCCTGCCGGGTTTCGTTTCCGGCCGAAACGGCTGCATTGCTTTCGGCATAACTCGTTGCCCACTAACGAACTTTCGGCAATCACTCTACCATGACAGGGCGCTGTCGACAATGCCGTTCACGACACGGCCAGGGAGCGGGCAAGCGTAAGAACGACAACTTCCGCCGCGCCGGCGCGCCTCATTACTCGGGCGCATTCCCGCACCGTTGTCTCTGTTGTCGCCACGTCATCGACCAGAAGCACCTTTTTTTTCCGCAGCAGGCGGGGAAGGCGAGCTGCGAAAGCACCCCTCACGTTACCGCGCCGCTCATCGGGCTCCAGGGTGCTCTGGGGTGGAGTGTTTCGCACCCGCTTGAGTTCCCACAATGTTCCATGCCGCGGGATCGGCCTGCCGAGCTCGCTCGCCACGGCATTAGCCAGGATACGAGATTGGTTGAATCCCCTCTCGATCCTGCGAAGCGGATGCAGCGGGACGGGGACAACCACGTCGGCATCGCGCAGCCCGCGGATATCCGCAGCCCACCTCGCCAGGCGGCGGGCGAACTCACGCCCGAGAGCGAGCATCCCTTCGAACTTGAACAGGTGGATCATTTCCCTCAGCGGTGTTTCATAGCGGTAGAGCGACCGCATCATCTTATACGGTACGCGCTTGCCGCGGCACCGAGCGCAGAAGTATGCATCGGGCAGATCCTCCGGCGTGGACTCAATCGGCAAACCGCAACGGAAACAGACCGCGTCGCCGATCTCCCGGACGCCTTGCCAGCAGTCTCGGCAAACGTTGACTTGCAGATCAGCGCGCGGCTGCCGCTCTCCGCAGACATAGCAGTACGACGGAAAGAACAGGGAAGAAACCGGCTCCACCAGGCTGCGAAGGCTGAATTCCAATCCCCTCTCCTTCATCCGGCAACATTCATATTCCGCCGGATTCTTCGTGTTATACTCGGTTCCCGGTGTGGTTATGGGCAATGTAGAAGAACTCATCGTCGATGTAAAGGGACTGACGAAACGTTATCCCGGACAGCGCAAACCGGCTGTCGACGGCCTCTCCCTGCGCATCCGGCGAGGTGAGATCTACGGCTTCGTCGGCCCCAACGGCGCCGGCAAGACCACAACAGTCAAGATGCTGCTCAACCTGGCCTGGCCCGATTCCGGCGGAGGCACCCTTTTCGGCCTCGACATCGTCAGGGAATCGGTGGCGATACGGCGCCGGATCGGTTTTATGTCCGGCGAAGTCAGGCTCTACAATTCCATGCGGGGAGACAAGCAACTGAGGTTTCTGCTCTCGCTCCACGGCGGCGGGGAGGAGGAGCGTGTCAGGAGCCTGATCGAGATGTTCGACATACCGCTGCACCGCAAGGTCAAATCGTATTCGAGCGGTCAGAAGCAGATCCTGGCGATGATCGCCGCCCTCAGTCACAATTCCGATCTGTTGATTCTTGATGAGCCCACAAAGGGCCTGGATCCGAGCAAAAAGAAGCTTTTTCTCGAGCAGGTCGAAAAATGGCCGAATCACGGCGGCGCTGTGCTGATCAGTTCGCACGTGCTGAGCGAGATCGAGCACATCTGCACGCGGGTTGGATTCATCCGCGAGGGCTTGATGATCGCCGACGAGGAGATAGAGGCGGTGCGCAGCCGGCTCGGATCCGTGATCGTCGCAACCTTCACGGACAGCGTGGAGGAGCGCGACCTGATGCTTGCTGGGGTACTTAGGGTGAGGCGCCGCGGCGCGGAGTTCATCATCGAGACCGAAGCAGGGGACAACAGTCGCGCAGTCCTGCGCGCGGTGACAGAGTTGCCGGTCGAGAGCCTGCGTTACCGCAGCGCCACGCTGGATGATATCTACGAGGGGATTTACCTGAATGAGGATGCTGGCCAAACTGATCAGGGATGAATGGGTTAAGGTCCTGGCATTCACCATACTGATGTCGGCCGTTTCCCTTGTGCAGGTCCTCTTCTGGCCGAATATAAAGAAGTTGGTGCCGCTGGTGCTGGATCAGATGCCCGATTTCTTCCGCGGGATGGTCGGCGGCATTGCCACCGAGGGCTTCGTCTTCTACATCATCACTCAGCAATTGATAAAAAACGGTGTGATCTTCGGCTCCGGCTTGGCTATCCTGCTCGGCGCCTCGGCCATTTCGCGCGAGACTGAAGCGGGTACGATGGAACTGCTGCTTTCGCGGCCGATTTCGCGCGCACGCGTCCTCGTTGAGAAGTTTGTTTTCAACGCGGCCATCCTCTCGCTACCCGTGATCATCTCGACGATGATCGCCTGGCCGGCAGCAGCGCTGGTCGACGAGGCGATCGATCCCATCGCCCTGTTGGTGGCTGCAATCTATTGCTACCTCGTGGTGCTGGTGATCTTGGCGTTCACTTTTATGGTCGGTGTTGTATTTGATGAGCAAATGAAGGTGCTGTCGACCAGCCTGGCGCTCTGCATTGTGATGATGCTCCTCGTCATCTTCGAGGAGACAATGTATTTCTCGATCTACGGTTACATCTACCCTGATGTGTTGAGGCCGATCTTCGTGGCGGGGAGGGTGCCCTACCAGCTCGCTCTCACCATGGCGATGATCAGCGCTGGCTTCGTCGGGCTTTCCTATCTGCTGTTCAGAAAAAAGACGATCTAGGTTTCTACCTTCGCATATGGCAGGACCTCCGCAAAATAAAGCTCGTGGAACAGAACACGTATTATCCTGCCTCGCGTGACGAACGGGCTGAGCTTCGCGAGCAACTCCTCCTTGAGCTCATCGATGCCGTCGCCGTATGCCAGTTCGGCATAGCTCCTGGATTTCAGCGCCGTCAGCATCAGATCCACCATCCGGTGGTACTTGGCGGGGTGTTCGTTAAGTTCCTCGGCAACCCGCCGGCTGTCTACCTCCAGCCTGATCTGCACGCGCATGGCGTACCTCCCTCCGGCGCCGGGAAGATTGATAATTAACGGGGGCTTCACATGAATGAACACCCGGTTTCCCTCGCCGCGGATGAAATCGAATCCGGCGATGGTGATATCCTGCAGCACTCCTTCGGCCTCGCGCGCGTCATCCGAAGGCGATATCAGGCTGAAGACCAGGAACCAGGCTCCGACGGCGAAGATAGCAATAAAAAAGAGCACCATGAGCAGTTTCACGAAACGAGGCAGCCGGCGCGCCTTGAGTTCTTTTTCGAAAGAAGGCTGCCGACTGGACCGCGTATTAGGCCGCTGAACCACTGTCTCTTCGCTCCGGTCTGATATACAATCCCGCTAAATGTACGATCTCAAGACAATAATCGCAAGGCGGCGCCCTTCGGCCATGGCTGTCTCACTAGTGCTCACTACCTTTCTATTGATGTCCTGCACGTATGAGGTCACGGCCGGAACCGCCCGTTGGCTTCGGCGTGCAAGAATCGCGGCGACTGATATGTGGGTGGGGATGAGCGATGCTGAACTCCGCCACAGAATCGACGAGCTCGCAGCGCAGGGAGTGAACACTGTCGATCTCGACTTCAGCAGCGAGCCAATCGCCGACCAGGTTGGGATGGTCGAGCGTGTGCTCGGGTGCGCGCGCTCCGCCCACCCCCGCATGCGGTTTTTCATCTACCAGGCTCCGCTGGAGTCGGTAAGCGAAAACGTCGATATGAACCGCGACGGAGTGGTCGACTCCGGAAAGAGAAGCACCTACAGCGAACACCCCGTATGGGCTCAGCGCGGACTGAACGGGGAGCCCGCCCTGCTCTATGGGGCGGACGCGGGTGCGTTCTGGGTGGGACCGAACGACGAGGATGTCTGGCTCTGCCCCAACGACCCCGATTACAAGACAGTCTGGAGAGATGAATTACGTCGGCTGGCGGCGACCGGCGTCGACGGCATCTACATCGACGTCCCCTTCCTGCGCGGCTGGTTCGACGAGCAGCGCGGCTGGGGCTGGGCTTGCGCCTGCCCGGACTGCGCGGCAATCTACGAAACGCAATACGGAACAAAACTACCGCGGGAAGCAAACTGGAATGATGCCAACTTCCGCCGCTTCGTCCGCTTCCGCTTCGAACAAATCGAGAACTTCATCACTGAAGCACGGCTGGCTGTTCGCAAGAGCAACAAGAAAACAAAACTGATCATCGAGCACTGGAACGGTATCAACGACGCGGCCGAAACCGCCTGCGACCCGGCGTCAATAGCACGGAACAGCGACGCACGTTGTCACGAATGGACCAATGTCGACGGCTCCTCAAGCGGCTACCACGAATACTCGTGGCTGGAGGACATCGTCCGCTACCTGACTTACCGTGCGCTCGACGGAGGCGATCCCTCATGGATCCTTTCCTACACCGATGAGGGCGACGCCGGGAACATGCGAAGACTGGCCGCGCTCCAGCTAACAGCGGGGTGTAATTTTTGGGAGACCGACGAACCTGACATGTCGGGCAGCGTCGACGGAGAAGCGCGAACAGAACTATTCGCCTGGATAGCAGCAAACGAGAAGATTTACTACGGCAAGGGAATCGAGACATACGCGAATGTCGGATTGTACTATTCGCGCGACAGCATAGTCTTCCACGACTTCCGCAAGCGCATGGAGCCGTGGCGTTGCGCCGGGGAATTCCTCGGCACCGGCATGATGCTGCTGCAACTTCACATTCCGTTCAGGGTGGTAACTACCGCCGATATGGACTCTCTGAGCGGAATCGACACGCTGATTCTGCCTAATATCGCTTGCCTCAGCGACACGGAAGCCGAGGCCATAAAAACGTTCGCCTCGGGCGGTGGTATGGTGATTGCCACCGGCGACACCGGCGAATATGACGAGGACGGCGAGCGCCGGGAAGGTAATGCTCTCGTGGATACACCTGCCGTCTCGATCTTCCGCACTGCCAAGCTCTACGGTTTCGCTTACTACAACGCAGCCGCGCCGGGCGATGACCAGCCCGACTCCCGCGCCAAAACCGAGAGGCTTCGCGGCAAGTTCGAGCAGAGCGTATGGACCAAGGCTGGAGGCGACACGCCGCTTCAGACCAACGCCGATCCGTTTACCATTCTGATTCCCTACGCTGACAAGGGACGGATTCAGCTAAGAGCCTATCGCGCTGGAGGGAAAGGACCCCAGAGTTTCAATGTCCGCCTAAAGTTGCCTGACGGTGAGAACGCCGTCTCGATAAGCACCACAGGATTCCTCGAGAAGGAAGCCTTATCGGTTATCTTCAGCCAGGACGGCCGCGAAGCCGTCTTCGACGTTTCGCCGGGAATCCACAGCACTACGCTCATTGACACTCGTTAATACTTAAGAAGTGGATTTGTGCGAAGAAGCCGCCGCATCCGTGTATCCAGACGCGGCGGCTCTCTGAGTCTATCTCAATTGCAGATAACTTTTTCCAGCCTCACGCCTCCTCGGCAGGCCCGCCCTCTTCGGGCTTCGCCCGCAACGAGTTCCAGAACAGCCAGGCCGTGAGCAGGAAGATCAAGACGAAACCGATCAGATTAGCGGTGTTGGCTTCCATGCCCATCAAGTAGGTGTCGGCGATCTCGTTGGCATTGTAATAGTTGTGGATTACAGCCAACATGTTCTCCCCGTTGAAAGGGATAATCCTAAGCACGGCTTCAAGGATCTTGAACAATGCCGCGCCCGCGATGAATCCGCTGGCGATAAGCATGCCCTTCTGGTAGCGGGCGTTGGACAGTTCCTTATCTCTACTGCTCTTCTTAAGCAGCCAGGCTGCGAAGGCGCCGAGCAGCAGCGGAGTGTTGATCTCCTGCGGCAGATACATACCGAGGCCGAATGCCAGCGCGGGAACGCCGACAAAGTTCATGAGCAGCGCGATGATGATGCCGATGCCGAAGAGCATCCAGGGGATGATGGCGGTCGGATCCATGAAGGTGATGATCACCTCGCGCATCAGGTTCGCCTGCGGAGCCGGCATCGCCGGGTTGGCGATGATCTGGCCCGTGGCCGGATCGGTGATGAGGAAGCCGAAGGCGCTGTCGATCAGCATTATCGCCAGGCCGACAAGCGCCGCGCAGACGATCGTGCCTATTATTTTGCTGCGCTGCTGTTGCACCGGCGTCGCGCCGAGCCAATAGCCGACCTTGAGGTCGCTGACGAAACCGCCCGCCATGCTCAGCGCAGTGCAGACTACGCCGCCGATGATCAGCGCGATAAACATGCCGTTCGGACCGCTCAGCCCGGCAGCGAGTAGAAACACGGAGCTGAGGATCAGTGTCATCAACGTCATGCCGCTGACCGGGTTGGTGCCGACAATGGCGATGGCGTTAGCCGCAACAGTCGTGAATAGGAAGCTGATGACGAAGACTACCAGCAGGCCGATCAGCGTGTAGTTCATCGCGCTGCCGGTGATAACGTAGAAGAAGATAGCCATCACTATCAGTGAAGCCCCCAGAAGGCCGAGCATCAGCTTCATGTTCATGTCTATCTGGGTGCGGGGCATCGCCTTGGAATCACCCTTCTCGCCCCCGGAGATGCCCTTGAAACCGATCTTGAACGAGTCGATGATAACCGGCATGCTCTTGATGATGCCAAGGATGCCCGCGGCGGCGATGCAGCCGATACCGATGCGCTGCACGAAGTTGCGGAAGATGATTTCGGGCGTCATGCTGGCCACGGCTATCGAAGTGGTCCCGGCAATCATCGAGGCATCGGGGAAGCTGCCGATCACCCAGCCGAAGAGCGGAACCAGCACCATCCAGCTCATGAAGCTGCCCATGACGATGATCGTCGCGTAGCGCATGCCGACGATGTACCCCAGCCCGACGAAGAAGGCCAGGCTTTCCATCCGCAGCACCATCTTGGTGCTTGCGGTGAACTCCTGGAACCAGCCCCCGAACGCCCGCCAGTTGAAGTGCGAACCCCAGAGGCGCAGGCCGTCGCAGAGAAAGTCGAAGATGCCGCCGATAACCATCGCGATTGCCAGCACGCCCGCCTGCTTGCCGGCCTTCTCACCCGTCACAAGAATCTCGTTGATCGCCGTCGCTTCGGGGAACGGCAGCAGCCCATGCTGGTCGGCGACAAAGTACCTGCGCAGCGGAATGAGGAAAATGACGCCGAGCAGGCCGCCGAGCAGCGAGACCATGAACACCGTCAGGAGATTCGGTGGCGAGATTTCGCCCGGATAAATGGTGGCCAGCATGTAGAGCGTCGGCAGGGTGAAAACCGCGCCAGCGACGATCAGGCCGCTGGCTCCCCCAACACTCTGGATGATGACGTTCTCGAGAATCGTGTTCTTGCGCCGGAAAACCTTACCGATGCCGATCGCCAGGATCGCGATCGGTATCGCCGCCTCGAAAACAGTGCCCGCCCGCAAGCCCGACACCGCTGCCGCCAGCGTGAAGACGGCGGCCAGGATGATGCCGATTATAACCGAGCGCGGCGTGAACTCGGGGATGCTCACTTCCGGCGATACGTACGGAGTGTAGACCTCCCCTTCCTTGAGGGGGCGGTATGCCGACTCCGGCAACCCCCTCTTACCGCTGGAAACTTCCATTACGGTCCCTCCCCTGTTTTTAGGAATTGACCCTCAGAATTGGATTGCGAAAAGATTTCTCAAGTGACTGACCCAGTATAAATCCCGCTCGTACTTCCTTCAACAGTTCGTTTCTCCTTTCGACATCTACGCCGGATCGCGTGTGAACGGGGCATTGCCGCCAGGGCGGGAGCGATGATAAAGTCTCGCCAGAATTTCAGGAGATTGTGACTGCCATGAGCAATAGATACCGCTTCCCACCCAGCCCGACGGGGCACCTGCATGTCGGCAACGTTCGCACGGCGCTCTACAACTGGCTGCTCGCCCGTAAGGAGGGAGCGACGTTCGTGCTGCGGATCGAGGATACCGACATCGAGCGCTCCACACGCGAGAGCGAGAACACCCTTTTGCGCGACCTCGAATGGCTCGGGCTTGATTGGGATGAGGGCCCCGGGATCGGCGGCCCCTACGCTCCCTACCGCCAGAGCGAGCGCGAGGCACTCTACAAGGAATATACGGAGAAACTTCTCGAGGGCGGCCAAGCTTATTACTGCTTCTGCTCGCCGGACGAGTTGAAGGCGGAGCGCGAGCGCGCCTTGGCCGACGGGCGCCCGCCGCGTTATTCGGGCAAGTGCCGCTCGATAGCGCCGGAGGAGGCCAAACGCAGGGTTGACGGCGGCGAGGCGGCCGCGGTGCGTTTCCGCGTCGAGGAGGGCCCAGCGATCGCCTGGGAAGACCTGGTGCACGAGATGCTCTCGTTCGAGCGGGAAATCATTGGCGACTTCGTCATCGGCCGATCCGAGGGCCTGCCGGCCTACAACTACGCGGTGGTGCTCGACGATGCCCTGATGCACATCAACCGCGTGCTGCGCGGCGACGACCACATCTCCAACACTCCGCGCCAGATCCTGATCTACGAGGCGCTCGGCTTCCCGTTGCCGAGGTTCGGCCACCTGCCGATGATCCTCGGCCCCGACGGCTCGCGCCTGAGCAAGCGCCACGGCGCCACGTCGGTCGACGAGTTTCGCCGCAGCGGCTACCTGCCAGAGGCGCTGATTAACTACCTCGCACTGCTCGGCTGGAATCCCGGCGACGAGCGCGAGGTGTTCACACTGCCCGAGCTTGTCGAGGTCTTCTCAATCGAAAGGATCAACAAGTCTGCTGCCACTTTCAGTGTCGACAAGCTCAATTGGCTCAACGGCCGGCACATGCGCGCCTTGCCGACGGCCGTGGTGCTGGAGCACGCACTACCTTTGCTGCTGACGAAAGGATTCTTTGCCGGGCCGCCACAGGGGGAGATCAACGATTGGGCTCTGCTGCTCATCGAGGCTTTCGCCGGCTCTGCGGCTTCACTGACTGAGCTTGCCGATAGCGCCCGCCTGGTCTTCGAATTCGACGCTGCAAAAGCCCTGGCCGATCCCGAGACGGGTACCAAGCTGCGCGGCGAAGGCGTCGGCGATGTTTTTGCCGCATTCCTGGAGGAATCAGCCGGATTTGATCCACTTGACGTCGACGGCTTCAGAGTCGCAGCAAAGGCAGTAAGCAAGCGCATCGGCGTCAAGGGGCGAGGGCTGTTCCATCCCCTCCGTGTCGCTATCACCGGCTGTAACGTCGGACCGGAGCTCGACAAGCTTGTCCCGTTGCTGGAAGCGGGCAAGGGCCTGCCATTGCCGAAACCGGTGCGGGGCGTGCGAGAGCGCATCGAGGCGACAGTCAAAGCTCTCGAGGAGAGTTGAGTTTTGCCGGTTATCTACGGAATTAATCCGCTGCTGGAGCAGCTTGGGGCCGATCCGGCGAAGCTGGAGCACGTTTATCTGCAGAAGGGCCCGCTGCACGGCCAGCTGGGAAGGGTTACGCGGCTGGCGCGCGAGGCGGGCGTGGCATTCAGTTTCGTCGAGAAAAAGGCCCTTAACCGCTTGGCGGACGGAGGAGCACACCAGGGTGTCGTCGCCGAGGTCGGCGAGTACGAATACGCCCAACTCGACGCTATCCTAAACTCACTCTCGAAGCCCGCGCGGCTGGTCGTTCTCGACGGCGTGCAGGATCCGCGCAATCTCGGTTCGATCGTGCGCACCGCCGTCTGCGCCGGCGCCGACGGCATTATCATCCCCAAGCGCAACGCCGCCTCGATGACGGCCGCAGCGGTAAAGGCATCGGCAGGCGGGGCAGCGGTCGCCAAGGTCGCGCGCGTAACCAACCTCGCCCGCACGCTGGGAGAGATCGGCAAGAGGGATATCTGGTGCGTCGCCGTAGAGGCGTCAGGGGACAAGGCTGTCGGCGAGCTCGATCCTGATCTCGACTACGCCTTTGTATTCGGAGGTGAGAGTGAAGGCATCCGCCGCCTGCTGCGCGAGAAAAGCGATATCAGCGCCCGCATACCGATGCGTGGGCCGCTCAACTCACTCAACGTGGGAGTGGCCGTCGGAATAGTCCTGTTCACGCTGGCACCGCGTTGAGCAAGACCCCTACAACATCGGACGGCGATACGCTATACTCTTGCGTCTCGCAATCCATATGAGGACGACTATGAATCTGGTACCGATTGTCATAGAGAAAACCGCCGAGGGAGAGCGGAGTTACGACATCTACTCGCGGCTTTTGAAGGACCGTATGATCTTCCTGAGCGGAGAGATCAACAACAAGAGCTCCGACCTGATTACCGCCCAGATGATTTTCCTCGGGCAGGATGATCCGGAGAAGGACATCCTGTTCTTCATTAACAGTCCCGGCGGTTCGGTCAGCGGGGCGTTGGCGATCTACGACGCGATGCGTTTCGTCAAGCCCGACATCGTCACCATCTGCACCGGCATGGCGGCTTCCGGGGGGGCACTTCTCCTCGCGGCGGGAACTCTCGGTAAAAGGGTGGGCCTTCCCAACGCCCGCATCATGATCCACCAGCCGCTCGGAGGTGCCGAGGGCGATGCGGTCAACATCGAGATCCAGGCGCGCGAGATTCTCAAGCTAAAGCACCGGCTCAACGAGATCCTCGCCGAGTGCACCGGCAGGACGGTAGAGCAGGTCGAGCAGGACACCGACCGCGACTACTGGCTGTCTTCCTCCGAAGCGAAGGACTACAAGCTTGTCGACAGGGTGATCACCTCACTGTCAGATATTTGACGCCGTCACTACCGATGATGGAATGAACCAGGGGACCGCGAAGGTCCCCTTTCCTCGACCGGCCGAAGAAGCCGTTATTTCGTTTCCTCGAGCTCCGATAGCGCCTGAACCGCCAGCTCATAGCCATGGTCCGCTGCCCGGCGGAAGCACTCCTTTGCCTTCTCGAGGTCCTTCTCCACGCCCACTCCCTCGCAATAGAGCCTCCCCAGGCCGAAGAGAGCGGGAAGGTATTCCACTTCGGCGGCCTTACTTATCAGCTCGACGGCTCGATCGGTATTCTTCTCGACACCGCTGCCGGCAAGATACATGGCTCCCAGAGCGTATTGAGCCTCGGCTAAACCTGTCTCCGCCCCCTTACCGAACCAGACCGCAGCCTGCGACTGGTCGGGATCAACTCCCCCCTCTCCGAATGCATAAATGCTCCCGAGCCTGTAAGCGGCGTAGTGGTAGCCACGGTCGAAACTTATTTCGAGAGTCCTGAGTGCTTTTTGCGCGTCTCTGCGGCAGCCTTCGCCGTTGAAGTACATCTCGGCGGCGTAAAAACTTGCCTTGGCATCGCCCTGTTCCGCTGACTTTTCGAAAAGATTAAGTGCTTCTGACAGGTTCCTCTCCACTCCGAGACCATGCAGGTATATGACGCCGAGATTGAATTTTGCCTGATTCATCAGGTTGGTATCGGATTGGCCGATGTAGGGTGCGCGGAAAGCCGCCCACCTGTACCATTTCGCCGACTCCTCGTAGTCCCGCTCCACACCAATTCCCTCGAAATAGATCCGCCCCAACGCCATTTGCGCTTCTTTCAGACCTTCGCGGGCCGCGCGTATGTATTGCGTTATCGCGGCGTTGACATCCCGTTCCACGCCGTAGCCGTTCTCGTAGCACAGACCCAGGCGGTAAATGCCGGGAATGTAGATCTTACTGGCCGCGAGTTGTGCGTTGCTGAACGCCTCATCAAAATCCTGTCCCACCGTGTTACCCTTCATATACATATCCGCCAATAAGCAGAGCGCCCAGGGATCGGCGTCTTTCGCCGCGCGGCGGATATACTTCAGGCCCTCCTCGGTCTCCCCCTGCTGCAGCAACTCGTATCCCCTAACGAAGTCGACACTCGATTTGGCATACCTCGGCCTCTTCTGTGGAGCCGGTGCAGCCGCATCGGTCAAGGAGAATGCTTTTGATTCAGCCGGTAAAAATAAGAAACAGCAAAGAAAAACAGTAAGTGCGGACAGAATGTTAGCGACATGGATCTTAATCGAAATCTTCATCTTTACACCCTCGGTCCCCGGCTTGCTGAGAATGCGCCTTCACCTTATGAAACCCGTTATTACTAGATTACTCGAGGAGTGGTCTGTGGTTTAAATTACCCAACTCCAAATCTTTATTTATCAAGGCCGGCTGACAAATGCCTTAACGTTCCAGACCAGCCAGGGCCTTCTCAGCCTCTGGGCTGCCAAGCTCGGCGGCACGCCGAAAAAGCTGTATCGCCTTCTCTTCGTCCCTGTCGACACCGATTCCCTGGAGGTAAACGACGCCCAGGCAATAGAGCGCAGGCGCGTATCCCATCTCCGCCGACTTGCGCAGTAACTCCATGGCTTTCAGCAGGTCCTGCTCCACTCCGGTGCCTGTGAGGTAGAACTCGCCCAGCGCACACTGCGCTATGGCGTCGCCGAGGTCGGCGGCCTTTTGGTACCAGGCGGCCGCTTCGGAGAGATCAACCTCCACGCAGTCGCCCGTGTGATAGATTATCGCCAGTTTGAGCATTGCATCGCGGTAGCCCAACTCCGCCGCGCGCTCGAACCAGGACAATGCTTCTATGCAATTCCGCTCCACTCCCTCCCCAATAAGGAGCGCGAGAGCAAGGTAATGGCACGACTTGGGGTCATCGCCATGCGCGGCCAGCTCGTAATAATGGAAGGCCTTCTCAGGATCGGGCTCCACCCCGAATCCCTTCTGGTAGATCATGCCCAGGTTGAACTGCGCCCTGGTGGAATTGTACTCGGCGGCGCGCTCGTACCAGAGGATCGCCTGCCGAGAGTCGCGCTCGACGCCGTCAGCACCCTCGAAATAGATCCTGCCGAGGGCGAGCCGGGCATCAATGTATTTAGCGCGTGCAGCCCGCTTGTACCAGTGAATCGCCCTGCCAATATCCTTTTCAGTCCCCAAGCCGTTTTCATAGTAATAACCCAAGCCGTATAGCGCTGGAATAAACTCCCGAAAGGCTGCTTCGTACATCAGGTCGAACGCCTTTTGAACGTCCTTTTCAACTCCCAAGCCGTTTAAATACATATCCGACAGCAGGTGCTGCGCCTGCGGGTAGTATCGGGCTGCACGAGAGAGCAGTTTGAGAGCCTGCTTGTATTCGCCTTTCTCATATAGTTGGCGGGCTGTCCAGTAATCAGCCGAAAGAGTTTGTACGGTAAAACTATCCGCCGGTTGGTGAGCCGCCGGCAATACAGCGCTACTCCGTTGCGAGCTAAAAAAGGAAATGAAGGTAAGAAAAACCGCCAACAGGGTCATTGCATACCCCTGCCTTTCCGGACCCCGATACAAAAACGAATACGTCACTTTAAATATAGCGCGTTTTGCCGAATGGATCAAACACACTTACGACAGTTAACCTGCATCACTATTATATGGAGAAAATGGAATGTCTAGATGAACAAGATATTTTAATGCGGTTTCGATAATTGTAAATATCAGATGGTATTTACGGCATCGCCCGCGCTTATCCTGCCTTCCCGCAGAACGCGGGCAAAGATTCCCTCGCGCGGCATGACGCAGTCGCCCGCCAACTCGTAGACGGCGCAGTGATCGTGGCATTCCTTGCCGATCTGGGTGATCTCAAGTTCGGCCTCGCCGATCCGCAGGCGGTCGCCGATTTTAAGCTTGAGCAGGTCGATTCCGGAAGTTGTCAGGTTTTCCGCAAAAGCGCCGGGGCCGACGTCGAGGCCGGCGGCGGTCATCTTGTCGATGCTCTCCTGCGCCAGCAGGCTGACCTGGCGGTGCCACGGCCCGGCGTGGGCGTCGCCCTCGATCCCGTGCCCTTCGACAAGGTGCGCGGAGGGCACGTTCGATTTCTGGGTACCTTTCTTCTCGCTGACCGATATTGCGACGAGTTTACCTGTCATATCTTATCCCGATCCCCCGCTTACAGGTGAAAATAACGGCCGCCCACAACGGCGGCAACGGCATCAAAGAGGGGACACCTCGACCACATAGTAACTGACCAACGCCGGGGTGTTCCTGATGCCGAGCTTCTCGAAAGCCTCCCTGTCGGCAACAGGGAAGTACTCGGCGCGCACTTCGGCCAGGCCGTTCCCGTCGTCCGCAAACGACACAGTATCGCGTATGGTGCGCGTCTCACCGGCTGCCAACTCGATATAGACCCATCGCAGGCCCCGGTTACGCGCGCCGGGGAAACGGGTTGTCAGCTTGAGGCCGAGCGACCTTGTTTCCTCGGTGAGGTTGGTGATTGAAAGAGCGAATTCCTTTTCTCTTCCGTTTTCGTCCCGGCCGGTCTCGGTGCCGAATACCAGCTCGCCGATCTCGAAGTAGTTATCGATCGAATAGAGCAGCTCGATCCGCTCGGAGCCCCCGAAGCTGAGGAAATTGTTACCCGGGCTGAAGTCCGGTAGTGTGCGTTCAGGGTCGATTTCCACACGTCGCAACGCTCCGCCGCCCTTGAATTCGACCCACTTCTCTTCTCCTGCGATTTCAACCACCTGGGTCTTTTCCTCACCGCCCTCGAAAACCGCCTTGATCGTCACAGGAGCGTGCGCGTCGCCCCTGGATACGATCTTCACGCTGACACCATCCCTACCGGAGCGAACGCTGTCGACAGCGTAATCGAGCCTGACGCTGCCGCGAATCCAGTCGTCGAACAGCTGTTTCACCGAACCGTCGGCGGCCCCCTCCGCAAGGGCTTCTATTTCCTCCAGCGCTAATTCGCTCCCTTCGTCACGAGTCGTGAGCTCCTCGACAAACCTCGCCCAGCCTCCACGCCCGAGTCTGCTCTCGAGCATGCCGACGACCCAGAGGCCCTTGCTGCGGGCGAGCACCTGCATCGCATCAATGCCTTCGCTTTCGGCCTCTTCGATTGTGCGCGCCAGAGAGGTATCCAGCTCCGAGGCGGCGGCATTGAGGTAGAACTGCCGGATGTTATCGAACACCGGCCCGCCCAGCAGCGCAAAGTCGGCGTACTTCTCCGCGAAGGTAAGTGTCAGCCCCTCGCGCAACCAGGGGATTACGCC
The DNA here is from genome assembly GCA_965602675.1 of uncultured bacterium. GTDB lineage: Bacteria > Acidobacteriota > DATKUA01 > DATKUA01 > DATKUA01 > DATKUA01. The sequence goes on along the minus strand of CBFCZO010000001.1, from coordinate 1,608 downwards.
GTCGGGCTGGTGCACGCGCCCGGCCCAGTAAGCCCGCGCAAACTCCATTGAGACCCGCCAGCGGAGGTAATTAGCCGCGAACACGCCGCCGAATCGTTCCGCCATCTCCTCCAGCTCATCGCGTATAACCACAATGCGCGGCTGGAAATCGCCGGGCAGATAATCGGCGGCGGCGAGCACAACATCGATCCGAGAGCGCTCAAAGCCCGGCACCTGCTCGGAAAAGTACTCAAATGCCTCGGCGGCGGACGCCATCAGGTTATCCGCCCACTCCTCCGTTCCCTCGCGCATGAAGATGCCCAGGTCGGCGCCTGCGACCTCGGCGCGTTGGCTGACGAATATCGGGCTGGCCACTATCGCCAATGACGAAGCGGCCGGATCGCGCAGGCTGTAGATTGTCCCGGCACCCGAAGATTCTTCCGTGACAGCCAAGGCCGAACTGGCGATTGCTCCGGGGCCTTTTAACGTAAATCCCACTTCGTAGGCGGCGGAGGCCGGTGCGGGCTCAGTCACGCGCGGGTACCAGCTATTCCACCTCCCATCGCGACGGTTGTCGTCCAGGAGGATAATCCCTTCGTTCTCCGGAACAGCCGCCAGGCTGAACTCGATTTCCAGGACCAGTTCACCTTGCGGCGCTTCGGGCAACTCGACGGCAACGCCGGACGGACCGTCGAAAACACCTGCTTCCCGACCGTTGGCTCTCACACCTCCCAACTCTAGTCTTCTGCCGTCTCCAAAGAAATTGGCAATGAAAACCACATCTTCGGAAGGAAGGTCCACGCCCGACAGCACAATCCGGGCGGTCCCTGAAAGGATCGAGGCCGCAAGGTCCAGCTCGGCCTCTATCGAGTATTTCACTTCAGCCCGGGCTTGCAGAGGCGGGAGAACTAACACCAACAAAGCCGCCAGCATCGCGACTCCGCCCCGCTGCCTGACTGTTAGACCCATTCGCTCTCTCCCGCGGACCGGGTGACCTTTCAGCCCGTCTTTTTATTATTCCATAGTTTCCTGCGAGATTAATCATAACGCATGAAAGCGGATATAAGCATCGCTACACCGCTCGTTTTCCGGACTGTCGGCATCGCTGCCTTCATCCGAAGCTTATACTGTGGCGCAGCATGAAGCTATTACATATATTTGCCCCCAAACCTCATGGCAAACATCGTTGGAAACCGGACTGTAGATCCGCCTTTTTAAAGGCATCAACAGGAGGACTTTTAATGAAGAAATATTTGATTGGGGCCGCAGCCTTGGGTCTGATACTGGCGCTTGCGTCATTCGCGGCCCAAGAGACCATCCATTGGAAGACGCTGATGAAGTACCTTCCAGAAACCTTCAACGGAACGGCGCAAAGCGAAGAGCCCGACGGCTCGACATCCTCCGGCGGCGGCTACACCGTCTCACAAGCCTCGGCTCACTACGGCGACGACGAGGAAGGAGGGGTGAATATCATTTTCGGTACGATGGCGGAGATGCAATTCAATGCCCTCAGCCAAACGGCAAACATGAACTACGATTCCTCCGACGGCTACATCCGCTCGACGAAGATTCAGGACTTCCCCGCTGTGGAGCAATACGACCGGGATGATAAGAGTGGCACGGTGTTGG